>JBDSMX010000162.1:0-8083 GCA_039915645.1 Gemmatimonadales bacterium | reverse complement strand
TCATGACCGCGCAGGAAGCGTACTTCTCTGATTACGCCACCTACACCGGCACCGTGCCGACCACGCTGTTTGCCCCGTCGACCGGCAACACCGCGTCGCACGCCGGCACGGCGAGCTCGTTCACGTCGACCGTGACGAACAGCAGCATCACGACCAACCCGAAGCAGTGCACCGTCACGGTGGGCTCGGGCACGGCGACCGACGGCCAGATCGCCTGCAGCTGAACGCTGGTATAGTGTTCTCTCTCCGGCCCCGATCGGCGACGCTGATGTCGCCGATCGAGGGTCCGAAGCGAACCGCAGTACCGAAGGACGAGTCTGGTTCACCGCAAGCCGGGAGGAGTGCCGCGATGCTGGTTACCAATCGGAAGGGCTTCACGCTGATTGAATTGCTGATCGTGGTGGTGATCATCGGCATTCTTGCGTCGATCGCGATTCCGAAGTTCGCGGCGACCAAGGACAAGGCGAAGCTTGCGGCAGTGAAGACCGACATCCGGAACATCATCACCGGCCAGGAAGCGTACTTCGCCGATTACAACACGTACACCAACACCTTGCCGAACACGATCTTCGCGCCGTCGACCGGGAATACCGCATCGGCCGCGTCGAGCGCCAGTTCGTTCACGGCGACGGTGACTAACGCCTCGATTTCGGTCTCCCCGAAGACCTGTTCGGTCACGGTGGGCTCGGGCGCGGCCACCGACGGGATCATCACCTGCAGCTGAGTCAGCCGGCGCGGTAGCGCCCGCCCTACCCAGCTTTCACGACGAGCCGGTTGCGCACAACGCGCCACCGGCTCGCGTCGTTTTGGTCGCCGCTCCCGCTGCATCCATTGCCATTGTTGCCGCTCCCCTAGCCGGAGCGCATCGTGGTATCTCGCCGAGGGAGTTCGCTGGTCGAACTCGTCGTCGCTCTCCTTCTCCTCGAGGTCGCCGGTGCGGCCGCGCTCGCCGCCGCGCTCACGGCCGACCGTCTCGGCCGCCGGGCCCAGGCCGGGAGCGCAACCGATGCCTCGCGCTGGGCGCGTTATCGCGAAACAGAGAGCAGTAGCGGCTGTCGAGGTGCCGCGACTCCCACGGCGACACTGCTGATGCTCCCCGCCGCTCCGGATCGTGACTCGCTGCAGGTGGTGGTGCGATGCGGACGCTGAAGTGCTGCGGCTTCTCCCTCGTCGAGTTGCTGCTGGTCATCGTGGTGGCCGGCATACTTGCGGCGCTGGTGACCACGGTGGTGGTCGCCTCGGCGCGGTCGGCACAACGGCAGACGCTGGCGCTCGAGGAGCAACGGAGTCTCGCGGCGGTGGCGGCCTGGTCGCGTGCTGACCTGCGCGATGGCGAGCCGGGCGACATCGCGGTGCCGGCGCCCGATCGCCTCGTCGCGCACCATCCGGTCGGGGCCGGGGCGCCCTGCAAGGTGAGCGGCGCCGAGCTCTGGGTTGGCCGCAGCAGCTGGCGCGGAACCCGAGACCCTGAGCCGGGCCGCGATGAACTCTGGCTACTCACCAGCGCCATCACCCCGGCGTGGGACGAGCCGCCATTCATCGCCATTGGTGCATCGACCTGCCCCGACGGCAGCGCCGCCCTCCACCTCACCCTCGGCGTCGCCGTCGCGCCCGTGATGCTGGTCCGGGCAGTCGAGCCGGTGCAATTGCGACTCTATCGCTCGGGTTCCCGGTGGTGGTTCGGCATGGCCCCGGCCGATGGCTCGACGCCGGTCCAGCCGATTGCCGGTCCCTTTGACCCGGCGGGATCGCGCTTCGCGATGGACAGCGGTGGAGTGCACATCTTCGTGCAGGCCGCCACTGGTCGCGCCGCAGAGTTCTTCGCGCCGTTGCCACCACCGTGACCCGGCCGCCGTCACCGGCCACGGTCCGGCGAGACTCCGGCTTCGCGCTCGCGATGGCGCTCCTCGCCGTGGTCCTCCTCGCCGGCTTCGCCGCGGTCGCCCTGGTCGCGGCGAGCGCCCGACTCCGCCTCGCCGGGGACCTGCGCATCGCCATCGAAGGCGATCTGCTCGCCGCCAGTACCCTCGCCGAACGGCGAGTGAATGCCGATTCCCTGCTGGTTGCCCTCGCCGATGGTGACCGGATCGATTTCGGCACCACCGCCATCGGTCGTGGCTGGCAGGCGCGAAGCACCGCGTGGCGCGAGGGGAGTCTGCTGCAGTTGTCGGCCGAGGTGACCCTGCGAGATGACCGGCTGCAGCTGGTCGGCGCACGCCGAGCGACCCTGCTTATCGGCGTCATCGGTGCCGATACTCTCCGGGTGTCAGGGTATCGCTCCCGCTATTGATGTTGCCGTGGCACGGGGAGTGCTAACCTGATGACTGTCTGCCGGGTGTAACAGCCTGGTTCCGTGCCGGGGGCGGTTCGCGTAAGTGGCCCTCGGACAACGGGTTGAAATGAGGTACCTCGCTTGACCTCTCGGCTGGGGCGGCGATACCTTAGTGCAACCCTCCTCGCACAATCCGGGCTCCTATGGCGCTCTTCCCCCGCGCGCGATCGACGGTCGGTCTCGACATCGGCAGCGGATTCATCAAGGTTGCGGTGGTGAACCACAGTTCGGGGCATCCTGTCCTCGAGCGGGTCGCCATCCAGGCCGTCGCCGACGACGCCATCGTCGAAGGCGAAGTGATGGATCCCACACTGGTGGCGCATGCCGTCCGGGATCTGCTCGCTCGCCTCCAGATCAAGACTCGCGACGTGATTGTGGCCGTGGGCGGCCGCGACGTGATCATCAAGAAGATCACGATGGATCGGATGAAAGAAGCGGAGGCCCGCGAGGTCATCCGCTGGGAAGCCGATCAGCACGTCCCCTTCGATCCCGAGAACGTCGAACTCGACTTCCAGATTCTCGATCCCGACGCCGATGGCCTGCAGATGCAGGTCCTCCTGGTCGCCGCGAAGCGGGAACTGGTCGAGTCCAAGCTGGCGCTCCTGGCCGAAATCGGTCTCGATGCCAGCATCATCGACGTCGAGGCCTTCGCCCTCCACAACGCCTTCGAGGTGAACTACCCCGAAGCGATGCGTGGGGTGGTCGCCCTGGCCAACATCGGCCACGAGACCACCACGGTGAACCTGCTCGAGGATGGCGTTCCGGTCCTCACCCGCGATCTCCCGGTGGGCGTCCGACGCCTCCGCGAGGATCTGCAGCGTGAGCGTGGTCTCGCCGCCGATGCGGCCGATCGCGTGGTCCGTGGCTCCGATCTCGATCCCGCGCTGGCACCGCACGTCGCCGCACGCGGTGAAGAGATGGCCCTCGGCATCGAACGCGCCGCGGCCTTCTTGCAGACCTCCAATCGCCCGGTCGGCGCGCTCGCGCGCCTCTATCTCACCGGCGGCGGTTCGCGCGTTCCCGGCCTCGCCGGTGTGCTCGCCGATCGCCTCCGCGTGCCGGTCACGCAGGCCCATCCACTTGAGCGGCTCGATGCATCACCCGATGCTTTCGGGGAACTCAAGGTGGACGAGATTGCTCCGCTGCTGATGCTCCCAGTCGGACTCGCCCTGCGGTCGGCGGCGTGAGGAGGCCTACGCGATGATTACGATCAACCTCCGTCCCGGTGCTCGGCGTCAGACCAGAAGCGGTCCCGCCTTCGCCGGATTCGGTGCCCGGATCACGACGATCACCTCCAAGGTGAAGGAACCCTGGCTCGCTGCCGCGCTGATCGCGTGGGTCGGCGTCGTCGGCTTCCTCGGCTTCGTCTACATCTCCACCGCGACCAAGCTCTCGACGCTGGAACCGAAGCTTGAGGCCGCGCGCACCGAGTACGCGACCTACACCGACTTCGTCAAGCAGAAGCGGCGCGAGGAGAATGTTCGCGACTCGATCCTGGCCCAGATCGGTACCATCACCAGTGTCGACCAGGAGCGCTACACCTGGCCGCACATCCTGGATGACATCGGTTCGGCGCTTCCCGATTTCACCTGGTTGACCGAAGTGTCGATGCTGCCGGCCGCCGGCGCGACTGCCAACAACGCAGTCGCTGCGGTCGAGTCGGGCGTCGTGGCACCGGTGAACCTGCGCATCATCGGTCGCACCAGCGACCTGCAGAACTACACCGCCTTCCTGCGCCGGCTTGAAGAGAGCCCGTGGCTCACCAACGTGCTGCCGGTCGAAGCCAAGACGGTGGTCGAAGGCAATCGCGCACTCACGTCGTTCATCATTCAGGCCTCGTATATCCGGGCCGACCCGGCGCACATTCGCACGGTGCCGGTCATTGAATCGGTGGTGAGGTAACCATGGCGGACCTGTCAAAGTCCACGCCGGTGATGCTCACCGTGATTGCCCTGCTGGTGGGCTACGTCGGCTACACCGGCGCCGGCATCGACCAGATCGGTATGAAGGGATTGCAGTCGCGGCAGCAGCGCGTCGTGCTGCTCACCGACACGCTCACCCGGCTCACGGCCGAGATCGACACCGCCAAGCGTGACCTGGCGCACGGCTCGGTCGAGGATCTGCGCAAGCGAGTCGATGCCTACAAGGCGTCGCTCGGCGTGCTCCGCACCCTGGTGCCGGAGCAGCGCGAGGTGAACAATCTCCTCGACGACATCCAGATTCGCGCCAAGGTCCGCGGCGTGACATTCTCCGGCTTCGCGCCGGTGGCGCCCGAGCCCGGCCCGGCGCCGTACGACACCTATACCTACAAGCTGTCGGTCATCGGCCACTACCATCAGGTGGGCCAGTTCCTCACCGACATCGCGTCGCTCCGCCGGATCATCGTGCCGGGCGAAGTCGCGATCGGTGCGGCCAACCAGGCGCAGGCGCGCGCCCTCGGCGACACCACGGCGATGATCGAGGCGCGTTTCTCGATCAAGACCTACGTGAAGGCCCGTCAGCTGGAGGACTCCACCAATGCGCCGTGAGTCTCTCGCCGCTCTCGCGTTCCTCACGCTGGTCGGCTGCGGTGGTAGCAAGACCGTGGTGACCACGGCCGATTCGCTGGCCAGCTTCAAGTCGGATTCGGCAATGGCTGCCGGCGCCGCGCGTCGCAAGGCCGCGACCGATGCCCACGCGGCCCGGATGAGCAAGCTCGCCATCGATACTGTCGCTGCTGCGGGTGGCCGTCCGCTGCTGCGTGAGACCTACGCCTACGAAGGCGCGGCACGCGATCCGTTCCGCTCGGTGCTCGCCACCGCGCAGCGCGGCCCCGAGCTGCCCGATCTCAAGCTCACGGCCATCATGTATGACACCAGGGACCCGGGCAACAGTGTTGCCATCTTCCGGGATATTGGCAGTAACCGCCGCTATGACGTGCACCCCGGCCAGCGACTTGGTCGGATTTATGTGGCCAGTGTGACTCGCAAGGATGTCACGCTGCGCCTGGACGACTTCGGCACCGTCCGTGAACAGACCTACTCGCTCCGTAAGGCGGAGGACGAGGCGCCATGATGACCCGATCACTTTCCTGGATGCTGGTGCCGATGTTCCTTGGCACGCCAGCCGCCACACTGCGCCCTGCTCCCGACGCGCAGGTCACTGCGATGTCGCTGACCAGCAGCGGCGGCACCGCTCGACTCGCGATTGCCGTCACGGGCAAGGTGACCGTCAAGGACGTGGTCTACCACGATCCCGATCGCCTCGTGCTTGATCTCGAGGGCGCGACGCTCGCCGACCTCTCCGGCTACGATGGCCGCCAGCGCGGCATCGTGACCTCCGTGCGTCAGCGGCAGCATCTGCCCAACGTCGTGCGAGTGGTGCTCGAGTTCGATCGCCTGCCGGCGTTCGAGATCGATCGCTCCACGCCGGGGATCGTCACCGTCGCGTTCGCCGACTCGCCGTTCGATGCCTGGTCGGCCAGCAATGGCGGCGCCAAGGCGATCGCGTCGGAAGTCAGTGCTCCACAGCCGCGGGCTCAGGACGCACGCGTCGACGCCTCGACGAGCCCGTCGCGCAACGGCCTCCGGGTCGGACCGATGGCGCCGCGTGCCGACGATCCGCGCATTTCCGTGACCTACGACAAGACGCCGATCGAGGACGTGATCTACTCCTTCGCCAAGGCCGGCAAGCGGTCGATCGTCACCGGCAAGGGAATCAGCGGCACCGTCTCGATGACGCTCGAAGACCAGACCTGGTCCGATGCCTTCGAAGCCTTCCTCGCGACCCAGGGCCTTTCGGCCGTGGTCATGAAGGGCGGCATCATCCGCGTGGACGCCCCGGGCGAACTCTCGCGCCTCGACTCGATCGAAGTGCTGGAGACCCGTCAGGTGCGCCTCAACTACGCCCGCGCCGCCGAGATGGCGAAGTCGGTCGAAGGGATGATCACCAAGAATCGTGGCAAGATCATTCCGGACACCTCGAGCAATTCGCTGATCATCACGGATTCGCGGACCCGCATCGAGAACATCGTCGACTTCGTGCACTCGCTCGACATTCGCACGCCGACCGTGGCCATCCAGGCCAAGCTGATCTTCGTCGACCGGACTGACCTGGCGCAGCTGGGCCTCAAGTACGACATCGGCACCGGCCAGCAGTTCAACAACAAGCTGATCCAGCGGACTGACCCGAGCACCGGCCAGCCCTACAACCCGAACACCAACATCGTCAACCTCGGTGGCAATGCGGTCTCCGGCATCTCGAATGCCGACGCACTCATCTCGGGTTCGGCGCTCGACCTGGTGTTCAGCACCGCCATCGGCGGCTTCTCGGTGACCTCGTTCCTCTCCGCGCTGGAGCGGGTCGAACTCACCGACGTCGAAGCGGTGCCGATCATCCATACCCTCGACAACCGCAAGGCGAACATTCTCTCCGGCGAAGAAACGCCGGTGCGAGTCATCGACGCCTCGTCGTTCGGCCAGGTCAACCAGGCGCCACGCGCCAACGTGACCTTCAAGGAGACCGGCATCAAGCTGGTCGCCACGCCGCACGTGACCAACAACCGCCAGATTCTGCTCGATCTTGAAGTCGAGCGCTCGTCCATCCAGGCGCTGGCTGCCGTGGACCTCGGCTTCACCATCCCGAAGCAGCGGGCCGAGAACCACCTGCTCGTCAACGACGGCGAGACGGCAGTCATCGGCGGCCTCACGGTCACCACGGTGACCCGCAACCGCTCGGGGATCCCGCTGCTCTCGTCGCTGCCGTTCATCGGCAACCTCTTCTCCTTCACGGAGAATCGCGAGAATCGCAAGGATCTCATCATCCTCGTGATGCCGCGCATCATCGACGACCCGACGCCTCCGTGATTGTGCCGTAGCCCGCAGCCGTTGGCTGCGGGACCGTGGTTCCTGCAGGCGCCCGGCGAAAGCCGGGCGCCTCGCATTTTATCCCCGCGCGTACATATTGGGAGATCGTTTCCTCGGAGAGCTTCGTGCCGTTCCGCTTCACAACTGCCGGCGAATCACACGGGAAAGGACTCGTCGTCATTGTCGAGGGGCTTCCTGCCGGCATCCCCATCGGCGCCGAGGCGATCGATCATGATCTCGGCCGCCGGATGCAGGGCTACGGCCGCGGCGCCCGGATGAAGATCGAGCAGGACCGGATCGAGTGGCTCGCGGGCGTGCGCGCCGGCGAGACCCTCGGCTCCCCCATCGCGATGCTGATTCACAATCGCGACTGGGCCAACTGGGAAGATGTGATGGCGTACGAAGGGAGCGGCGAGCTGCGTCGTCGTCGCGTGACGCGCCCGCGCCCGGGCCATGCCGATCTCGTCGGCGTGCTCAAGTACGATCGCCTCGATGCCCGCGACATTCTCGAACGCGCCTCTGCTCGCGAAACCGCCGCACGCGTCGCAGCGGGCGCCGTTGCGCGTCGCTTTCTCGCCGAGATGGGGATCGAGATCGGCTCGCACCTGGTGTCGCTCGGCGGCATTCGCGCAGAAGTCCCCGCCACGCTCCCGACACCACTCAATGCCGCGAGTGATGCGTCGGCCGTGCGCACGCTCGACCCCGCCGCCGAAGCACAAATGATCGCGCGCATCGACCAGGCGAAGAAGGACGGCGACACCCTCGGCGGCGAGATGGAAGTCGTCGCACGCGGCATTCCCGTTGGTCTCGGCAGCCACGTGAGCTGGGATCGCAAGCTCGATGGTCGCCTTGCCGGAATGCTGATGTCGATCCCCGCCGTGAAAGGCGTCGAGATCGGGATGGGGTT
>JBDSMX010000283.1:0-2919 GCA_039915645.1 Gemmatimonadales bacterium | reverse complement strand
GCCTCCACGTCCTCGCCCAGGTAGCCGCCGGGTGAACGGACCAGCCCGTTGGAGCGGTAGTAGCGGTACTGCGAGGTATTCGGCGAGACCGGGATGATCGCCTCGAGTCCCTCGACACCGGTTACCGCGGCCGCGAGCGGCATCGTCCCTTCGTAGGAGGTGCCGGTCATTCCGACCTTGCCACTCGACCACGACATCGCGCTCACCGGCACATTGCCGTCGATGGTGGTGAAGCCTTTCGCGCGACCATTGAGCCAGTCGATCGCAAACTTGGGCGTGATGTTCTCGATGCCGTCACCAACCGTCGGGCAGCCAGAGGAGAGGCCGGTGCCGGCATTCTCCACCGCGACGGCCGCGAAGCCGCGCGACACCCAGTTGGTGTAACCGGGATTGAGTCGCATGCTGTCGCTGAAAGCGCGGTACACCGGGAGGACGCGCGCTGGCGATGGTGCGCCCAGCTCCTGCTTGACATCCCAGTCGGGCGACTCGCCGTTGGTGGGGCCGATGTAGGGCGAGGAGAGCATCAACGTCGGCACCTTGAGCCCGGCCTTTTCTGCTGCGCCTGGTCGGGTCACCTGCACGTGCACGCGGTCGAGCTTGCCGTCGTGGTCGCTGTCGAAGTTGGTCTCGACCCAGACCGACTGCCGGATGAGCTGGCTGGTGTCGGCGAATTCGAGGACCGGCTGCATCATGCCGTCCTTGATGATCGGGCCGAGCTTGCCGTTGGTGCCGATCCCTGACGCGGGAGGTGGCCCAGCCGGCGCGCCGCGACCCTGGGCCGTGGCATCGTGGGCGTAGGTGAGGGCGAGGGTCGCGAGCAGCGCGACCGTAGCGGAGAGACGGCGCTTGGGCGTGATCATGTCACATCCGATTTGGTGGTTCGGTTGGGAGGGAGACTCCGAAGAAACTAGGCGGAGAAGGGAGGAGGGAGAAGAGGGACTTTGTCATCCCGAAGGCCCTTCGCTGCGCTCAGGGCGACAATTCCTTGCTTCGACCCGCCAACTCTAATTGCACTTGGGCATCCGGAAGGCAGAGATCCGCGAGGAGGATGCGGTCGTGCCAGCCCGCACGTAGGCGCCGACGTGCCAGATGGTGCAGTCGTCATCGGGATCGATGGCGGTCTGGGTGTAATCCTCCCAGCGCGAGGCCGTCTGCGAACCGCCACCCTCGATCACGATCGCCTCGGCAAAGGTCAGTTGACCCTTGGGATCGTTCGGTTGCCGACCGGTAAAGCGGATCCCGACGTGGTGCGGCAAACCACCGAAGGAGTAGCCGATGCCGATGTTGCCGAACTTGTCCATCGCCGCACTCGGCAGCCAGCGATAGAGCGAATCGCTCGGCGCGCCGGGCGCATAGGTGCCCTGCTGAAAGAGAGTCGTTGCCCGATCCTGGCCGATCCGGAACTCATACCAGCGTACACCGCCGCCGTTGAGCGACGTGTTGATCGAGTGTGCCGCGATGAGATGCTCGACATTGCCGATGCGACGATAGGTCACCCGCGCCATCAACTTGTCACCCTGCGGGTCGAGCCGGGTCTTGTTCTCCGGCTGCGGCACGCACTGCGTCAACTGCCCGTTGCAGAGGAAGTGATACGGTGCCACAGGAATCGGAACGGGACCAATGAGCTTGGTATTGCTTGGGTTCTTCCAGTCGACGTGGAATTGCCACGAGTAGATCACCGAGTCCTCGAGCACGCCGTGCAACTGGCTGCCGCCCGCGGCCAGCACGGGATTCGGCGCGCCGGCCGGCGGCAGTGTCTTGCCGTCGAGGTCGGCGTTGTTGAGGAACGGAATGCCGTTGACGACAATGCACTGCTCCGTCGCATCTTCGCCCTTCAGCATCCGGACGCGATCGGCAACACAGGCATGCTTCTGGATGAAGTTGTCGCTGGTGCTGGTCGGGATGTAATAACCGTCGGGCCAGATTGCCGGCCGGGGATAGTCCGGGAAAAACGGCCGGATGAATTCGTAGCGGTAGTAGCTGCCGAGCGGATCGGCGGAAGTGCTCACGGCGTAGCAGATGCCGTAAGTCCCTACGGTCGTATCGGGTGCTGGGGGAATGCCGTTGGGCGGCAGGACGGGGCGGGGCGGTGGAGTCGCTGCGCGGACGCGTGCAGAAGTGTCCGTTGTGCCGGCGGTATTTCGGCGAGCAAGCGTCGCGGCACCCTGACCAGTGGTGTCAGGCGCATCGAGCTTCAATGCGCCACCCGGCTGCCCGGGCTGTCCCTTCCGGTTCTCCGTCGGCACGCCGATTTCGGGATACGGTTGCTGCCCTGCGATGTGCGGATATCTGCTGAACAGTGGCACCACCACCAGCCAGCGGTCGGCGAGCTGGTCGTAGCGCACCACCGCATCACCGCTGCCGCGAGTGTCGCACTGGCCACCAAAGCCTTTCCAGATCTGGCGCACATTCACCGGACCGTAGAGCACTCGCCCAGTGGTGTCGAACATCGGGCGCCTGGTCTGGCGATCGGGGAGTCCCTTCTTGGTCCAGATATGGAGGCCGCCACCGTTGACGATGGCGAAGATGTGGTTGGGTCCCACTGCCAGCGAGTAGTCGAGTCCGCCGCGGCCATTCCCCTGCGGCCCGGTGAAGCCGAGGCCGGCGCCCTCGATGTTGGCGACGAGGCGGGCTGCGGGCTTCCGGCCCATGCTGACCTGCTCGACCGCATTGGCGCCCACTGGTGAGACGATCCGGATGGTGTCGCCACGCATCCCGTGCGGCGCCGATGCTTCGCGCGCGTCTTCCCTGGGTGGCGCCACTGCAGATGCCGAGAAATCTGCTTCGTCATCGCTTGCCATTGCTGTATGGTCGGCGCTGTCGACCAGCATGCTTGCGAGCGGGGCGGAGATATCGTGAATGCGTGAGGGCTGCGTCGCCACCGGGCCTACTTCAATGGGCGCGTGGGCAGGGAGAAGT
>JBDSMX010000276.1:0-3363 GCA_039915645.1 Gemmatimonadales bacterium | reverse complement strand
GTGAGGGCCTTGAGCACCAGCGCATCGAGTGCGCCGCGCAGCAGGGTGACGGTATCGGCCACGAGCTTCCCCTTAGAAAGTCTAGGGGTGATACGGGCGGTCGATACCTAGAGTTTCAGGGGGAGCGCGGGGGGGAGGTCTGGTGGTGCCGCGCTTGCGCGGACGGGAGGTCTTGGTGGTGCCGCGCTTGCGCCGGGGGGAGGTCTGGTGGTGCCGCGCATGCGCGGCACGGGTCTAGCCGTGCGGTTGAGTCCTGCGGCTCTTGGCTTGGAAATACGACGGCTGGTGCGGACCGGAGACCGGTGCCGCGCGAGCGCGGCACCACCGGGAGGTCCCTTCTCCCTTCTCCCTTCTCCCTTCTCCCTTCTCCCTTCTCCCTTCTCCCTTCTCCCTTCTCCCTTCTCCCTTCTCGCTTACGGCTGAAACCCCACCCCGAACGAGAGGATCGACGGCTTCAAGCCGCGATACGACATCCGATCGTAGGCGGCGCGCAACGAGATGCCGCTCAGCAGCGTGAAGTCGATCCCGCCGCTGATGCCGAAATGGCTCTCCCCGGAGTTGCCGACGTCACCGGTGTCAAACGTCCGCGCGACGATATCAATGCGCGGCGCCACCCACGGCTTGATCGCGAAGCCCGGCGACGGAATCGTCGCGGCAATACCAAGGGACACCGGCACGTGGGTGACCTTGGTGCCGCCGACACTCCAATGCGACACCCCGACCAGCGCCGTCACCTTGATCGGAATCAGCGGGCCGCCGAAGAGTCGGAGCGAACCGCTCACGCCTGGCGCCCAGATGCCATCACCGACCTTCGGGTTGTAGCGAGCGATGGTGCCGGTGACGCCCACAAAGCCGAGACCAACCGACGCACTCGCGCCGACGGTAGTGGCCTTGCCGGCATCGGCATTCGAGAAGCCGGCGTCGACGGCAAGATTGATCCCGGTGGGGACGCCGTGATTGATCACCGGCAGGCCGAGAGACTGGGAAGCGGCGGGGGCCGAAACGAGCGCGCCCCCGAGCAGCAAGAGCACGAGGGCGCGAGCGAACATGCGAAGACTCCTGAAGTTCAGCGGAGGAAAGCGACCGTGAAGCCGATGCCGTCGCGATCGCCGAGCGCCGCACTGAAGCGGAGGTCGAGACGCGGATTGATCCGGGCATCAACGCCGAAACCGAGCGAGAAATCGGTGCCGCTGCCATCGCCGAAGATCGGCGTCAGCACCGGGTGCACATACGGCACCAGCGACACATTCGATCCCTCGAGCAGCACGCGACGTCCCATCGAGAAGCCGATCGGAAGGTAGCCGACGGTGAAGCCGTCGCCGCTCTGGATCCCGAGACCGAGGGTGAACGATCCATCGAGCGGGAACGAGTCATTGTGATCGAGCACGCGCGCGCGGAGATCGGCGCCAACGAGCAGATCGGTCCCCTTGGGTCCCGAGCGATCAGTGAAGCCGCCGCGGAAGCCGAGATCGATCTTCTTCGAGAACGAGGTGCGGTACGACCCCTCAAGCGCGAAACCATCACCCGGATCGGAAAGCGAGAGGCCGATCTCGCTCTTGGCGAAGGCGCGGTACGGTGCGGCATAGATCGGCGTCCCGGTGGACTGGGCCGCGATCGTGGCCAGCGGAGCTACGGCCAGCACGGCGATTGCCGCTGCTGCGAAACGGACATTACGCATCAGATACTCCCTGCACATGTTCGGCCAGAATGCGGACACTGTTCTGGACGACCTGCAGGAAGCCGCCTTGCACATGAAAGCGGCGAACGCTTCCACCGGCACGCACCTTGAGCTCGCCCGTACCCAGCACCGTCATCAACGGCGCATGATTCGCCAGGATGCCCAGTTCGCCGTCAAACGCCGGCGCGATGACGGAATCCGCCTCGCCGTCGAAGACCGCGGCCTCGGGAGAGATGACGGTGACCCGCATCAACCCTGCAGCTCCTTGGCGCGCTTGATCACGTCATCGATGCCGCCCTGCATGTAGAACGCCTGCTCGGGGAGGTGGTCGAACTCGCCCGAGAGCACCCGCTCGAACGAGGCGACGGTCTCTTCGAGCTTGACGTACTTGCCCGGGAAGCCGGTGAACTGCTCGGCGACGAAGAACGGCTGCGACAGGAAGCGCTGGAGACGGCGCGCCCGGCCGACGACCAGCTTGTCCTCTTCGGAGAGCTCGTCCATGCCGAGAATCGCGATGATGTCCTGGAGCGCCTTGTAGCGCTGCAGGGTGCGCTGCAGGCCGATTGCGACGTTGTAGTGCCGCTCACCAATGAACTGCGGCGCGAGGATGCGCGAGGTCGAGTCGAGCGGGTCGACGGCCGGATAGATGCCCAGCTCGGAGATGGCGCGCGAGAGCACGACCGTCGCGTCGAGGTGGGCGAACGCCGTCGCTGGTGCCGGGTCGGTCAGGTCGTCGGCTGGAACGTAAATCGCCTGCACCGACGTGATTGAACCGTTCCGGGTCGAGGTGATCCGCTCCTGCAGGTCACCCATTTCCGTCGCCAGCGTCGGCTGATAACCCGCAGCGCTCGGCATCCGGCCCAGCAGTGCGGAGACTTCGGCGCCGGCCTGGGTGAAGCGGAAGATGTTATCGACGAAGAGCAGCACGTCCTGGCCTTCGACATCGCGGAAGTATTCGGCGATGGTGAGGCCCGACAGGCCGACGCGGAGACGCGCACCCGGCGGCTCGTTCATCTGACCGAACATCAGTGCCACTGAGCCGAGAATCCCGGCTTCCTTGAACTCGAGGTAGAGGTCGTTCCCCTCACGGGTCCGCTCACCGACGCCGCAGAACACCGACTTGCCGCCGTGTCCCTTCTGGACGTTGTTGATCAGCTCCTGAATGACGACCGTCTTGCCGACGCCGGCGCCGCCGAAGAGGCCGATCTTGCCGCCCTTCACGAACGGGGCAATGAGGTCGACGACCTTGATGCCGGTCTCGAGGATCTCGGTCTTCGGCTCCAGCTCGGTAAAGGCCGGTGACGGACGGTGAATCGGCCACCGCTCGACGCTGGCAGGAATCGGCTCGCCACCGTCGACGGGATCGCCGAGCACGTTGAGGATCCGGCCGAGTGCGGCGTTGCCAATCGGCACCGACACGGCAGAACCGGTATCGACGGCCTGCATCCCGCGCGAGACGCCATCGGTCGAGCTCATCGCGACCGCGCGCACCTGGTTGCGGCCGATGTGCTGCTGCACTTCGGCGGTCAGTCGCACCGGCATCGGGCCGCTGTTGTCGTCAACCGTCACCGCGTTGTAGATCTCCGGCAGCTGATCGGGCGGGAACTCGATGTCGAGAACCGGGCCGATGATCTGGACGATGGTGCCGATGGTCTTCGTAGCCGTCGCGCTCATGAACTCTCCGT
>JBDSMX010000251.1:0-4483 GCA_039915645.1 Gemmatimonadales bacterium | reverse complement strand
CGCTCCGAGAGCCCCGGCTCCTGCTGTGGTGGAGCGGCAAACGGTGGCTCGGGTGCGCGGGGAGCCACCACCGGCGGGGTGATATCGAAGAGGCCGCCATCCTTTGATCGCATGAAGAGCACCGGCGTGGCCCATTCCCACGAGGTCCGGTCCGCCATCCTGATCGCCTTCCGCGCCTCGGAGACCGCAGCATCGACCGGAAAGCCATCGACCAGTCGCGGGTAGAAGGTGCTCGCGAACTCGATCGCGGCCGCGTCGGAGACCGGAAACTGCATCGCGACCACAGCCGGAATTCCCGCCATCACCAGCGCGCTGGCGACACCCGCAAACGGATCGAGGCCGGGACGACTCCCCGACCGCGCCGTGTTGCACGCATTCAGGAAGATGAGGCGCATCGAAGCAACATCGCGCAGCAGCATCCCGAGCGTCGTCCCGTCGATCGGGCTCGCATCGCCGGCGTCATCCTCAAGCAGGAGCACTCCGGTGCCGCGCTCGGGATCGAAGTCACCGTGCCCCATGAAATGCAGTACGTGATAAGGCTTGGTGACGAGTCGATCGCTGAGTTGCCGACTCGTTGCCCGGTCGAGGAAGTCCACTTCGACACCGGGGCGATTCCCCCAGGTCGCGACGATCGCGCTGCGCTCTCTCGCAAGATCGAGCGGCGGCACCCCCGCCGGACTCGACACCACGACGAGGATGCGTAATGGCGGCGCGAAAGGCAGCAGGGCGAATGGACGCTGGACATCGAGATAGCGGACCAGCGGCGTGCCACGCGAGAGGCTGAGAAAGTCACGCGTCTCGGTGCGATACATCAACTCCCAGGGGAGCGTCGCCAGATCGACGAGGTCGGGATCATTCGGATCGATATGGAGCTTGATCCGCAGCCCGACGTCGCGGCCCTGGATATGGCCGAGGCTGGTGTTGAAGAGATCGCGGCAGGAGCCGGTAAAGAGGGCTTGGAAGAGCCGATCACCGAGGGCGGAGGGATGGTGATGCTCCGCAATCGCTGCGGGCGGGAGGATGACCTCGCGAGTGCCCCGCATCGAGTGCCCCATCGCGTGCAACAGCGCAGCAAATTCCGCCTCGGCAAACGGAAGCCGGAATTCGGAACTCCCTTCGCCGGCCGGTGACTCGATCCCCACCACAAAGGTGTCGCCACGCCTCGATTCGATCCGGATGATGAAGTCGAGGTAGTCCATGCCCGTGCTACTTCGCCGATTCCAGCGGGGAGAAGTGCACCGGCGGCCACCGCAGCATCATGAAGTCGGGTCCGGAATGGGAGGTGTGCCGAGGTAGCGAACGGGCAGCTTGGACTCCGTTACAGTAGCGCCATTCCGCTCAATTCGGTATGCGGCGGCCGTTCGGCCCCGGCAGCGAAATAGGGGCAGGCGGGGGCATCGCTGAGAGGGAGGCAGGCGTCGAGGAGAGTCTTGCGGCCTCCATCCCGAATCCGCCGCCGCCCAACGCTTCGCCCATCCTGGCCTCCGGCTTGCAGTGGTAGCACTACCGTGCTACCGTTGTAGCATACCTGTACTACAGGAGACTGCGATGGTTCGCGAACTGACATTGCGGCAAGTCGGCGGCTCGATCGGGGCTACCCTGCCCAAGGACATGGCCGAACGCCTGCACCTCGCCGTGGGGGATCGGATCCTGGCCATCGAGACTGACCGCGGGATCCTGCTGACTCCCTATGACCCCGATGTCGAGGCGGGGCTGGCCATTGCGTCTCACACCGCCAGGAAGTTCCGTAACGCCCTGCGCGAACTCGCCAAGTAGCCAGTGCGCGAACCCCGCTGGGTGCCCAGAGTCGTCATCGAGGCGGCCCACCTTGACCAGCTTCGCGAGCATGGCGGACTGTCAGGGCTCCGGGACGAAAAGGCTGTGGAGTCAGCTCTCGCGCGCGCGCGGCAGAAATGGAACTACGACCCTGACAGCGACTTGGCCACCCTCGCCGCGGCCTACGCGTTCGGCCTCGCCAAGGCCCACCCGTTCAACGATGGCAACAAGCGAATCGCCTTCCTCGCGATGGCAATCTTTCTTGGCCTCAACAACAAGGAAGTGAACGCGAGCGAAGGCGATGTCGTGCAGGTGATGGTGGCGCTGGCCGATGGGTCATTGAAAGAGGGAGAGCTCGCGACCTGGGTCCGGGCGAGGTTGGCGCGGCTCACGCTTTAGCGAAGGCTCCTACCGCGCTCGAGTCGAGCCCGAGCGATTCGTGGCGCGCCGCCGGTGCCACGCTTCAATACCCACCAGCGACAGATACGCCGCGAGAACCGGCGGCGCGAACGGCAGCACATAGAAGAACACCATGTCGCCCACGTGCCCGTTGCCAGTCGTGAAAACGGCGGCTGCGCCAGTGACGATGATTGCAATGGTCAGGATCGCAAAGAGCGCCGAGAACCCCGCGATCTCAACGGTACTCCAGCTCGCGATCCGTCGCCTGAAGAGCATCGCGACCACCAGGTAGAGCACCAGAGCCGGAAAAAGCATCAGCGCGACGTCACCCGTTCCGACGGCGCGGTCGCCGCTCGCGGCCATTCCCCGCCCCACATAGAGCAAGTAGCCGATCGGGAAGAGCATCGCGGCAAGGAGCCGCGCCATCAGCTCGCCAGCCCCGCCCGCTCCACCATCGGCCAGTAGCGTGGGTCCTGCCTGATCGGATCGAGCCGCGGATGCACCCGCAGCAACAGCAGCCCCGACGCCTTCTCGGTGAATGCCGTCTCGAGCCAGGTGAAGGCTTCCTCGATATCGCCGAGCGACGCATGCAGCGCGGCAATTCCCCACGCCGAGACGACCCGGGTCGCGCGCGCCGCCGTGAGTTCGGCGAGGATCCTGCGCGCCTCAGTCACGTCGCCCGCAGCCGCCGCGAGATGGCCCAGACCGAACGAGGGTCCGGCGATGCCGCCGCCGAGTCGGCGCCCCTCTTCGTACGCCGCGCGCGCTTCGTCGAAATGCCCAAGTGCCTCGAGCGAACGCGCCAGGTCGGTGTGCGCACCATCAAACCGCGGGTCGAGTTCGATCGCCATCTTGTAGTGGAAGACCGACTTCTGGAAATCTCGGGCGTAGTAGAGCACATCGCCGAGCACCGTGCGGATGATCGACGAAAGTGGATCGAGTTCGATCGAAAGTTCGGCAGCAACGGTGGCCTCGTCCATGCGATCGAGCGCGCCGAGGGCGCGAGAGAGCATGTTGTGCGCAAACGCACTGCCGGGGTTCAGCTCGACCGCCTTCTGCAACAGCCGCAGTCCCCCGATGACGTCACCAGTGTTGGAGGCAATGAGTCCGAGCGATGTCCAGGCATCGGCCAGGTCGGGAGCGAGTTCTCGCGCACGCGTCGCGGCAGCGTATGCCTCCGCCCCTGCCTCGGCCGGCGACGCCATCCCGCGAATCAGCCGGATGATCTGACAATCGGCCAAGGCCGACCACGCCAGCGCGTAGCCGGGGTCGAGCTCGAGCGCGCGCTTGGCGTGACGCAACGCCAACTCAAGCGCGTCCTTGGTGCCGCCGAACATCGAGTGGCGCGCCTTGAGCACCTCAAGGTGCGCCTCGGGATTCACCACCACCCGTCGCGCCAAGTGCCCCGCCTCGGCCGGTGTCAGCTGCACCGCGATCTCTCGCGCCACGGTTTCTGCGAGATCACTCTGCAATGCCAGCACGTCGCCAAGATCCCGATCATAACGATCGGCCCAGAGCGTCTGATCGCTGCGCGCAGCGATCAACTGCACACTCACGCGCACCCGCTCGCCCACGAGATGCGCCGAGCCTTCGAGCACGGCATCAACGTTCAGCTCACGGGCGATTTCGGGGAGCGGCTTGGTCGAGCCCTTGTACTGCATTGCCGAGGTACGCGAGATCACTCGCAACGCCTTGATCCGCGCGAGGTCGGAGATGATCGCCTCGGTCATTCCGTCAACGAAATACTCCTGCGTCGGATCACCGGAGGTGTTGCGAAGTGGGAGCACCGCGATCGAGCGAATCGATGCCACGACCGGCGCGGTGGCGAACTGCGGCACAGCAGTCGCGGCGCCGCCTCGCAACGCGGCCCCCACGGCAGCGGCGCTCTGCGGCCTCGACGCGGGGTCCTTGGCGATACAGGCCATCACCAGCAGGTCGAGGTCGTCCGGGGCTTCTGGTCGGAGCGATTTGACGCTGGGCGGGGCACTGCCGAAGATCTCGAACATCAGTGCTTCGGGGCGTTCCTTGATGAAGGGACGTCGGCCGGTGAGCATCTCGAAGAGGAGCACGCCGAGGGCATAGATGTCGGTACGCGGGGTATCGGCATCGCCGGTGAGCTGCTCCGGCGCCATGTAGGGCAGTGAGCCGAGGATCATCCCAGTGCGGGTGAGCTTGGCGGCAGCGCCACCATCGCCGAGGAGCGCCGCGATTCCGAAATCGAGGATCTTCGGCTGACCGGTGCTGGTGAGCACGATGTTGCCGGGCTTGAGGTCGCGATGGACGATGTTGTTGCGGTGCGCGTCGTCGA
>JBDSMX010000248.1:0-3785 GCA_039915645.1 Gemmatimonadales bacterium | reverse complement strand
TGGCCGCATATCCCCAGCGTCTCGCTGGCCCAGCTCTCTCGCCTCGTCGGACCGGCCTGCACCATCGCCCTCCTCGGCGCCATCGAATCTTTGCTGTCGGCCGTGGTCGCCGATGCGATGACCGGCGGTCGGCACCGCGCCAACACCGAACTCGTGGCTCAGGGACTCGCCAACATCGCGTCGCCGCTCTTCGGTGGCATTCCTGCGACCGGCGCGATCGCCCGCACCGCCACCAACGTCCGCAGTGGCGGCACGACTCCCATCGCGGGCCTCGTGCACGCACTCACGCTGCTGGTGATCCTGCTCGTCGCAGGCCCGATGGCCGCCAGGATCCCGATGGCGACGCTCGCCGGGATCCTGCTCGTGGTCGCCTGGCATATGGCGGAATTCCAGTCGTTCATGAGTCTGGCGCGAGGCGCGCGGCATGACGCCGCCGTCTTGCTCACGACCTTCGCCTTCACGGTGCTTGCCGATCTGACGGTCGGGATCGGACTAGGGATGGCGCTCGCAGCCCTGCTCTTCGTCCGCCGGATGAGCAAGGCCACCCAGGTAGTCACCGGCGACGAAGACGATGAGGACGACAGTCAGGCATTGCTGCGGCGGGCCTGGCTCCCGAAGGGAACCCGTCTGCTCGAAGTGCGAGGCCCGCTCTTCTTCGGTGGGGCCGAGGAGCTGCGCCGCATCCTCGACATCCTGCCGGACCCCGCGAAGGTGCTGTTGATCGACCTGCAGGCCGCCTCGGGGCTCGACGTGACCACGACACGCATTCTCGCCACCTTCGCGAGACGCAGTGCGCAGCACGGCACCCGGGTGATCTTCATCACCAGGGATGCGGAGACTGCGCGGGCGCTGCGTCGGGAGCGGTTGGAGCGGGCGCTCAGCGTGGAGCGAGCGGTGCAGCGGACGCGGAAATCAATGGACGGTTGACCCGCGGTCAACCGCAGCGCGGCAACCGAAGCCTCTCAGCTCTTCGAGGTGCGCGCGTCGGCGTCGAGGAGGAAACGGGGAATCTGGGCATCGAAAGACGTGCCGTCAGGGCGCACGAAACGGTAGTGACCCTCCATCCATCCCTTCGATGACTTGAGCACGCAGAACGAGTCGTATTCGTAGGTCCCGCCCGGTGGCAGCAGCGGCTGTTCGCCGACCACTCCCTCCCCTTCGACTTCGCTCTCCTCGCCGACCTCGTCGTGGATATACCAGTGCCTGGCGAGCAGGCGCGCCGGACGCTCGCCGGTGTTCTCGAGACGAATGCGATAGGTGAACACGAAATGTCGTACCGCGGGGCGCGATTGTTCCGGCACGAAGCGGGGACGCGCAGTGACGCGCATCCCCTCCGTGATCCGGTAGAAGAGTGGTTGCGGAGCGCTGGGCACAGGCACTAGGGCGTCAGGTCCCGACGACGCGGTTCGATCCGCACGATCCAGAGCCCGTTGTTGATGTCATTGACATACGCCAGCCCGTCCTTGACCACAACTCCCCAGGTCATCGGGGAGTTCTTGATGTTGCCATCCATATCGCCGGTGTGGACGTGGACAATCTCCCTGGCCTGCGCCCGGAGATCGCCTCGCAACTCCCCCGAAATATCGAAGGCGCGGAAGCCGGCGTTGTAGGCGCCCATGTAGAGCGTGTCGCCGGCGACCCAGACGTTGTGCACGCCGCCGAATTCCGGCTCATAGAAGGCGACACTCTTGGGATGTTCGATATCGCTGACATCGAGGACCTGCAGCCGCCCGTACGCTCGCCCAGCCGCCGCGTCCTTCGCCCCTTTCGGGCCCGCGGCCGGGAAGACCTCATCGGCGATGAAGACATAATTCTTGTGCCGCCAAGCGGTGTGGGTGCCGCGAATGAAGCCGGGTCCCCCGGTCTCTTCAACTTCGCGATAGAGCGCGTTGAGATCGTACTTGTATTGCGATACCAGCACCGGCTTCGAAGGCGAACCGCCCTTCACACCATTGCCGATATCGAGAATCACCAATCCGTCATTCCAGTATGACAGATAGGCGAGCCCGTCCTGGATGTCGAGGTCGTGCAGCGTGCGGCCGGCATCGGGGCGATCGGTGCGCCACTGCGCGACCTCGCGCGGATGGGCCGGCTCGCTGATATCGACGACGTGCATCGCGCCCGTGCCGTCGTTGGTGATGTAGACGTGGGTCCCGAATTTCGGCTGGGTGTAGACGAAGGCCGAGTGCACGCCGGCTTCGACACCAGTGGTGTACTCCGAGACGACCTTGGGATGCCGGGGATCCTCGAGCGTGGCCACTACGATGCCGTTCTTGCGATCAGATGCGCCTTCACGGGTGAAGACCATCGTCTTGCCATCGGCCGTGGTCATGATGTCGTTGACGCGACGGGTGTTGGTCACGATCGAATCGGTCACCACCGGCTTCGCGGGATCGCTGACGTCGATGGCATACATTCGATCACCACCGGTACCGAGGTACGCGACGGGCGCGGTGGGATGGACCCAGACTTCCTGGGTGCCAAAGAGCGTGCGCGGGAGTCGTCCGACCACGGTCGCCGGGCGGCGCACATCGCGGGTCGCGAGCGTGACCGACGCATCGGCGGTGCGATTGCCGAAGGATGCCGTGACGGTGTAGTTGCCCGGTTCGTAGCCGACGAAGGCGCCGTCGGGATCGATGCGTCCCTGCCCCGGCGCGAAACTCCACGCCGGCGTGAGCCCGGTGAGCGTCCGCCCCGCCGCGTCCTTCGCCACCACCTTGAATCGAATGACATCGCCCTGCTTCGCCTCGGCAGCCCCGGGAGTCACTTCAATCGAAGCAATCGGTGAGGCGAGCACTGTGATCGGGAAGCGCTGCACTACCCCACCAATGGTGGCAATGAGATCGGCCTTGCCGGCCGCCATCGCCGTTACATAGCCATCGCTGCGAACCTGGAGCGCCGCGCTCCCGGCGCGCCACGTCACGCGATCACTCGGCCTGGCATCACCAGTGCGCGACGTCACATCAGCGGTGTAACGCACGCGTTGTCCCACCACCAGCCGATTCACGCCGGGGGAGACGGCGATGCGCGCCGCCGGGCCAGGGATCATGTGGATTTCGACCTGATCGACGAACGGCTTGGCGCCGGGAACCTGCGCGATCACCGATACCGGAAAGGAACCGGTCGAGCCGGAACGCAGCATCCCGACCGAGTCGACCCGACCCTCGAAGCGCCCCATCCCCTGCTGGGCATAGCGCACGATCGCACCGGGGACCAGCGCGCCCGTCTTGTCGATCGCCCGGGCCTGCAGTTGCAGCGAGTCGCCCGCGGTAATCGTGATGACTCGCCCCGCGTTGAACTCGAGCCGCGCCACGGGAGACTCCCGCAATCCGGCGGGCGGAACCTGCGCGGGAACCTGGACCAGGGCCAACAGGGCGAGCAGCATCATGCGCGGCGCTCCGGAAGTAAGGTCAGCTGGTGGGCGGAGAGAACTGCTCGTGCTGCTGGTCGATCCACGACCGGTGGTACGTCAGATCCTCGAACGGCTCGACCGCCTTGGCCACCTGCAGCGGGCGGAACGAGTCCATCATCACGGCGAGCTCGTTGGTGTACTTGGCGCCGATGCTCGCCTCGGTGCGACCGGGATGCGGGCCGTGCGGCAGACCATCCGGATGGTGCGTGATGGAACCGTACTCGATTCCCTTGCGGCTCATGAATTCGCTCGACGCGTAGAACAGCACCTCGTCCGAATCCACATTGCTGTGGTTGTACGGGGCGGGAATCGCATTGGGATCGAAGTCGTAGGGGCGCGGACAGAAGGAGCAGATCACGAAACCATCGCCCTG
>JBDSMX010000218.1:0-6459 GCA_039915645.1 Gemmatimonadales bacterium | reverse complement strand
CCGAGGCCCGCAAGCGGCTCGAGGTCTACCCGGTCGAGGAACTGGGCGAAGTACTCGCCCTCGCGCTGCGCGATGTGCGCTACACCGAAGGGAAGCTCCTCTTCGGCGATGAGAACCCGAGGGATGTGGTGGCGTTGAGTGCGCCGTTCAAGCATTAGAACAGCAGGATGATGGATGATGGATGATGGAAAGCACTACGGGCCGGCATCTCAGTTGAGGTGCCGGCCCCCGTCGTATTCGTCCATAGCTTTGCCAGGCCCGGTTGGCGGATCGAGTGCGCTTTACCGACCGCTTACAATCCGCAGGGGTTGCGCGTGCTCAAGCGTGAGCGTAGACATTGAACGCCGAGAGAAATCGGCAACCACCGTAGCCCGAGCTTCCCCCAAGCATTCGAGGTGTTGATGTACCCCCCCCTGTGTTCCTCCGTCGCATTGTTCGTGGTTTCCCCGCTCTACTTCCCCTCCTCACATCGCTAATTCTCGCTGCCTGTTCCCCCAGCACTGACCGTGGAGGGGACCTCGGCCCTGCCGGCCCGTCGATCGGATCGCCCGCGACCGGCGCAAGTGTAGAAGCATGGGCGAAGGCGCTATCCCGGGTGCTCTCCGATCAACAATCGAGGGAAGTTGTCGCCTCCGCGCTTCGCGCCTCGAACTTGACCGAGCACAAGGTCTCGTTCGCGGGATTCCTCTCCACGTCGGATGCTGCTGCGCTTCGAGGCGCACTCAAGTCGGAGCTCGGCCTCACCGAAAGTCAGTTCGCATCTTCTCTCCGTGCCCTACCAGACCTCGATTTCTATATGATGGCAGCGGAGCACAGGCAGAGCTGGACCCCCAACGATCCTGTTATGGTGGCCGCCGAGATGGGTCATTCGCCCCCAACGAAGGCCTACGACGCCCAAGGTCAGAGCATACCGCTCCGATTGGGGGAGCGTGAACTTCCCAAAACCGCGCTTCTATTTCTCCAAGCTGCTGAAGTGAAGGAAGAGTTGGCCGTGGCCCGAGTGCCCGGCTCGAGGTTCATCGAAGCGAACCAGGAAATTCGCGCTCGCCGTGGGGGAATGATTGTCGCGAACCAGCAGTGCAATCCAGAAACCGATCCGAATCAGTGTGTCGGCGGCGGAGATGGAGGCGGAGGGGGTGGCGGTTGTACGAGCTACCACCTGAAGTCGATTGGGACATTTGGTCTCATCGACAATGGGAACCCATACGAAGGGAATGAGATCGAAGTTCACGCGTCTGCAGGGCCTGCTTACGCGCGCGTTACTGGAATCGACCCATGGGACAGCGTAACCCTTGACCAAGAAATTATTTGTGCTTACGGAACTGTCACGTTTTCTGTGATCGAAACGGATGGGTGGCCGAACGGCGACGATGTCTTTGCGCTTCCATTTCCCAATACAAGCACGTGGTACTCGCTTCCGAACGGGTTGAGCACTTTCCTGTACAACTGGCCGAACGGGCTCGACCCACTCTACTACGATCCGATAGTCTCGGTTCGAGTTGACTGGTAGTGATTGCAGAATTGTTGCTTTGGGACTAACGGTAGACAGCGGCTGATTGCCGTCGTTTTCTGCGCCCGACGCCCCGCAAAGGCGGCGGGCGCAACCCGTGTCTATGGTGTCACTCCCGTTCAGCTTCCTACCGCGCAAACTCAAGGTCAGCTGGTGCGGCGGGTTCTTTCGCTAGCAAGAACGCGGCCCTCCTTGACTGATAGGCTTCCTCATAGGTTCGGGGTTAGGTATGCGATCTCTTGGCATGGAGTTCCGTCGAGCGACAATCGGTGACGTCGCGTTTCAGTCATCTCTGACGCTCATCCTTTGTTTGCTAACAACTACAGTACTTGCGGGTCAGGATTTGGCGGGAAGCCAAGTCCGGCTGGAGTTTCGATCCCGAGGCACACTACAGTCAGTGCTAAGTGTCCGCGCCCACTGGAAGGACGGTGCGGAGGCTGAGTTCGTCTCGGAGATCGGCACGATCTCGATTCCGAAACCGGCTCGCCGCCGTTATCTGGATGTGGGCGCCGTCGGGTATTTGCGACGCGTCTTGGTCATTGATGCCCGAACGCCTGCTCGGATTGAAGTTCTTCTTGATCCAGCGGTATCGCGCCTCCCCGATCTGGTTGCCGTGCGCTCGGACCCGCTTGTTCGAAGTGGGAGCAGCGAGTGGTCGGTTTCAGGAAGCGCCGTGCGTTCTGTGCCGGTGGATGTTGAACCAGACGCGCTGCGAGTGCTGCGACTCATTCCCTCCGTTTCGTTTTCATCCGTGCTGTCTGCAAGGCCACTGATTCGCGGCGTAGACGCGGACGACGCTGGCTTTACCGTTGACGGGCACGAAGTCATCAATCTTTTTCACATCGGCCGATTCTTCTCGGCATTCCCCGCACTCGGGGTTCAGGAGACACGTGTCGCAACCCAACCGACTCGGGTGGAAATTGGCCGCACCACCAGCGGAAGGATCGAAATCCGGGGGCTTGAGTGGGAGAGAGACAAGCGACCCGAAATACAATACGGGCTTGGCGCATGGTCCGGTGCCGCTGGCTGGCGGCGGGACGCGACCTCCGGGGTTCTGGTCGGTCGAACAATCAAAGGTGCGCTGAGCGGAGTTGCCGCCGGCACATCGGAAAAGGTCTCAGTGGCCGTGCATGACCTGTATGGACGTCTCGATCTTCGCACGGGAGGGCCTCCCGTCTCCTTGTCGTTCTTCCGATCGGAGGACAAGGCACTTGATGAAATTCCTGATGAAGGGAATCCCTCCCGGCGACCGGGACTGGACTGGGGAAACTTGCTACTCGGCGCTTCATCTGTCTTGCTCGCCAGGCCATCAGTGTCGCTCAACCTGCGGGCCGCCTACTCCGATCACTACGAAAAAGGATTCGCTGTCCCTGCCCGAACGACCTTCACGGATGTCGACAATCTGTCGCGAAAGGTTGGGGGTGCGATCGATGGGCGATTGAGTCTTTCGGCGAGCGGCTTCGGTCTTCGATTCGGAGCCGAATTCGCCAATCACCGAATCCGCAACGTCCTCACGCCGGTAGACCCGGCCCGGTTTCCGAGCTCATCACTTGACCGATCCGCGACGGAAAGTGGTGGGTTCGTTGAGCTCGAATCTCCAATTCTTGGCGGAGTGCTTCGTGCCGGCGCGAGGGTGGATGCACTGGACAAGCTCATTGTGCTGCAGCCGCGCGTGTCGTTCGCACTAAGTAAAGCCTCGGGATTCTGGACCTCCCTTGGAGTGGGCCGTGCTGCTCGCCTTGTCCATCTTCTCTCCGACGCACGCACCGAGCCGAAGCTCGCATATTATGATGTCTGGCTGTTCGCGAACGGGGCCAATGTGCCGATAGCCACTGCAGATCATTTCTCCGCGGAAATCGGGCTGCGTCGAAGGAACTCTTCGCATCGCATCGGTGTCTTCTATTCAACCGGCCTGGGGCAAATGTCGCTGGTGCCCGAAGTCCCCCTGCAGCTCGGTGCGCCGGCCTTTCGGACTGGCCGGATGAAAGTATGGGGTGCAGAGCTCGAGATCCGAACCAGTACTAGCGATGACCGGTGGGCCGGACAGGTTTCCTACTCGTTTGCGAATTCCCAGCGAGATTGGGGGAGCGGGTGGACACCCTGGCTCAACGACCGGCGCCACCAGCTGCGCTTGAACGGAATCTTTCACCCGAACTCAAGAACGACGCTTTCGTCGGCGGTTGAAGTGGCTACCGCGCAACCCTACACGCCATTTCTGCGATACGATTCATTGCCGGGTGGGTATGCGGCCATCTATGGCGCAGAAAATTCGGCGCGTGGCAGGGCCGGTGTTCGACTCGATGCATCGGTTCAGAGGGCGATGAAAGGACCATTCGGCACGAGTCTTTCGCTCGGGCTGAGCGTGAGCAATCTTGCGGCCGGCGATCAATCGGCGCGGGAGGGATTCCCCGGCTTTCCATTCGGGGGCGTACTCGCCGCGAAACCGGCAAGCAAGCCGTTGATCAGTCTCCCACCAATTCCGAGTCTACTGGTGCGGATCCTGTTCTGACTTTGGTACGACCGAAAGGCCGGCGTCCCACGTGGGAGCCGGCCTTTCGTTTGTCATCCGTCCTCCATCATCCTGCTTTCACCCCATCTCCACGCGATCTCTTCCCGAGCTCTTCGCCCGATACAACGCCCGATCCGCAGCTGACGCGACTTCCACTGCCGTCTTGCCCGAACCCGGAAAGGTTGCCACGCCGATGCTCACGCGCATCGAGACCGGTTCGTTGCCACCGAGGGTCAGCGTGGCATCGGCGAGCGCCTGCCGCATCTTGTCGGCGATGCTGCGGCCGTTCGCGGGCGGGCAGCGACGGAGGATGATGCCGAACTCCTCACCGCCGTAACGCCCGAGCATGTCGCTGCCGCGAATGCCCTTCTTGAAGACTCGCGCCACATGCATCAGCACCTGATCGCCGACCAGGTGGCCGTAGGTGTCGTTGATTCGCTTGAAGTGGTCGAGGTCGAGCATCAGGAACGTCAGCGGTTCGCCATGACGACCCGCGAACGCAATCGCGTGCTCGAGCTCGGCCATCAGCGTGGCGTGGTTCAAGACGCCAGTGAGCCCGTCACGGTGCACCAGTTCGCGAATCCGGCGGCCGCGCTCGGTGCGGGTGAGCACAACCTGCAGCAGATGACTGCGCTCCACCGGCTTCGCCAGGAAGTCGTCGCCACCGGCGCGCAGCCCCTCCATTTCGTCGGCGAGGGAGTGGCGTGCCGTGAGGAAGACGATCGGCACCAGCGCGAGGCGGGCATCCTGGCGCATCAATCGCGCAAGCGCGTAGCCATCCACATCGGGAAGATCGACATCCAGCAGGACCAGGTCCGGCGTTTCGACGGCGAGGGCCTCACGCGCCTGACCGGCGGTCGCGCAGATGGTGACCCTCGCATTGAGCTGACCAAGCCAGGTCGAGAAGAGCTGCGCCTGGGCGGGATCGTCCTCAACGACGACCACGTTCGCGGGCGGTGCACCGATCTGCGCCAGCGCACGTGCGTACTGTGCCAGCCCGCGCGGCAGGGTACTCGGCCCGAACACCGCATCCACGCCGGCGGCAGCGGTGCGCAGCCGGTCGAAGCGCTCGGTCGGGTCGGCCAGCACCACGGCGCGGGGGCGTTCCGGCGTCGCGGCGGCCCAATAGCGTGCCAAGGCAAGCGGGTCTTCGCCCGATTCGGTGCCGATCACTACCAGGTCGGGTCGCTCCGACGGTGCCACATCCCACGGATCGACATCGCCTTCACGAATATCGACCACGAAGCCCGTCTCTTCGAGCGACCGGACGATCTCGTCACGAACGCCAGCCGGGCGCATCACCAACAGGGTACGCCATCCGAAGCCAGGGAGCCGGCCAAGTACCATCGGCATGCCAAGGTCGACGGCCGCCGTGTCGAAGGCAGCCTTGAGATCCTGGATCGCCTGCTCAAACTGGTCGGCGTCCTGCACCGTCGGCATCGGCGGCGTGAGAATCCGGTGCTCCATCGCGCGACCGACTTCGGTGACGCGCGGAAAGCCGTAGGAGCCGCCCGAACCTGCGAGTCGATGGAAGCGTTGCCGCAGCGATTCCAGCGCATCTGGCTCGCCGGAACGGAACGCCGCGAGATCTTTGCGGAGTTCGGCGAGTCGCGCCGGCGCTTCGCGGAGGTAGTCGCGCTGCAGGCCGAGGAAGACTTCGTCGTGTTCGTCGTTCTGGCCTGGATCCACCGGCGGGACTCTCATCGTCCCTCCTTGAGGGCCAGAAGCGCACGTCGAGCTGCGGCAACGAAGGCGGGGCCGCTCCCCCAATGACCGGAGAACTGCTCCCCGGTCCGCGCACCGACAAGAGCCGCGCGATCATCCACAACGAGGAGGACCGGATCCCCGGGCCACACGGGCGGCGGAATCACCGTCACTTCGATGGCGCCCATCGGCACCGGAGCGAGCGAAGAGACGTCAAGCGACACACCGACACTTGCCGCGCGTCGCAGCTGCGGCAACAGCGCAAGGCAACCATCCGCCGGCGCGAGCAGTTCGATGTGAGTATCGGCGCGCGCAACCTCGTGCCCCATCAGCTGGATGGCGCCGCGCGGCGAGGCGAGTTCCACCAACGTTGGCGTGTCGGGAACCGCCAGCGCGGCCAGCGATTGCCCGAGCCGCTCCATCGCCTCGCCCTGTCGATCGCTGAGGCGCGCCAGAAGGGTACTCGGTGGTTCGGGCCGGAAGCGACGTGGTCGCCCTTCCTCGACTCGTGCGGCGCCCTTGGAGACCAGTCCCTCGAGGGCCGCGTAGACATTGGCTCGCGCGAGACCTGCGGCACGGGCGATGGTATAGCCGGTGCCAGGGCCGCCTGTGAGGAGTACCTCATAGATCAGGCCTTCCGTCGGCGTGAAGCCGAACGGCGTCAGGTCGAGATGGCCGGACACGTCAGGAGTACTCGAGTCGCCAGCCGAGGCGCTTCGCGATCTTGGCCAACCGG
>JBDSMX010000215.1:0-29494 GCA_039915645.1 Gemmatimonadales bacterium | reverse complement strand
GGCACGTATCGTGAGCGAGTGAAGCCGTTTCTGTTGTATCGATGATGGAGTCGCCGGAGCAGGCGGTGTCTCGCTTTCGCGATCCCTCACAATTCCGCGATGATGGCCGACTCGTTGTTGAGTGGGTCGCGAACTACCTCGCGTCCGCAGGCAGCCTGCCGGTGCAGCCGACTGAGGCGCCCGGCACCACTTCCGCGCGACTCCCCGATCAATGGCCCGAGCGTCCCGGCTCCGTTGCCGAACTGCTCGGCGAACTCGATCGCGACATCATGCCGGGAATGACCCATTGGGGCGATCCGTCGTTCTTCGGCTACTTCCCGTGCACCAATTCGTCCGTCGGAATGCTCGCCGACCTGCTTGTGAGCGCCACCAACGTCAGCACGATGAAGTGGAGCACATCGCCAGCGGCCACCGAGCTCGAGGAGCGCGTGTTGCGCTGGCTGGGCGAGGCGATCGGTCTCGATGCGTCGTGGTTCGGCGTCATCGCCGAGGGCGGGTCGATCTCCACCATCATCGCCCTCGCAGCTGCGCGAGATCGAGCCACCGATGGCAGCGCGCGTCAACTGGGCATCGGCGGCGTGCCGCTGCGCATGTACACCTCCGACCAGGCGCATTCCTCGGTCGACAAGGCAGTGATCACTCTGGGCATTGGCGAGGCGAACCTCGTCAAGGTGGCCAGCGGGGATACCTACGCGATGCGACCGGATGCGTTGCGGTCGGCAATCCGCGCCGATCGCGCCGCCGGCCTTCGCCCCGCTGCGGTGATCGCGACCATCGGCACGACGAGTACCACGAGCGTCGACCCGATCAGCGAAATTGCCGCGATCTGTCGAGAGGAAGGGCTCTGGCTCCACATCGATGCCGCGTATGGGGGCAACGCCGCCCTGGTGCCGGAGCTCCATCGCCACTTCGTCGGCATGGAACTCGCCGATTCCGTGGTGCTGGATCCGCACAAATGGTTGATGACTCCGCTCGAGCTCTCCTGCCTCTACCTCCGGGACCGCGATGAGTTGCGGCGAACCTTCTCGGTCACGCCGGCCTATCTCGCCAACCACGGCGACGACGAGCCAACCGATTTCATGGACTACTCCCTGCAACTGGGGAGAAGCTTCCGCGCACTCAAGCTCTGGATGGTGATGCGGCACCATGGCCGGGCCGCCCTCGCCGAGACGATTCGCCGGAGCTGTGCCCTTGCCGAGGAGTTTGCCGGCTGGGTCCGTGAGGCTCCAGGGTGGGAGATCCCGCTTTCGCCGCCGTTCGCGACCCTCTGTCTCCGCTTCGCTCCTCCATCTCTCCAACTGGCGGCCGCGAACGCGCTCAATCTCGAGATCCAGGAAGCGATCAACCGGAGCGGACTCGCTTTCGTCTCGCGGACGGTCCTTCGAGGGAGGCTCTACCTCCGGGTCGCCATCGGGCATCCTGACACCTCGGCGGCGCATCTGACCCGGCTCTGGGACGAAATTCAGCGGCTTGCGCGTGATTTGGAGGCCCGCTAGCCCGCTCGGGCCCGCATCCGGCGCGTTGCTCGGAACCCCATCAATCGTTACGTTTTGGGCCTTCTCCGCCGCCTCGAACAGGCTGCTGATCCGTTCAGACGACTTGGCAGGGGGCACGTGGCAGAGCTGGTTCCGGAGTCGGTCAAGCGGGTGTATCTGAGCGGCATGGACCCGGTGGTACGGGGACTGCTGCGGCTCGGGGTTACTCCCAATACGCTGACCACCATCGGTGCCGTCATCATTCTCGCTTCGGCTGTCGCGTATGGCATTGGCGCGATCCAGTTCGGTGGCATTCTGCTGCTGCTGAGCGGGATGGTCGACACCCTGGACGGACAGGTCGCCCGTGCGAGTGCGCAGACTACCAAGTTCGGCGCCTTCTACGATTCGACCCTCGACCGGGTGGGCGACGGGGCGACCTTCATCGGGATCGCGGCCTACCTTGCCGAGGCGCCTGGTGTCCGGTGGCGTGAGATGGCAGTCATCGCCTGCATGCTCGGGATTCTGTCGACGTCACTGGTGTCGTACATGCGGGCGCGCGCCGAAGGCCTTGGCCTGAGTGGCAAGGTCGGCATGGTGCAGCGTGCGGAACGGATCATCGGGCTCGGGCTGACGACGGCGATTCTGGGTGCAGGGGAAGGGGGAGTGGTGCTGACGGCCATCGTGGTCGTGCTCACCGTGTTGTCGTTCATCACCGTTGGCCAGCGGTTCGCCCACGTTCGTCGGGAAGCCGCTGCAGTCGACGTCAAGTAGAGAGGATTCTCCGTGGCAGACTCGAAGTCCCGGCCCGTTTCGCCGGCAGAAGGCAAGCTTGGTGTTCTCTGCGTCGGTCTTGGCGCCGTCGCGTCGACCTTCATCGCCGGGGTCGAACTCACCCGGCGTGGACTGTCGCAGCCGTATGGTTCGCTGACCCAGCTGGCGACGATTCGCCTCGGCAAGCGCACCGAAGGCCGGACGCCGCTGATCAAGGACTTCGTGCCAATCACGCCGCTTTCCGACATCGTCTTCGGCGCCTGGGATCCGGTGCCGGACAATGCCTACGAGTCCTGTCTGCATTGCGGGGTGTTCGACAAGCACGAGCACGTCTTCCCGATCAAGGACTTCCTCGAGACGATCAAGCCGATGCCGGCCGTCTTCGACCAGCACTACGTGAAGCGCCTCGTCGGCACCAACGTCAAGAAGGGCAAGACCAAGCGCGAGCTCGCCGAGCTGCTGCGCCAGGACATCCGCGACTTCAAGGCGAAGTCCGGTGTCGCGCGTTGCGTGATGGTGTGGTGCGCGTCGACCGAGATCTTCATCGTCCCGGGTCCGCAGCACGAGACGCTTGAGAGCTTCGAAGCGGCGATGGATGCCAATGATGTGACGATCGCACCGTCGATGCTCTACGCCTATGCGTCGATCATGGAAGGCGTCCCGTTCGCCAATGGCGCGCCCAACCTCTCCTGCGACATTCCCGCGCTCGAGAAGCTGGCGCGCGACAAGGGCGTCGCGATTGGCGGCAAGGACTTCAAGACCGGCCAGACGATGCTCAAGACCGTGCTGGCGCCGATGTTCAAGGCGCGCATGCTGGGCGTCGCCGGCTGGTACTCCACCAACATTCTCGGCAATCGTGACGGCGAGGTGCTCGACGATCCCGAGTCGTTCAAGACCAAGGAAGAGTCGAAGCTCGGCGTGCTCGAGTTCATTCTCCAGCCGCAGCTCTATCCCGACCTGTACGCGAAGATGTACCACAAGGTGCGGATCAACTACTACCCGCCGCGCGGTGACAACAAGGAAGGCTGGGACAACATCGACATCTTCGGGTGGTGCGGCTACCCGATGCAGATCAAGGTCGACTTCCTCTGTCGCGATTCGATCCTCGCGGCCCCGCTGGTTCTCGACCTGGCACTCTTCTTCGACCTCGCGCAGCGCGCCGGGATGTCGGGGATCCAGGAGTGGCTCTCGTTCTACTTCAAGAGCCCCCAGACTTCCGCGGGACTCTATCCGGAGCACGATCTGTTCATTCAGCAGACCAAGCTGAAGAACACCCTGCGCTGGATGATGGGCGAAGAAATGATCACGCACCTGGGGCAGGACTACTCCCAGGACTAATCCCTCAGGGCGTGATGATCATTGGAACGCAGGCGGGTGCAGCGAGGTGGCTGCACCCGTTTTGCTTGCCGAGGGGACCTTTGGCCGGTAGCTTTTGCGCTCCCATGCAATACTTCCATCGAACGCAGATCGCTCCCGATGCGGTGGTCGCCGCTGCCACGGCTTTTTTCGGCACGCGGCTCACCCCCGCCGAGGAGTCGCCGCGCCGTCTCGGCTTCAAGGGCGCGCTCGGAAGCGTGACGGTCACGGTCCGGGCTGAGGGTGGCCACTACACCCTCATCACCGTGGCGACCGACCAGCCTGGTGAAAGTGAACTGGACCGCCTCGCCAAGCGCTTCCTCGGCGAAGTCCATCGACTGGCTGACCCCGCGCACACGTTGCGCGGGGCCTACTGACGACCCTCCGACACGACGCGGCGTCTCCCCATGGCTCTTCATCTGCTTCCACGCGACGAAAAATTCTTCGAGCTCTTCACTCAGCTCGCGACCAAATCGGTTGAGGCTTCCCGCAACCTGATGGAACTTTTCACCCGCCGCGACGAAGAGCGCTGGGAACTGGTCGAGGTCATCAAGGGGCTTGAACACGAAGCCGACGGCATCACCCACAGCATCGTGACCCGGCTCGACCGCTCATTCATCACGCCGTTCGACCGGGAAGACATTCACGAACTCGCTTCCCGGCTCGACGACATCATGGACCGGATCGACGGCACCGCGCGGCGGGCGAAGATCTTCCACATCGCCGATGTGCCCCAGGGCGCAGTGTTGCTGGCCGAAGTGGTGCATCGGATGTCGGTGGAGGTCGTGGCGGCGGTGCGTACCCTCGAGAAGGGGCCGGCGGCGATCACCCTGCAGTCATGCCGCGAGATCAAGCGTCTCGAGGAAGAGGGCGACGGCATCTACCACCAGTGGCTGGCCAAGCTCTTCAGCGAGCGCACCGACCCGATCGAAGTGATCAAGTGGAAGGAGCTCTACGACACGCTCGAGAAGACGCTCGACAGCGCGGAAGATGCCGCGAACGTGATCGAGTCGGTCACCATCAAGCACGGCTGACGCGCGATGGACAGCTCCATCGGTTTCGTACTCGTGGTCGTCGTGGTCGCACTGATCTTCGACTTCATCAACGGCTTCCACGACAGCGCCAACTCCATCGCCACGGTGGTGGCCACCCGCGTCCTGACGCCGGGAATCGCGGTCCTCTTTGCGGCGGCCTGCAACTTCATCGCGGCGTTCGTGGTTGGCACCGCGGTGGCCAAGACCGTCTCGAAAGGGCTGATCGATCCCAGCATCGTGACCCCGACCCTGCTCCTTGCGGCGCTGCTGGGAGCGATCACCTGGAATCTGATTACCTGGTGGCTGGGCCTCCCGAGTTCGTCGTCTCACGCGCTGCTGGGAGGGTTCGCAGGGGCTGCCGTCGCCAAGGCGGGGACCGGTGCGATCATCTGGGCTGGCTGGGTGAAGCCGCTCATCGGCATCGTGGTCTCCCCGCTCCTCGGCATGGTGCTCGGCATGCTGCTCTCGATTACCCTGTCGTGGTCGCTGTGGAAGCGGGACGCCCGAACGCTCGAGAGTTTCTTTCGCAAGGCGCAGCTGGTGAGCGCCGGCGCCTACTCGCTCGCGCACGGCTCCAACGACGCCCAGAAGACGATGGGCATCATCGTCGGCCTGCTGGTGTCGGCCCAGGCGCTCTTCGTGGGCCAGACCGGCCTCCTGTCGCACTTTCACCTCCTCAACGCCGATCACGTCCCGTTCTGGGTCGAGATGGCCTCCTACTCCGCGATCGCGGCCGGAACGGCGCTGGGTGGCTGGCGGATCATCAAGACCATGGGCACCGGCATCACCAAGCTGAAGCCGTTCGGCGGCTTCTGTGCCGAGACGGGCGGGGCGATCACCGTCCTCTTTGCGTCGCACCTCGGGGTTCCCGTGAGCACCACGCACACCATCACCGGTGCCATCGTGGGCGTTGGTGCCTCGAAGCGGATGGGCGCGGTCCGCTGGGGTGTCGCTGGCCGAATCGTCTGGGCCTGGTTCCTCACCATTCCGGCGAGCGCCTTCGTGGCTGCCGTGATCTTCTGGCTCTTCCCCGGATAGCTGTCCCGGAGTAGTGGTCGGAACCACCTTCTCCGCTTGACCGAAGTCGCTGTCGGGTCGAAGTTTCCGCGCTTCCTGACCCGCACCCGAGGCGACGTCCACGGCATGGCAGTTTCCGGTACGACTTCGCCCACGGCGATTCCCAGCGGACTCTCCCGCGATCAATTGCTCGAGCTCTACCGGTGGATGCGGCTGACTCGCACCCTCGAGGAGCGGCTCGTGGCGCTCTACCGCCAGACCAAGGTGGTCGGTGGGCTCTTCCGGTCGCTTGGCCAGGAAGGGTGCGCTGTGGGTAGCGCCTTCGCACTCGAACGGCGGGACGTGCTCTCCCCGCTCATCCGGAATCTCGGCTCGATGTTGGTGAAGGGTGCCGAGCCGCTGGAGATCCTGCGGCAGTATATGGCCAAGGGAGATTCGCCGACCCGCGGCCGCGAGCTCAACATCCATTTCGGCGACGTCGTCGATCGCAATTTCGTCGGCCAGATCTCCCATCTGGGCGACATGGTGCCCGTGATGGCGGGTGTGACGCTCACTTTCCGGATGCGCGGCGAGGACCGGGTCGGCCTGGTCTACGTTGGAGATGGCGCCACCAGCACCGGCGCGTTCCACGAGGGGATCAACTTCGCGGCGGTGCAGCGCTGCCCGCTGGTGGTGATCGTCGAAAACAACGGCTACGCCTACAGCACGCCGACCTGCAAGCAGACCGCCGCGGCGCAGTTCGTCGACAAGGCGATCGGCTACGGCATTCCCGGCGTCCGCGCCGACGGCAACGATGTCCTCGAGGTCTATCGCGTCACCAAGGAAGCGGTTGACCGGGCGCGGAGCGGGGGCGGTGTCACCCTGGTCGAGCTGCTCACCTACCGACGGAAGGGGCACGCCGAGCACGACAACCAGAGCTACGTCGCCCCGGGCGAGATCGAGCACTGGGCCGAGAACAACGATCCAATCGATCGCTACGTGATCCGGCTCACCAGCGAGTTCGGATTCTCCCAGGACGAGCTCACCGCGGTGGACGACGCCGTCCGCGCAGAGGTCGATGGGGCCACCGATGTCGCGGAACAGTCGCCCCCATGTGATGGGCCCGATGCGCTCGTCGGGGTATACGCCAATCCGGCAACGATGCCGGCGCTCTGGTATCGCGGAGGGGTCGCGAGCGCCGTGAATGAGCACGAGCGTCCGGCGAGCTGGGGGACGCACCATGTCTGAGATCACCTTCCTCGAAGCCATTCGTGAAGGGATCAGTGAGGAGATGGAGCGCGACCCTTCGGTCTTCTGCCTGGGCGAGGATATCGGCGGCTTCGGTGGCGCCTTCAAGGTGACCGAAGGGCTGATGGCGAAGTACGGCGAGCAGCGCGTCATCGACACCCCGATCGCCGAGGCCGGGATCATCGGTGCGGCTGCAGGGGCGGCGCACTACGGCATGCGCCCGATCGTGGAGATGCAGTTCATCGACTTCATCTCCTGCGGCTATGACATGCTGACAAATTACGTCGCCACCGCGCGCTATCGGGCGTTCCTCCCCTGTCCGATCGTGGTGCGCGGGCCGTCGGGTGGGTACGTTCGCGGGGGGCCATTTCATTCCCAGAATCCCGAAGCGGCCTTCCTGCACACGCCGGGGCTCAAGATCGCCTACCCCGCGACCGCAGAAGACGCCAAGGGAATGATCAAGGCAGCGATCCGCGACGACGATCCGGTACTCTTCTTCGAGCACAAGTATCTCTATCGCCGGATCAAGGGCACGATGCCCGCCGGTGATCACGTGGTGCCGCTGGGCAAGGCGCGGGTGGCTCGGGAAGGGAAGGACCTCTCGATCATCACCTATGCTGCGACGGTCTGGAAGGCGCTTGAAGCGGCCGAGCAGCTGGAGCGGGAAGACGGGCTGTCGGTCGAGGTGATCGACCTGCGCTCGCTCCTGCCGATGGATGATGAAGCGATCGTCGCGACGGTGAAGAAGACCAATCGTGTGCTGGTTGTGCATGAGGACACCGTCACTGGTGGCATCGCAGGTGAAATCACGGCGCGCATCAACGAGCTCTGCTTCGAATGGCTCGACGCACCGGTCAGACGGGTGGCGGCCCACGATGTGCCGCTTCCCTACGCTCCACCGCTCGAGGACTTCGTCCTCCCGCAAACGTCGGATATCGTGCGCGCGAGCCGTTGGCTCGCCGCTTACTAGACCAGCTTTACCGAGGAGTCGGGATGGCACGCATCGACGTCATCATGCCGCAGATGGGCGAGTCGATCACGGAAGGCACCATGTCGCGCTGGATGAAGCAGGTCGGCGACGCGGTGAAGCGGGACGAACCGATCTTCGAGATCTCGACCGACAAGGTCGATGCGGAAATTCCGGCCCCCACTGCCGGTACGCTCGCCGAGATTCTCGTGAAGGACGGCGAGACCGTGGCAGTCGGGACCATCGTCGCCCGGATCGAGACGGATGCCGCGGCCGCGGCATCCGCCCCGAGCGCCAGCGCGGGGCCACCGGCGACCGCAGCCGCGGCCCCCGCGCCAGCCCCGGCGGCACCAGCGGCGCCTGCTCCTGTCGCCGCAGCGCCCACTCCCGCGCCGACTCCGACCCCCGCGCCAGCGCATATGGGCGATGAATCCGCCGAGGATCGCCTCAAGCGGAAGTCGACGCCGCTCGTCCGCAAGATGGTCGAAGAACATGGACTCGACCTCGGTGCGATTCCGGGAACCGGATCGGCCGGGCGAGTGACCAAGTCGGATGTGTTGAGCTTCATCGAATCGGCACCAACAGCACCAACAGCAGCAGCGGCGCAGCCTGCAGCGCCCGCGTCCCCGGCCGCCCCGGCACCGGCCACCTCGGGCGCGCCCTCGGCACCTACCGTGATTCCGGCCGGCGCGATCACGCCGGCGTGGGAAGGCGATCGTGTCGAGCCCTGGAGCCGGATCCGCAAGCTCACTGCCGATCACATGGTGCTGTCGCGGCGTGTGTCGGCCCACGTCAACTCGCTGATGGAGATCGACTACACTCACGTTGCCGGCATCCGGAAGCGGCAGAAGGGTGCCTTCGCCGAACGTGGTGTGAACCTCACCTACCTCGCGTTCATCGTGAAGGCGATCGCCGACAACCTGCGCAAGCATCCGGTCGTCAACGCCGCCGTCTCCGGCGACAACACGATCTACCGGCGCGACATCAATCTCGGCATCGCCGTCGCCCTCGATTGGGGACTCATCGTGCCAGTCATCCGGCACGCCGATGAACTGTCGCTGCTCGGCATTGCGCGAAGCATCCAGGATCTGGCCGAGCGTGCCAGGACCAAGAAGCTGGCACCGGAAGATGTCCAGAAGGGGACCTTCACCATCACCAATCCGGGCGGTTTCGGCACCTTTGTCGGGACACCGATCATCAATCAGCCGCAGGTTGCGATTCTCGCCGTCGGTTCGATCGAGAAGCGTCCCTCGGTGATCACGCTTCCCGATGGCAGTGATGCGCTCGGCGTTCGCACCAAGGGAATGTTCTGCATGGCGTACGATCATCGGGTGGTCGACGGTGCCGATGCCGATCGCTTCCTGGCAGACGTCCGGCACACGCTGCACACCTTCCCGGAAGAGCAGGGATAAGGTGTCGCGCGTACTGACGATCCGTCGAGTGACGGTGCCGTTGGCGCGCAGCGAGGAATACCGCTCCCTGGTGGCGGCGCTCGCCACCAGGCTCGCCTTGCAGCAGCAACATCTCTGGTTGTTCGAGTTGCACGGCACGCCGGGCACCTGGCTCGAGTTCGTCGAAGGCGCCGGCGACCGGCACCACCGGGCCGTTGGTCCAGCCGACGCCGAGAGCGCCGCACTCGAGGCCGCGCTCCTCGCGCTCGCACCCGCCACCGATGCGGCGACGGAGATCTGGGACGAAGCACGGCTTCCGCACAGTTGAGGAGGGTGAATGGCTCGCAAGATTGTTGATGCCGACGGAGCGACCTGGGAAGTGGCCCCGACCGGGCGACACACCCAGTACGGGAGCGACGAGCTCTCGCTCGAATTCCGGCGCACCATGGGCGGGATTCCCGAGCACCGCTTTGCACGCTTCTCCCCGCAGGGTGCGAAGTCCGCCGAAATGGCGCTCGAGGAGATCTCCGACCGTGCCCTGGTGACCCTGCTCGGGACGGCGCAGCCGGCCTGGACGTCGCCTGACGCGGGTTACGGACTTTCGGCGTGACGTGATCGATCTCCACTGCCACTCCACCGCATCCGATGGGATGCTCCTCCCTGCCGACGTGGTTCGCACCGCCGCCGAAGTCGGACTCACGGCCATCGCGCTCACCGATCACGACACCACAGCCGGTCTCCCCGACGCTCAGGCGACGGGCGCGATGCTCGGCGTCCACGTCATCGGTGGCTGCGAATTCTCGGTTGGCGTAGAGTGGGGCGAGATGCATCTACTCGGCTATTTCATCCCGAATCAGGATCCCGGTATCGAGGCGTTTCTGGTGCGGGCGCGTAGCGACCGTGATCGCCGCGGTCACGAGATGGTGTCCCGACTTGTCGGGCTTGGTTTGCAACTCCGATTCGACGATGTCGCGCGCGAAGCTGGTGGCGGCGCGATCGGTCGACCGCACGTGGCGCGGGCGCTGAAGAGCGCCGGGCACGTCCGCACCGTCCAGCAGGCGTTCGACAAATACATCGGACGGGGTCGACCGGCATATGTCGACAAGGAGCTTCCCACGCTGCGTGAAGTCGCGGATCTGGTGCACGCCTGCGGCGGGATCGTTTCAGCGGCGCACCTCAAGTCGTTCGGCACGCTCGCCCACCTCACTGCCTTGCAGGCTGATGGGCTCGATGCGGTCGAGACCCGGCATCCGAGCCACGACGGCGAAACCGTCGCGAACATCACCGACATCGCCGTGCGACTCGGCCTCGGTCGCACCGGCGGTTCCGACTGGCACGGTGAAGCGGATGCCGTCGGCACTCACGCCCGACTCGGATCGCAGGAGATTCCGGATGAGTGGCTCGACGATCTTGAATTGCGTCGACCTTCGCCAACGGTGAAGCGCTGATGCAACTCACCGGCCGGGTGGCGTTGGTCACGGGTGGTGCACGCCGGATGGGCCGTGCCTTCGCCGAGGCACTCGCCGGTCGGGGGATGCGCGTGGCCATTCACTACGGCGCGTCGTCGGACGAGGCGGACCGCGTCGTCGCGTCGATGCAGGCCGCCGGCCACGAGTGCGCGGCCTTCGGTGCAGACCTGCGTGATGTCGAGCAGGCGATCGCTCTGCCGGGTCGTGTCGCGGCGCATTTCGGCCAGCTTGATGTGCTGGTCAACTCGGCGGCTGTGATGGAGCGGGTGCCGGTTGCCGAGACCACTCCGGCACAGTGGGACGACATCCTGCACCTCAACTTGCGGGCGCCGTTCTTCCTGGCGCAGCAAGCGGCACCGCATCTCGCTCGGACGGGCGGCAAGATCGTGAATATCGCCGACCTCGGCGGACTGGAGCCGTGGCGCAACTATCCGGCGCATTCGATCAGCAAGGCTGGCGTGGTGATGATGACGAAGGTGCTCGCGGCCGCACTCGCCCCCGAGATCACCGTGAATGCCATTGCCCCTGGCACCGTACTGGTGCCGGAAGATTATGACGATGAGCGTCGTGCCTTCCTGAGCGAGACGACACCGCTCCAGCGGCTCGGCACGCCCGACGACGCCGTGCAGGCGCTGCTCTACCTCCTCGAGCATGGGGACTTCGTTACCGGCGAGGTCCTGGTCGTGGATGGCGGTCGGCTGCTGCGGCGATGATCACCCTGGGTGATGTCGCCATCATGGGCGGCGGATGCTACGGAACCTTTTACCTCAATCAACTCGAGCGCGCGCGCGACAAGGGGGCCGTCGACTACCGGCGGGTGATCGTTGTTGATCGCGATCCGGCATCGAAGGCAGCGCAGCTTCCCGAGGCGCCGCAGCGCGAACTTGCCCTCCTCGACTGGAATGCGTTCCTCGATCAGTGGCTGCGGCCTGAACTGCGCGACCGTGATGGTCGCACCGACACGATCGTCCCGACCCCGCTGATGCCGCATCTCCTGGCCGACTGGCTCGAACGTCGCGCGCGTGAACGGTGGAGCGATCGTGTGGTGGAGCGTCGGCGGCCTTCGCTCCCGATGGGCACGCCGTATGACCAGCTGCACACCGACGGCGTTCGGTATGTCTCGCATGCCGACTGGCTCTGCCCGGTGCATTGCATCGAGCCGGCGGTCTGTCCGGCCATCAAGGGACCGCGCACCTGGGAAATGGGTGATACCGTGCAGGCGTGGAGCGACGTGCTGCGCACGGACCATCCCACGGCGCAGACGCCCGCGCTCTTCACCTGCCGCCACGCGGTCTACGGCGTCGGGATGTACCCGGCCCGGAACGCCTTCGACGGATTGCAGTCGCTTGCGACCGTCGCCGACACGCCGACCGGCGGTGACCTCGTGATCGGATCGATCTCGGCCTGTCACGGGGCGGTTGCCGTGCTGCGAGTCGGCCCCCACCTCATCTGACCGTTGAAGACTTGACGGTCGCGAGGCGATATCGTATCCTCTCCCCTTAGCACTCACGGGGAGTCTGCTGTGCCGAAGCCCGCCGATCCGGTCCTGCCGCTGCTCAAGGGGACGCTCGATTTCCTGATCCTGAAGGCGCTTTCCTTCGGGCCGATGCACGGCTACGGCATCTCGTCGTGGCTTGAGCGGCAATCTCGCAGCGAGATCTCGGTCGATGACAGCGCGCTCTATCAGTCGTTGCAACGGATGGAAGGGCGCGACTGGGTTTCGGCGGAGTGGGGGACCAGCGAGAACAACCGCCGGGCCCGCTACTACACGCTCTCCCGTCGCGGGCGTGATCACCTCCGAGTCGAAACCGCCACCTGGCTTCGCTACACCCGCTCGGTGACGGCGATCCTTTCGTTGACGGCGCGCGAAGCGTGAGGAGCCGCTCGTGAGCGTCTATCGGCGGTTGTTCCGCCTCCGATCGCGTGCCGACCTCGAGATGGATCAGGAACTTGAGGCACACCTCCAGTTCTGCATCGATGACCTGGTGCGAGGGGGGCGCTCGCTCGAAGAGGCGACGCAGGAGGCACGGGAGCGCTTCGGTGACTATGAAAGCGCCCGAAGGCAATTGCACCGCGGCGCGCGAGAGCGCGATGCCGCGGTGGAGTCACGCGACTGGCTAGGCGCACTCTGGTCGGACGTGTGCGGTGCAATGCACCAGCTGCGCCGGGCACGCGGCTTCGCATTGATGGCAATCGTCACGCTCGCGCTCGGCATCGGCGTGGTCACGATGATGTTCACGCTGATCGAGCGAATTCTGCTTCGACCGCTGCCCTTTCCCCAATCGCAACAGCTGGTGATGCTGACTGGCCGCGACTCGCTGCAGCACTCAGTCGAAACCGTTTCGGCCGCGGATTGGCGCGATTGGCAGCGTGACTCCCGGACTCTGGTGAGCACAGCGCTTCACATTCGCGGCCGCCGGATGAGCGTCGCCAGCGACGCCGGGGCCGTCCGGGTCAACGGCCAGGTCGTTTCGAGTGACTTCTTCCGCGTGCTCGGCGTGCGATTCCTTGCCGGGCGCACCTTCGATTCGGCGGAGGTCCAGCGGAATGAGCCGGTGGTGATCGTGAGCGAAGCATTCTGGCAACGGCAAGCAGGACCTTTGCCGCAGCTCGGCATGAGTCTCCGGATCGATGGTCAGACGCGCACCGTGATCGGCGTGATCAGGTCGGAGGATGCCTATCCAGCGGGCACCGATCTCTGGATCCCCAGTGCGTTCTCCCGCGAAGGGGCACGAACCAACATCAACTACCTCGCCATCGCGCGACTCCGACCGGGTGTGACGTCGGCGGTCGCCGCAGCCGACTTGTCCCGGATCGCGCAGGGGATCCGCGCCACGGATTCGCGCGCGCTCTATTCGTACGGGGTCGGTGTCGCGGGGCTGCAGGACTCGCTGGTCGGCGGGGCAGCCGGATACTTGCGCCTGCTGATGGGCGCGGTGCTTCTGGTATTGCTGATTGTCTGTGCCAACCTGGCCACCGCCACGCTCGGGCGAGGCGCATCACGGACAATCGAGATGGCGGTCCGCTCCTCGATCGGTGCCGGACGCGGGCGGTTGGTGCAGCAGCTGCTGGTCGAACATCTCCTCCTCGCGCTGACCGGCGGCCTGCTCGGCCTCGCGGTGGCCGCGTTGGGACTTCGCATCGTGCTGCGGGTCTGGGGAGCGGAAATTCCGCGTTCGGGGGAGGTGCAGCTCGACGCTGGCGTGATGCTTTTCGCCTTCGGGATCTCGTTGCTGGTCGGTATTGTCGCAGGGATCGTCCCCGCCTTCGTCGGCTCGCGAGTCTCGCTGCGAGTGCTCCTTTCCAACGGTGGCCGCACGGCCACCCGAGGTGGCGGCTTCGCCGGCGCTTTTCTGGTCGCCGCCGAAGTGGCGATGGCGGTCCTTCTCCTCGTCGGGGCAGGACTCCTGATCCACTCGTTCCGGCGGTTGCTGCTTCGCGATCTTGGCTTCGATCGCGCGGTCGTCGCCGCCGAAGTCACGCTCAGCGGGGTGCGCTACGACGATTCGCCGGCCCGGCGCGCGGCGTACTGGAATGCGGCGGTGGATGCATTGCGGCAACTTCCCGGCGTGCGCGCCGTCGGCGTCGGCAATTGGGTTCCACTCGGCTTCGCCGGCAGCTCATTCATCGAAATCGAGGGGAGCGAAATTCCGAACACGGGGGCCGGATACCGGGCCGTGACCGAGGGATATTTCGCCACGCTGAATATTCCGTTGCTTCAGGGTCGGTCTCTCGCCGCCAGCGATGTTGAGGGAACGCCGCGTGTCGCGGTCGTGAATCGGGCCATGGCCAAACGATACTGGCCCGGCGCGACACCAATCGGCAAGCGGGTGCGAGCCACCAGCATGGAGTTCAATGCCGACGGATCTCCGGCACCCTGGCTCGAAGTTGTCGGCGTCGTCGGCGACGTACGGCATTGGGGACTCGAGGGCGACATTACTGCCGAGCTGTACACTGCAGCCCGGCAAGTTCCTCGCTGGACCACCGCGATGACGCTCCTCGTTCGAGGAACCATCCCATCCGCGGATCTTGTCGCGGGGGTGCGGCACCGGCTGGCCGAGATCGATCCACAGGTCCCCGCCGACCTCAGCACGATGCAGTCGCGGCTCGATGGACAGCTCTCTTCGCGGATGCTGACGCTTTCGCTGCTCACCGGGTTTGCCGGAGTGGCAGTGATTCTGGCCTCCTTGGGTATCTATGGCGTGCTCGCGCACGCGCTCGTCCGACGTCGGCGTGAGTTGGCTGTGCGGGCCGCACTCGGTGCGATGCCGCGGCAGTTGATTGTGCAGGTGATCTGGTGGGCGGCCCGGATGGTGGTGCCTGGGACGGTGGCCGGGTTGCTCGGCGCCTACCTCCTCACTCACCTGATGGCGGCAGAACTCGTTGAGGTCCAACCCGCAGATCCACTCTCCTTTGCTGCGGCCGTGGTGGCACTGCTGGCGGTCGCTGGCGGGGCAGTCCTCATCCCTGCGGCTCGGGCCGCCCGGCTCGATCCGGCCCGGACGCTTCAGGCGCCGTAGCCAGAGGGAACCCACCGGCGTCCCGGACGTTCTATATTCGCGCGACTGATTCGCGCGACTGACCTGCTCGAGGAACGCCCGTGACGACCGACTCCGAATTTGATGTGATCATTGTTGGTGGAGGCCCTGCCGGCCTGTGTGCGGCGATGTACGCCGGGCGCGGGATGCTGAAGGCCCTGCTGCTGGAGCGCGGCCTCACGGGAGGCGAACTGCTCAACACCGAGAAGATCGAAGACTATCCCGGCTTCATCTCGATCCTCGGTCCCGACCTCGCCGAGAAGATGACGGAGCACGCGATCCACTTCGGCGCCGACATTCGCACCGAGGAAGTCACCACGATCGTCCGCGGCGATGATGGCATTTTCACCGTCACTGGTGCGGGCGGTGCGATTTATCGCGCGCCGGCGGTGATCCTCACGGCCGGAGGCACGCCGACCAAGCTCGGCGTTCTCGGCGAAATCGAATACGCCGGTCGAGGTGTCTCCTACTGTGCCGTCTGCGATGGCGCATTCTTCAAGGGCGACACCATTGCGGTCATCGGTGGCGGCGACGCCGCCGTCGAGGAAGCCGACTACCTGACGCGGTACGCCAGCAAGGTCTACCTGATTCACCGCCGTGATTCGTTCCGCGCCTCGCGCGTCGTGCAGGAGCGGGCCATGAAGAATCCGAAGATCGAAGTGATCTGGAATACCGCCGTGCGGGAAATGGTGGGCGAGGTGAGTGGTCTGAAGCAGCTCGAACTTGTTGATACCGTGACTGGTGCCCCATCGCAGCTCGCGGTGACCGGCGCCTTCGTCTTCATCGGCTTCAAGCCCAACACCGGGCTGGTGACGCAGCATTTTGCGCACGATGCGAGCGGCTACATCATCACCAACGACCGAATGGAGACCTCGATCCCCGGACTCTTCGCTGCGGGCGACTTGCGGGTGCAGCTCACCCGGCAGGTCACCACTGCGGTGGGCGATGCCACCACGGCGGCCATCGCGGTCGAGAAATTCCTGACGGAGCGGAAGACGCAGGCGGCCAGTGTCGGCACCTGAAGTTGTCGGAATACCCAACGGGTCCTTCGCCGAGAATTGCTGGCTGGTCTGGGATGCAGTCACGCGGGAAGCCGTCGTGGTCGACCCCGGCGAAGAAGCGGGGCGGATCCTGGCTGCTGTCCGCCACCGCGACCTCGATGTCCGACAGATCTGGCTCACCCACGCACACATCGATCACATTCAGGGCGTCGACCTGGTCAGGGCGGCCACCGGCGCGCCGGTCTGGCTGCATCCCGCCGACCGCCGCTGGTACGACTCGCTGCCGGAGCAGGGGATGATGATCGGCCTCGGCGATTTGCCGAGCCTGGCGCCACCGGATCATCCCCTTTCCCATGGTGAGACCCTCTCGCTGGCGGAGTACCGGTTTGCAGTCCGTCACGTTCCCGGGCACTCGCCGGGGCACGTCGCCTTCATCGGCCACGGGCTCTGCCTTTCGGGCGATGTGCTGTTCGAAGACTCGATCGGCCGCACCGACCTGCCGGAAGGAAGTCACCCCGAGCTGCTCGAGAGCATCGCGAAGGAGTTGCTGCCTTTGGCCGACGGGACACGCGTCCTCCCTGGCCACGGCCCCGAAACCACGGTGGGACGAGAGCGCGCCCGAAACCCCTTTCTCGCGGGGCTGGCAGCGAGGCTGTAATCTCGCGGCTCGCGCTCTTAGCTTTGGCGCGGCCTCCCGCCGGAACCCCGAACCAGGACCTCGCGCCACCATGAGCTTCCGCACCGAAAAGGACCCGCTTGGCGAAAAGGCGGTCCCCAGCAGCGCACTCTATGGCATCCAGACGCTGCGCGCCGTTGAAAACTTCCCGATTTCCGATCTCAAGCCATTGGCCGCATTCGTCGACGCCGTGGTCATGATCAAGCGCTCCGCTGCCGTCACGCACAGGGAGACCGGTCGCCTTGAGGCGGAATACGCCGATGCGATCATCGCGGCGGCAGATGAAGTGCTCGGCGGACAGCATCGGGACCAGTTCGTGGTGGATCCGTATCAGGCGGGCGCCGGGACCTCGCACAACATGAACGTGAATGAAGTACTCGCGAATCGTGCCAACGAGCTGCTCGGTCACGCGCGAGGAAGCTATGCCCCCGTGCATCCGAACGACCACGTCAACATGGCGCAGTCGACCAATGACGTGATCCCGACCGCGATGCGACTGGCGACGCTGCTGACCTTGCCGATGCTCCTGTCGGCGCTCGACGGGCTCGCCGCCGCCTTGATGTCGAAGGGGAAGGAGTTCGACCACATCATCAAGTCGGGTCGGACGCACCTGCAGGACGCGACACCGATCCGGCTTGGGCAGGAATTCAGCGCCTACGGCCGTACCGTGTCACGTCATCGCGAGAAGCTGGTGCAGGCTGCGGGATGGCTGCGCGCGATGAACATCGGCGGCAGTGCGGTGGGCACCGGGATCAACGTCGAGCCGGCCTATCCGGCGCTGATGGTGAAGCATCTCCACGCCCTCACCGGACTCGAGCTCGAAGTGGCCGAGGATCGGATCCAGCTGATGCAGTCGATGGGTGACATCGCCACCTTCAGCGGTGCCTTCCGCGCCTTCATCCTCGACCTCTGCAAGATCGCGGATGACATTCGACTCCTCGCATCGGGCCCGCGCACCGGACTCGCCGAAATCCTCCTGCCCGCGGTACAGCCGGGTTCGAGCATCATGCCGGGCAAGGTGAATCCTTCGATCGCCGAAATGGTGAACCAGGTCTGCTATCAGGCCATCGGTTTCGACACCACGATCGCGATGGCGGCGAAGGCCGGCGAGCTCGAGTTGAACGTGATGATGCCGGTGATCACGCACAATATGGTGTTCGGAATGCGCATCGTGGCGAATGCGGTGCGAGTCTTCGACGAGAAGTGCATTCGCGGTATCCAGGCCGATGAAGCGCAGTGCGCTCATTGGCTGGAGCGCTCGCCCGCGCTCGTCACGGCGCTGATGCCGAAGATCGGCTACGCCGAAGCGGCGAAGCTCTCGAAGGAAGCCCTCGCCACCGGAAAGACCGTCAAGCAGTTGGTGACCGACAAGCAGGTGCTGGTCGGCAAGGAACTCGAGGATGTGCTCGACCTCCGCGCCATGACCGAAATCGGCGTCCCGGGCGGGGGCAAGGGCGTGCCGGTCAGCGGATGACAACGTCCGGCGAGCGGTGGCGCCAACTGGCCCTGCTCGCCGTGGTGCAGGTGCTGGGGATGTCTGTCTGGTTCGCGGGGAGCGCCGTTGCCCCGGTGCTCGCCGCGAAACTGTCGCTCTCGCCGGGCGAGTCGGGATGGCTCCTCTCGGGGGTGCAACTCGGCTTCGTCGCCGGAACGCTCGTCGCCGCTGTGCTCAATCTCCCCGACCTAGTTCCGGCCCGTAGCTACCTCTCCATGGCGGCGCTCGTAGCGGCGGCTGCCAATGCCACCCTGTTGTTTGCCGATTCCTTTCCGATGGCGATTGCGAGTCGGATCGCCACCGGGATCGGGCTGGCCGGTGTCTACCCTCCGGCGATGAAGATGGCCGCCACCTGGTTCCGCCAGGAACGCGGCCTCGCCATCGGAGTCGTGGTTGGAGCGCTCACGGTGGGGAAAGCCTTCCCCTACCTCCTCGAAGGGGCGGGGCACCTGCCACTCGCACCTGCCGTGCTGATCCCGAGCGTCGCGGCAGCGCTCGCGGCAATCCTGGTTCTCGTGGGCTATCGCGATGGCCCGTTCCCTTTCCCGGCACGCCCGTTCTCCTGGGGGTTGGCGACTACGGTCGTTCGCGACCCGGCCCTGCGCCAGGTGACAGGCGGCTATCTCGGCCACATGTGGGAGCTTTACGCCTTCTGGGCCTGGGTGCCGTCCTACCTCACGGCCTCCCTTGCGGCGCGTGGGTCTCCGCAGGGGAATGTGGGGACGCTCGCCTTCATCGTGGTCGCGATCGGTGGCGTGGGCGCCGTTTGGGGCGGGCGCGCGGCAGACCGGATCGGTCGAGCGCCGGTGATTCGTCGGGCGCTGACCACCAGCGGCGTGTGCTGCCTCCTCAGCGCGGTGGTGTTCGGCGGACCGGCGTGGCTGGTGTTGTCCGTCTGTCTCATCTGGGGTGTCGCCGTCATTGCCGATTCGGCACAGTTCTCGGCGCTGGTGACCGAACGCGCCGCGGAACACGCCGTGGGCACTGCGCTCACGCTCCAGACCTCGATCGGGTTCCTTCTCACCATTGCCAGCATCCAGCTGGTTCCGGTGATGGCGGGGTGGATCGGTTGGCGCTGGGCGCTCGCCGTACTCTCGCTCGGTCCGATGGCAGGGCTCGCCGCGATTCGGGGGATGCGGACCGACCGGGCGTGACATTGCCGGTGGAAGCGAGCAGATTGAAGACATGCGGGTAACCAACCTGACCGAGTATTCGCTCATCATCGCGCTGCACCTCGCCCGCCGGCGTCGCGAGGGGGCTGGCGCTGTCGCTGCGCGCGAATTGTCGGAGCTGGAGCGCCTCCCCGCCGATTATGTCGAGCAGATCCTGCTGCGCCTTCGTCGGGCCGGGCTGGTCGACTCGGTGCGCGGTGCCAAAGGCGGCTATCTGCTGGTCCGGGATGCCGAGCAGGTCACCGTTCGCGACGTGATGCTGGCGTCCGACCATCGCATCTTCGAATTGAATTGCGAGTCGCAGCCGCTCGATCCTGAGCGGTGCGCCCCGACCTCCAGCTGCCAGATCCGTCCCGTCTGGCGTGCGCTTCAAGTCCGCATTGACGACCTCCTCGAATCCGTCTCGCTGGCCGATCTGCTTCGCGATGCGACCGCCGCGACTCCGGATCTGGTACCGCTCGCAGGGGTGCCGGCGTAACTCTCTGCGTTTCCGAGACACAAGGCGAAGGGCCATTCCGTGTCAACCGAATTCAGTTCCGACGAATTGCTCCGCTATGCCCGCCACTTGACCCTGCCCGAGGTCGGTGTCGCCGGTCAGGCACGGCTGCGAGCATCGCGTGTCTTGCTCATTGGTGCCGGTGGGCTCGGATCCCCGGCCGCGCTCTATCTCGCGGCCGCCGGCGTAGGAACGCTTGGTATCGTCGACCATGACTTGGTCGATCTCTCCAACTTGCAACGGCAGATTCTCCACGACAGCGCTGGTGTCGGTCGCAACAAGGCGATCTCGGCCAAGGCGCGGCTCGAGGGACTCAATCCCTTTGTGGTGGTGGAGGCTATTCCGGAGCAATTCACCAGCGCCAATGCCCGCGAGATCGTTCGCCGGTTCGACATCGTGATCGACGGCAGCGACAATTTCCCGACGCGATACCTCGCCAATGATGCCTGCGTGCTCGAGGCCAAGCCGCTGGTGTACGGCTCGATCTTCCGGTTCGAGGGCCAGCTGTCGCTCTTCCGGACGCCGGGCGGGCCGTGCTATCGCTGTCTCTTTGCCGAGCCTCCAGCCCCCGAGCTCGTCCCCAGTTGCGCCGATGCTGGCGTGCTCGGCGTCCTTCCCGGGATCATCGGGTCATTGCAGGCCCTCGAGGCGATGAAGTGGATCCTCGGTGTCGGAGAATCCGCCGCCGGCCGCTTGCTCCTCTTCGATGCGCTTCGACTGCGCTTCAGGGAAATCGCCGTGGCCCGTGATCCGGCGTGCGTCATTTGTGGCGACGCGCCGATACTCACGGAACTGCAGGACTACGAGGCCTTCTGCGGTGTCGGCCCCATGTCCGGCCCGACGGAAGAGGGAGAGATCTCACCAGCGGAGCTCGCCGCGGCGTTGAGCGGGGCCTCGGGGCCGGTGCTTCTTGACGTTCGCGAGGAGTGGGAGTTTGCCATCGCGCACCTCCCCGGGTCCGACCTGGTGCCACTGGGAGAGCTGCCTGCGCGGCTGGGAGAGATCCCCAGGCATCGCGAGGTGGTCACGATCTGTCATCACGGGATGCGCTCGATGACGGCGAAAGACCTGCTGCAACGTGCAGGGTTCGCCCGGGTGCGTTCGCTGGCCGGGGGGGTCGATGCTTGGGCAACTGACGTGGACGAGAGCATGCCGCGATACTGACCGGCGGCGATCTGCGGGGTGGAGAGTGCCGAAGGGGGGACTCGAACCCCCACGGGCTTGCGCCCACTGCGACCTGAACGCAGCGCGTATACCAATTTCACCACTTCGGCGGGGAGGCAAACCTACTCGCGTGGTGTCCCGAGCGTCAAGCATCGCCCCGGTTATTCTTCGTTCAATGGTACCGAAACCCTCCTCCGCCGGCGACCCGAGCCACGAAGCGCGTCTCAGCATCGCGCGGAACCCCAAGGCCGCCCATGACTTCCATATTCTCGACACGGTCGAGGCTGGCCTCGTGCTGACCGGGACCGAGGTCAAGTCGCTGCGACGCCGGGGCGCCTCGATCAAAGAGGCGTTTGCGCGGGTCAGCCGCGGCGAGGTCTGGGTCGAAGGGCTGAACATCACCCCGTACGAGCAGGGCAATCGGTACAACCACGACCCCGTCCGCTCACGAAAACTGCTGCTCCACAAGCGCGAAATCGAGAAGCTCATCGGGGCGGTGCAACGCGACGGGCTGTCGCTGGTGGCACTCGAGATCTATTTCCTCCGCGGCCGGGCGAAGCTGATGATCGCGCTCGCCCGCGGCAAGAAGGTGCACGACAAGCGTGAGGACCTGAAGAAGCGGATCGTGGATCGCGAAGTTGCGCGCGCCATCTCGCGGAAGGGTCGGGAATGAAATTCCTTGCCGTGACCGCATTCGCGTTGCTCGCCGCGGCTCCCACCAGACTCCAGGTGAGCACCGCGCGTGGCGTGGTCGTGATTCCGCTTCGCAGCGAGGCAGGGCAGGGGGCGATGGTTCCACTCGGACCCTTGGCGCAGGCGATCGGTGCCAAGTGGCAGCGTGAGGCCGAATGGTTTGTGCTGGTGAGCGCGGCAGGCACCTTCAAGTTTCTCCCGGGTACTTCGCTGGTCGATGACGGTTCCACGGTGCGAGGGCTCCCTGCGGATTCGCATCGTCGTGGCGATTCGCTCTTCGTGCCACTCGCCTTTGTGGCGGAGATGCTGGCCGATCCGTTGCGCCGCACCTGGAACTGGACCCCGGGCACGGCGGTACTCGCCGAAGGACCGGCGCCATCGCAATTGCTCACCCGTCCTTCACGCACCACCGTTGGCCGGGAGGAGCGCAGCCGGCTCCCCAACGGATTGAAGCCCGGTCATCATGTGACCATCGATGCCGGGCACGGCGGCACGGATCCTGGCAATCCCGGGCTGTACTTTCCCGGCGGTCTCAAGGAAAAGCACATCACCCTGACCGTCGCGATGTTGTTGCGTGACGAGCTCGAGCGTCGCGGGATCAAGGTGACCATGACCCGGACCACTGATACGCTCATTTCCCTCGGCCACCGCGCGCCGCGCTTCTGTCGCACCGAAGATTGCGATCTCTTCGTGTCGCTGCACGTGAACTCGCTCAACGCGCGACCGGGATACACCAGGGTGCGCGGGTTCGAGACGTATTTCCTGGCCGAGGCGCGTACCGCCGATGCCGAACGCGTGGCGAAGATGGAAAACGATGCCGCGCGATTCGATCCTGATGCAGCTGACGAAGCAGCATCAGGCGGCCTCGATTTCATCCTGAAGGATCTTGCTCGCAACGAATTCCTGCGTGAGTCGGCGCGTGCAGCGGAGCTGGTGCAATCCTCCCTGCGTGAAGTGGCCGACGCTGGCACGCTCGATCGCGGCGTCAAGCAGGCGGGATTCGCGGTGCTGAGCACGGCGCGACGCCCGGCGATCCTGATCGAGATGGGCTACAGCACCAACCCCGATGACGCTCGGCAGATGACCACTCGCAATGGCCAGGACGGGATCGCATCGGCCATCGCCGAGGCGATCGTGAAATATCTGCAGCAGTACGACCGCAAGACCACCGACGCTCGCCGTGCGGGTGAGCCATGAGATCGGCCTCGGCGATCACACTGCTCCTGCTGGCCGGGTGCACCTGGTCGAACTCACTCTATCAAGCCAAGGTGAATTCGGCCGCAGCGCTTCGGGCCGAGCGCGAGGGCCGTCCCGGCGACGCCGAGAATGCGTGGGGGATTGCCGCGGGGAAGGCGGAGTTGGCTTATGCCCGCCATCCTGAAGGCGAGCAAGCCGCCGAAGCACTTTGGTTGCGTGGGCGGGCGCTCGCCCGTCGGCGTGATTGCAGCAATGCCGCGCCACTGCTGGAACGCAGTGCTGTCCTGCGGCGGAATGCCCCGTGGCGTGAGCCACTCGTGTATGAGCTCGCGTTCTGCCGTGAGTTGATGCAGGATCGGGGCTCGGCCGCGCTGTTCGAGGAATTGGCGACAAGTCGGGACACGGCGCTGCGTCAACTCGCGCGGCGGCGTGCCGGCGAGGCGCTGGTCCGCGATGAGCGCTGGAGTGAGGCGCTGAACTATCTGGGGCAGGCCGACGATGCGCGCTCCCGGGTGAATCGCGCCACGGCGTTGGCCGCGCTTGATCGCCCGGCCGAAGCGCTGGTTGAGTTGCGCGCGGTGCTCGCTGCTCCCGATACGGCAATCGACTACTTGCCGCTCCTTCGACTCGAGGCGGCGCGCAACAACAACTGGACCGATTCGGTTCTGGCGCTGTTGGTTGCCTCGCCGCTCAGCACACCCGAGCGCCACTCGCGCTGGCTGCTCGCGGCGGTTCGCGGGGCGGAGCCAACCGATCCGGCCGCGATGGATCGCTACCTCGCGCGGCTCCTCCTGTTGCCAGGAAGTCCTTCGGTGTCGGAGGGGGCGCTGCTCGCGACTGACCGAATCGTCGCGCATGCCATCTCGCCGGCGGACCTCCGGTTTCGCTTCGATTCCCTGGCGCGAGTGGCCGATGAGGGGCTGCCTCGGCGGCGTGCAGACCAGCTCCGGGGCATCGCGACGGCACTGATGGACGAAGAGTCGGCGACTGTCGCAGGAAGCCCGGCAGGCGACCTCGTGCTGTTCGTGCTCGCCGAGTCGGCCCGCGATTCGCTGGCCGCGCCCCGCCTGGCTGGTTGGCTCTTCGGGCGCATCGAACGCGATTGGCCGCAGTCGCCATATGTCGGCAAGTCATTGCTGGCCCGACTGCCGCTCCTTCCCGATTCGGGCGACGCGCTGCGGGCGCGGCTCGGCGCCTTGCCTCCCGGGAATCCCTACGTCGCCTACCTGCAGGGAGCACAGGACGCCCGATTCGTCGCGCTCGAAGATTCGCTGCGACACTTCCTGATTGATCGCGCCCGCGCCGCGTCGGGGCGACGAGCGGCCTCCGGTGCCGGCGTGCAGCCACGGTGACATCGCTGAGTTGCGTCGTTGCCGGGATGGAGTTTTCGAATCCACTCCTGCTGGCATCGGGCACCGCCGGGTATGGTCGTGAATTGCGTGGTGCGATGGCCCTTGAGCGACTCGGTGGCCTGGTCACGAAAGCGGTCTCACTGGCGCCGCGCATCGGGAACACGGCACCGCGCGTGGCCGAATTTCGTGGCGGGATGATCAATTCGGTGGGGCTCGCGAACCCTGGCGTCGCGCAGGTTCGCCATCAGGAGCTGCCGTGGCTGCAGGCCAACCTGCGCGGACCCCGGATCATCGTCAACGTCGTCGGCTTTGCGCTCGACGAGTACGCCGCGGTCATCGAACAGCTGGATGACTTCGCGGGTCATGACGCCTACGAGATCAACCTCTCGTGCCCGAACACCTCTGCGGGCGGCGTCGAATTCGGCGCCGACACTGACAGCATTGCGGCGGTGATCTCGCGCTGCCGCCGGATGACCGCACGCCCGATCTTCGCCAAGCTCTCGCCGGCACTCCCCGACATTCCCGTGATGGCGATGGCGGCGCGCGATGCCGGTGCGGATGGCGCAACCCTGGTCAACACGCTTCCCGGCTACCTCTTTGATGGTGCCTCTCCGCGACTCGGCAACGGCTTCGGCGGGGTGAGTGGTCCGGCGCTGCTTGCGACAGGGATCCTTGCCGTGCGCCGCACGGCGGAGCGTCTCGCAGGCTTCCCGCTCATCGGTGTTGGCGGCGTGCGCAACGCGGTCGATGTCACTGACTATCTCCGTGCGGGCGCGTCGCTGGTCGCCATCGGGACCGCCGCGCTTGCCGATCCTCATCTCCCCGAACGTGTGCTGACCGAACTGGAGCAACCCAATGGCTGAGCTGTATGTCGCCCTCGATCACCCCGATGCACCGAGCGCGGTGGACTTGCTGGACCTGCTGCCGACGGGAGCGCCGGTGAAGGTGGGATCGGTGCTGATGACGAGGGCGGGGCACGGCTTCGTGCGCAGCGTTCTCGATGCGGGTCACCCGGTCTTCCTCGATCTCAAGTGGCACGACATCCCGAACACCGTGCACGGCGCGGTGACAGCGGCGGCGGAGCTCGGGGTACGCATGGTCACCGTCCACGCGCTGGGCGGCACCGAGATGATGCAGGCGGCCGTGGAGGCCGCTGCGGGCCGCCTGCACGTGGTGGCGGTGACGGTGCTGACCTCGCACGATGCCGCAGGCTTCGCGCACCTGACCGGTCGGCCGATGGTCGATGTCGGCAGCGAGGCCGCGCGCCTCGCCGGAATCGCGATGGCCGCCGGGGTGGCGGGGGTGGTCTGCTCGGCCCACGAGCTGGAGCAGGTGCGGCCGATGGTCGGGTCGGGCCGGCTGGTGGTCCCCGGGATTCGGCGGGCAGGTGAGGATGAGGGTGATCAGCGGCGGGTGGCGACTCCCGAGGTGGCGCTTGCAGGCGGGGCGACCGACCTGGTGGTGGGGCGACCGATCACCGGGGCCGAGAAACCGGGCGAGGCGTGGGCCGAGTTTCGGCGTTTGATCGGGCCCTGATGCCCCACGTTGTTTGGGCGCACAGGGTTGCGCACGATCAGGAGCCCCAGTATCATTCCTTGCTAGGCCGAAACCCCGTCTTCAGGGAGACGCGTGTCGTGAAGGTTCGCTCGAGTGTGAAGCCGATTTGCGAGAGCTGTGTGGTGGTGAAGCGTCGTGGTGTGACGCGCATCATCTGCAAGCGCACCCCAAAGCATAAGCAGCGGCAGGGCTGATATGGCGCGTATTGCTGGCGTCGATCTTCCGCGCGAAAAGCGCGTCGAAATTGGCCTGACGTACATCTACGGGATTGGCCGGGTCACGAGCAAGAAGTTGCTCGCGGAAACGGGCATCTCGCCTGACACGCGCATCAAGGATCTCTCGGACGCCGAGGTCGGCCGCCTGCGGCAGATCATCGAGCGTTCGGTGAAGACCGAAGGCGCGCTTCGCACTGAAATCGCGATGAACATCAAGCGACTTCAGGACATCGGGAGCTATCGCGGGATTCGTCATCGGCGCGGGTTGCCGGTGCGCGGCCAGCGCACGCACACCAACGCCCGGACGAAGAAGGGCCCCCGTCGGGCCATCGCCGGCAAGAAGAAGGCGACGAAGAAGTAAGCCATGACTGCACCTACTGCGGCGAAGCCGAGCGCCAAGCGCTCCAAGAAGATTGTCGAGTCGGAGGGGATGGTTCACATCTCCGCGACGTTCAACAATGTGCTGATCACGATCACCGACCTGCGCGGCAACACCATCGCGTGGGGCACCGCCGGCAAGGCGGGGTTCAAGGGATCGAAGAAGTCCACGCCGTTCGCGGCCACCGTGGCGTCCGAGAACTGTGCCCGCGAGGCGCTGAATCTCGGACTCCGCAAGGTCCACGTGCGCGTGCAGGGTCCCGGCAGCGGACGCGAATCGGCCATCCAGGCCCTCGCGTCGGTCGGGCTCAAGGTGGCGTCGATTCGCGACGTGACCCCGATTCCACACAACGGGTGCCGTCCTCCGAAGAAGCGGCGGGTCTAGCCTATGTCGCGATACACTGGACCAGCGTGCCGGCTTTGCCGTCGCGAGGGCACGAAGCTCTTCCTCAAGGGAACCCGCTGCCTCACCGAGAAGTGCGCGGTGGAGCGTCGGGCCTATCCGGCCGGCCAGCATGGCCAGAACGCCGGCCGCGGTCGCAAGACGTCGGAATACGCGAAGCAGCTGCGTGAGAAGCAGAAGGTGAAGCGGATGTACGGTCTCACCGAGACCCAGTTCCGCACCACCTACACCAAGGCGTCGCACCTGCCTGGGATGAAGGGCACCAACCTGCTCGTCGCGCTCGAGACGCGTCTCGACAACGTCGTGTACCGGATGGGCTTTGCGGCGTCGCGTCGCGCCGCTCGTCAGCTGGTGCGTCACGGGCATATCGAAGTCAACGGCAAGCGGGTCGACATCCCGTCCTTCAAGGTCCTTCCGGGCCACGAAGTACGCGTCACCCCGGCCGATCGCGAGATGGTGGCGGTGATGGCTGCGCAGGAGCAGGCCTCCCGCGGAACCACCGTCGGCTGGCTCTCGGTTGATGCCGAGAAGGCCGCGGGCCGTCTCCTTGAGCTGCCGACGCGTGATGCGATTCCGGTGAACGCGCAGGAACAGCTCATCGTCGAGCTTTACTCGAAGTAACGAAGGAAATCGCGCTGATGAGCATTGATCTGACCGGGCTCGTCCGTCCGCACGTGGTCGAGATGACCAAGCGGGACGACAACCCGAACATCGCCGAGTTCCGTCTGCAGCCGCTCGAGCGGGGCTTCGGCCACACGCTGGGCAATTCGCTGCGGCGGTTGCTGCTGTCGTCACTGCGCGGCAGCGCGGTCTGGGGCTTCCGCCTCGACGGCGTCGTGCATGAGCACCAGACCGTGCAGGGTGTCCTCGAAGACGTGCACCAGATCGTGCAGCGCCTCAAGGCCCTCACGCTCGTGCTCGAGGCCGATGTCGACTCGACCGTGCTCCGGCTCACCAAGCAGGGCCCGGGTCCGGTCTACGCCCGCGACATCCAGGAAAGCGGCCGGGCCACGATCATCAATCCCGACCAGCTGCTCTTCACGGTGCAGGACGACCGCGAAGTGACCTGCGAGCTCTACGTCAACAAGGGCCGTGGCTACGTCGAGTCGGAGATGCACCCGACCGAGCGCTCGTTCCCGATTGACCTGGTGCGCATCGACGCGATCTACAATCCGGTCCGCCGCGCCAACTTCACGGTGCAGGAAACCCGCGTCGGCCAGCGGACCGACTACGACCGCCTTGCGGTCTCGGTCGAAACCAACGGAACCATCTCGCCCGAAGATGCGATCGCCTATGCGGCCGCACTCGCGCAGGAACACTTCCGCTACTTCGTCGAGTTCGGCAAGGTGCCCCATCACGCGGCGCCGGCGGCGACCAGCGACACGCCGATGGTGGCCACGGGACTGAAGGCGCGTCTGGCGCGCTCGATCGATGATCTTGGCCTGACCGTGCGGTCGCTCAACTCGCTCAAGAATTCCAACATCCGGACCCTGCGGGATCTGGTGGAGTTCTCGACCAAGGAGCTCGACGGCGTCAAGAACATCGGCGACAAGGCCTTGCAAGAAATCGCCGAACTGCTGCAGCGCGAGGCGCTCAATTTCGGCATGGAATTCGAGGAGGCCGATGGCGACCTCCGGATCACGAATCAGGGTACATCGCCGATGGCGGTGGCCGGCAACGGAGAGGAAGCGTAATGCGGCACCGCGCAAAGGGACGTCAGCTTTCCCGGACGTCCTCCCACAAGCGGGCGATGATGCGCAACATGGCGGCATCGCTGTTCGAGCACGAAGGGATCAACACCACCGTGGCCAAGGCGAAGGAGATCCGGCCGTACGCCGAGAAGCTTATCACCCTGGCACGCAAGGGTGACCTCCACGCCATTCGTCAGGTGGAGCAGAAGATTCCGAATCGCGCGATCCTCACCAAGCTGTTCAAGGTGCTGGGCCCGCGCTTCGCGTCCCGTCCCGGCGGCTACACCCGGATCCTCAAGCTCGGCCATCGGCCTGGCGACGGCGCCGAGATGGCGCGGATCGAGCTCATCCCGGAGTGAATCACTCCGCCGGTGTGTCCGTTCCGTCGTACCAGCAGGGGACCTTCGGGTCCCCTTTTTTTCTGTCCCGGCAGGTCGCAAACGAAACGGGTGGCGCCCGTGAAGGGCGCCACCCGTTGGCGGTGCGGACGCGGGAGTGGTCAGGCCGCGGAGGCCTTGACCACCTTGCCACTCTTCATGCACTTGGTGCAGACCTGCACGCGGCGGGGGGCATCGCCCACCATCACGCGAACAGTCTGCAGGTTCGGATACCACCGCCGCTTGCGCCGATTGTTGGCATGGCTGACGTGATTGCCGGTCGTCGGTCCCTTGTCACACACGGTGCAGGTACGCGCCATGTTGTCCTCGCTAGCAACGGTCCAAAGTCGATTTCCACCACAGACCTTCCAATCTATCGGGT
>JBDSMX010000196.1:0-5702 GCA_039915645.1 Gemmatimonadales bacterium | reverse complement strand
CGCGCCGCAGGGTCGGATCCGGGATCGCGATATCGTCGAGCGCCTGGGCAAAGCACGCGATCGCGCGTCGATCCATGTCGTCGTGGGGCCCATTCCCACTGTGCATCCGCACGACTGACGACTCACTCCCATACTGCGTGCTGTAGGTTGCCGGTCCGCCCCACGCTTCGCCCCAATACGCGGCCAACCGCTCGGTGTGCTGGGGATGAAAGCCGTGGCTGAACGCGTGGGCGACGACCTCATCGGCCAGAACCCGCTCGTGCCACGCCTGCGCCAAGCCGAACACTGCCGCAGCGCCGCCGAGCGCGTCGAAGAGAGACTCCTTTGCCATGAATGTCCTCAGATGCGGGTGAAATGATGATCACGCCGACGCGTCGACCGACGCATTGCTTTGCGACCGAACGGCGTGCATGAGTTGCAGGGCTGCGGCGCGCCTCACTGCAGTATGGGGGAAGCGCCACTACGAGTAGGCGACCTTGATGGCGGCACAATCACTGCGTAATCGCCTGGGCTGCTGCCGCGCGTGCCAGGTCGCGTTGCAACGCTGTCAGAGTGGTGCCCCATTCCGATCGGGGATGCATGAGGTTGGAAGCTCCCTCTGCGTCATGGACGTCATATTGCTCGTACTCAATCGGGTCGCATTCCTCGCCCCATCGGCCGTCGCCATTGGCATCCTTTCCGTTGCCATGGCCCAACATCATCGCGTGACCGAGCTCATGTGCAGTCGTGTGACTGACCAGGGCTAGCCACTGGGCAGGCGTCTGGCTGGCAGTGATATGTGTTTTAGCGATACTCCAGCGAGCGCGCACGAACGCAGGATCGACTGCGTACGGCGAAGTGCACTGTGAGGTGCCGGGTGGCGGAGTGAATCCGAGCAGGTCGATGTTGACTCCTCCACCGCTGCTGGGGAAGTCGCGCACAAAAACAAGGGTGAGGCCTGGCGGTTTGCCCGACGGACCTCGGGCCCATTCTGCATCGCACGCCTCCACCACGTCGGTCGCCTCCTGGGATGACCCGCGCCCAATGCCAAGATCTTGAACGATGTCACCGACATGCTGTCGAGCCGCAGTTGATGGGTTGGGGTCCTCGATCACGAGCACGTCAGGATACGGCAGGAAGCCAATCGAGGCCGCGTCCATCCAGATCCTGGAAGCGGCGGTAACGATCTCATGTGCCCGGGTAGTGATCGCGGGCTGATTGAGAGGGACCGCAGTGGGTGCAAAGTCCGCACCGTGAACGACACAAACGCGAAGTGGCACTACCAGAATATCGGGAGCGCAAGAGATAAGTAGCGGCAACATGACCGCGGCCGCCAACCCGACACGATGCCCAATCAACATTCTCGTGGCTCCTCCCCGAGCGCGATGTTGAAGCTACCCTTGCCGCCAACGAGAGCAAGAATCTGTGGATAATGGAATGACGCCACCCAGTGGTGGGGTCGCGGTCTCGCCCCAAATTCCCCTGCAACCCTTTTCGCCCGCCACGTGTCTTATCTTCAGATCATCTGAAGGAGGCAATATGGCGACCGAAAATGGTGAACTTCTCCAGGGCACCCTCGAAATGCTGGTGCTCCGGACCCTGGCCCACGAACCGATGCACGGCTGGGGTATCGCCCACCGGATCGAGGAGCGCTCGAGCAATGTCTTCCTCGTCACCCAGGGATCACTCTACCCCGCCCTGCTGCGGATGAAGCGCCGAGGCTGGGTGAAGACCGAGTGGCGAATTACCGAGAACAACCGCCGCGCCAGATACTACGCCCTGACCGCCTCCGGAAGGAAGCAGCTGTCCGTGGAACACGGCGGCTGGGTCCGCACTGTGGCCGCGATCAACAGCATCATGGATGCCCACTGGGCGGGGGCGGGCGCATGAACATCCTCTCCGACATCGCCACCCGGCTGCGGGCCGTCTTCTTCCGTCGTGCGGAAGAAGCCGAGCTCGAGGAAGAGCTGCGCTTTCACGTCGAGATGGAGACAGAGTTCCGGGCGGGCAAGGGCGTTGGAGAGCGCGAGGCGGCCCGCCAGAGTCGCATCGCCTTCGGTGGCGTGGAACAGGTGAAGGATTCGGTCCGTGACGCGCGCGGGACGCGACCGTTCGAGGAGGCGCTCCGCGACGTCGGCTACACCTTGCGCAACCTCGGCCGGAACCCCGGATTCGCCGCGGTGGTGATCCTCACCCTCGCCATCGGCATCGGCGGCACGACGGCAGTCTTCAGCGCCGTTGACCACGTGCTGCTGAAGCCCCTGCCCTATCAAGAGCCCGGTCGCCTGGTCAGGCTGTACGGCCGCACCACTGAGGACCCGGCCGGGCACAACTTCCTCTCACCAGTCTACTTCGGTGCCTATCGTAGTCAGCTCTCCACTGCCGAAGGTGTCGCGGCGATCTACACCTACAGCAGCGTCGGCGCCGACATCGGCAGCGGCGATCGGGCCCGCCGGGTTCGGCTACTCTACACCAGTGCGAACTACTTCGACGTGGTCCGAGTACGCCCGAGCCTGGGCGGCGCCTTCAGGGCCGAGGACGAATCTGGCCCAGGCATCGAGGACAACCTTGACGCGGCCCTGGTCACCGTCATCTCGCACCAGGTCTGGCAGGACAATTTCCACGGTGACCCCGCCGCCGTGGGGAAGTCGCTGCTGATGAATGGCAAATCGTACCAGGTGGTCGGCGTGATGCCGGCAGGGTACGAAGACCCGATCGCTGGCGCCGTCGACGCCTGGGTACCGGTGGATCTCACTTCCGTCACCGATCCGACTCAGGCGAGCAATCACTTCCTCTCGGCCATCGCCCGGCTGCGGGGTGGCGTCTCGATCGAGCAGGCGCAGTCCGAGCTCGATCGCATCGCGCTCCGACTGACGGACCAGTATCCAGGTCAGAAGCTCGAGCGGGCGCGCCTCGATCCACTCAAGGATGATATCGTCGGCTCCTCCAGCCTTGCCCTCGAGCTCATGCTTGGGGCAGTCGGGCTCGTCCTGGTCCTGGTGTGCGTCAACATCGCCAACCTGATGCTGGTACGAAGCTCGGAACGCACCCAGGAGTTCGCGCTGCGATCTGCCCTCGGTGCCGGTGGCGCCAGACTGCTTCGCCAGCTCCTGGTCGAGTCACTCACCCTCGCGATCGCAGGCGCACTCGCGGGCTTTCTGGTCGCGCGGTTCGCCGTGTCGGCGATCGTGGTGCTCGGCGCCGGCACCATACCGCGGCTCAATACGCTCGCCCTCGATCCGCGACTGCTCGGCTTCTCGCTGCTCCTCGCCGTGGGGTGTGCCGTCCTCTTCGGGCTGACACCCGCCATCCGTGCCGCACGTACCCCTCCCGGCGATGCCCTGCGCGATCAGAGCCGCGGCGGCACCAGTGGTGGTCGGGCAGTGCGCTTCCGCGAATGGCTGGTGATCTCGCAGGTCGCGATGGCATTCGTGCTCATGGTCGGCGCCGGACTGCTGCTCGCTTCCTTCCGCGCACTCGGAGATCTCAATCTCGGCATCAAGCCTGAACACGTGCTCACCTTCGAGCTCAACCTTCCGGGCGCACGATATGACTCCACGGCACGGGCCGCCTTCTTCGAACGCTTCGCAGGAGAAGTCGCGGCACTTCCGGGTGTCACTGCTGCCGGGGGCATCTCCAAACTCCCCGCGACGGGAGCGTACCATCAGTGGGGGATGGCGGTCACCAGTGGACCGCTCGTGGGCGATGCTGTACGCGGCAGGACAGGCGCCCAGAACCGCGTTGTCTCGGGGGATTACTTCCGCGCGGTCGGCGTCCCGCTGCTCGAGGGTCGGCTCTTCGATGCCCGTGACGACAATCGGGCCACGCAGCACGTGATCATCAGCAAGAATCTCGCGGTCCGGCTCTTTCCCGGCGTCAGCGCCGTGGGCCAGACACTCTCGCTGTCGCACGGATCGGAGGTCATCGGCGTCGTAGGCGATGTCGCGGTCACCAACGAGGGGCGCGCTGATGGTTTCGTGTATCACCCGCATCGGCAGTTCGCGGGAGATCGGAACTGGCCGTTGCATCAGGTGATCCTCTTCACCGGGGATCGCGCCACGACGGAAGCCGCCGTGCGGCGCCTACTCGCCAATGATGACCCTCAGCTGGTGGTGTACCATCCGAGGATGCTCGATGAGGCGATCGGCAAGGGTGCGGCACAACGACTCTTCACCTTGCGGCTCCTGGTCGCCTTTGCCGCGATGGCACTCGCGCTCTCTGCACTTGGCCTCTATGGCGTGCTTTCCTACGGCGTGAAGATGCGGACCCGCGAGTTCGGCATCCGGATGGCCCTCGGCGCCGCGCGTGGCACGATCAGCGGCATGGTGCTCCGGCAGGGACTCATCGTCGCGTCGATCGGAGTGGGCTTCGGGTTCCTTGGCGCAGTGGCGCTGTCGGGGGTAATGACGGCGATGCTCTTCCAGGTGAGCCCGCTCGACCTGCGTGTGCTCGGAGGTGCGGTGCTCTGCCTGGCGATCATCGCCGGGATCGCCGCGTGGTTGCCGGCCCACCGTGCCACTGCCGTCGATCCGCGGAGCGCGTTGCAGTAGGGGAATCTCCATCGTGATTTCTTCTGGCGCCGAGTGGGCATCAAGATGGAGTTCACTGTTGACGAACACTTTGCTCAGGGTTCTCCTCGCGCATGCTCGGTTGTTGGCCTGACGAACGGCCCGCGGTTCTGCGGCGTGGCCGCCGAGGCCCGCACGGATCCAAGCAATCTATGTCGCGGTGGCCGAGGCAGTGTGGGCCCGACCGCAGCAAGCGCAGGTTAGACCGCAGGCTCAAGCATGGCCCACATCAGACACTAGCGTGCGCGAACGAGCTTGCGGCACGACCACGGCTCATCGGCGCTGATCGAAAGGGTGTCGCCGCGAAAGCGAAAGTTGCGTCGTTGGTCCGTGCCGATGTATGTCGGAATTGTTCCGCCCGTGACGTGATGCACGACCGTGGAATCGGATGTAATGGTATAGGAGCCGAAGTATCCGAAATACGATGTCCCAAGCTCGGCCATACCAGCGAGTGGAACCGAGTCTTTGGTGAAGGCGCCTGACGGTGCGGCCCGCATCGCTTGAATGGAGAGATTCCCCGCCGCATCGTAAACAAAGAACCCGATCGGCCGGCGTCCGAGAGAGTAGGTCGTGTCCCCGGGACGGTCGACATTGCAAAATTCAACGAGACGCCAAGTTCCGACGAGCCGTGGCACGGGTTGCTGGCCCGCCAGTGTGGTGCTGGTACGCAGACCGCAAGTAAGGCGAACGTCAGCATGTTGGGCACGATCTGCTTCCTGGGTCGTAGGAATGGCTATTCGGCAGCAAGTAGGTGCTATGCCACAGCTTGGACGACAGTTGCTGCAGCGATGGTCCTTCCGCTCTTCACGCTGCGTCGGTTGTCCGAATAAAGGTTAGGGGAGCAGTCGCTGCTTGGCGAGTACCTCACGGAATTCCTTCTCTGAACTGTCGACGAAGCGGATGTAGCCATCCGGATCGATGAATGGGTCCGCCGGCTTTTGCGCAGTGGCGCGTTCGCGCAGCTTGCGCTGCAAACTGAACCACTCGGTATGCGTCGCCAGGAAGATGTCGGCACGCAGGTTGCGCAGCCTGCTGAAGCTGTGCTCGAAATCGGCCCGGATCCCCGGATACGCCTCTGGCTCCACTAGCGATGCGCCTTGTGTCGTCAGACTACAGATATCGACGGCGCGCAACTCACGGTTGTCCTCGCGGACA
>JBDSMX010000187.1:0-25287 GCA_039915645.1 Gemmatimonadales bacterium | reverse complement strand
GATGCCCCGATCGGATGACCCAGCGCGATCGCGCCGCCATTCACATTGACCCGGTTCTCGTCCCAGCCAAGACCGCGGCCATCGGCGATGGCCTGCACCGCGAAGGCCTCGTTGGCTTCGATCAGATCGTAGTCGTTGATCGTGGTGCCGTTCTTCTGCATCAGATTCTGCACCGCGAGGATTGGCGCGAAGAAGAGATCCTTCGGCTCGCCGCCGCCGGTGGCGTAGCCGGTGATCCGGCCGAGCGGGGCGATGTTGTGCTGCTTCGCGAAGGCGAGGGACGCCACCACCAGTGCCGCGCCGCCATCGTTGAGCCCGGGCGCGTTGCCTGCGGTAACGGTGCCGTCCTTGCGGAAGACCGGCTTGAGCTTGGCGAGCGTCTCGAGCGTGGTATCGGCGCGAGGCGATTCATCGGCGCTCACCGTGATCGGACCCTTCCGGTCGGCGATCTCGACCGACACCATCTCGTGGGCAAACTTCCCCGCCGCCTGCGCTGCAATTGCGCGCTGGTGCGACCGGAACGCGAAGGCATCCTGATCCGCGCGGCTGACGCCCGCCTTCTCGGCAGTGTACTCGGCGTACTCGCCCATGTGGTTGTTGCCGAATGAATCCCAGAGCCCGTCGTGGATCATCCCGTCGACCATGGTCTGGTTGCCGGCCTTGATGCCGTTCCGGTAGCCGTAGACATAGTGGGCGGCGTTGGACATCGACTCCATTCCGCCAGCGACAACGCAGGAGGCATCGCCCGCCTTGATCGCCTGCGCCGCCAGCATCACGGCCTTGAGACCGGAGCCGCAGACCTTGTTGATCGTCAGCGCGGGAATCGTCCCGGGCAACCCGGCGTGGATCATCGCCTGGCGCGCGGGGGCCTGACCCGCCCCGCCCTGCACCACATGCCCCATGATGACATCATCGATGAGCGAGGGATCGATCCCGGTTCGGCGTACTGCCTCGGCGATGGCGATGGCTCCGAGACGCGTGGCTGGAAGCGAAGAAAGAGCGCCGAGATACTTGCCGATGGGCGTCCGGCAGGCGCTGAGGATGACTGGCGTGGTCTCGTCGGACACTGGGCCGTTCCTGGTGTGGTTAAACCGCGGGAAAGATAGACGCGTCCGCCCGCCGGTGGGATCGGTTCATTTACTGAGGCGCTGCCTGCGGATGAAGTAGGGGATCGCGCAGGCCGCAGCAACTCCACCAATGGCAAGGAGTTCCCCTGCCGTGAGCGAGGCGAGGAGGGCGACAATCGCGACACCCGCGAGAACAGGAATCACCGGCCCACCGGGGAGCAGAAACGGCGCGTCCTCGGCCCGGATCCCCTTCTGGCGGAGGCGGATGACGCCGACTGAGCAGATCAGATAGATCATCAGGGTGCCCGAAGCCGACACGAGGGCGAGCACCGAAAACGTCCCCGAAATCGCGAGTGCGAGCGAGAGGATGGAGTACCAGATGATCGCATTGGCGGGAGTACGGCGGACCGGATCGATCTTCGCCATCGCCGCCGGAAGGAGCCCGTCCTCGCCGAGCGCCACCATCACCCGGGGCTGCGAGAGCAGGTCGGCGAAGATGAACGCTCCAGTCGCCAGGGCAATCGCCACCAGCACCAGTTTTCCTCCGATGCCTCCGACAATGGCGACAGCGGTGTCGGCCAGCGGGGAGCCGGTCGCGGTTGCGAGCGCCGGCCCGAGGACGCCCTGCGCGACAAACTGGAGCCCCAGATAGAGGATCGTCACGCCGCCGATGCCGAAGAAGATTCCCCGCGGAATCGTCCGCGACGGATTGACCACTTCGCCGGCAACATTGAGCGCCCCTTCGAGACCGACGAACGCGAAGATCAGCAGAACCGAGGTCCGGCCGACCGCCGCGATCCCTGGCACCGCCGCCCAGTGGAGGTTCTCGACTTTCACCGCGAAGATTCCCGCCGCCACGAGTAGTACCAGCGGCAGCAACTTGATCACCGTGCTGATCTGCACTGCCGCCACGCCACCGCGGACCCCGCGCACGTTGAGCGCGGTCGCGACGAAGTAGACCGCCAGCAGCAGCCCGATCCGCGGCACGGTGCCGGCAAAGAAGGGAAAGAGTTGCGCGACCGTATCGGCGAAGAGGGCACCCACCGCCGCATCGGCAAACGCACCGTTGGCCGTGAAGAGCAGCATTCCCACGAAGGCGCCGGCAAATGGCCCGAACGCCGACGTGGCGATGGCGTAGAGTCCGCCGGTATGCGGTACCCTGCTCGCCGCTTCGGCAAGGCAGAGCCCGACCAGCGCCATCACCAGCGCACACACGAGATAGGCCAGGACAGCGGCTGCGCCGAGCTCATGAGCGGCAAGAGCCGGCAATCCGAAGATGCCAGCTCCCACGGTCACGCTCACGAGCATCAGGGCGAGCGCCCGAACGCCGACCAGACGTTCGAGCCTGGGTCCGCTCACGGAACCAACGCCCGGCTCCGTACCTGTTCGGCGAGGCGCGCCGCGAAGTCGTCCGTGGTGACGACTTCCTGCTTGTTCCCCGCGCCACGTACCCGCACCGCAAGACTGGCGCTGTCGGCTTCCCGCTGGCCGATCACGGCCATGTACGGCACCTTGGCCAGTTCGCCTTCGCGAATGCGGTAGTTGAGTGTCTCGTGACGATCATCGAGGTGCGCGCGGATGCCGAGATCGCGCAACCGTGCCGTCACCTGCTCGGCCGCCTCCTGCTGCGAATCGCTGATCGGGATGATTCGTACCTGCTCCGGCGCGAGCCAGAGCGGGAAGGCACCTGCGAAGTGTTCGATCAGGATCGCGATGAACCGCTCGAACGACCCGCACACGGCACGGTGAATCACCACCGGGCGATGCTCGGAGTTGTCGTCGCCGACATAATTGAGGTCGAATCGCTCCGGCGCGGCATAGTCGAGCTGGATGGTGCCCAACTGCCACTTCCGGCCGATGGCATCCTCGACATCGAAGTCGATCTTCGGGCCGTAGAAGGCACCATCGCCCGGCTTCATCTCGTACGCCATCCCGGTCGCCTCGAGCGCGTGACGCAACGCCTGCTCGGCTCCATCCCACATCTGATCGCTGCCGATGCGCTGCTCCGGGCGAGTCGCAAACTTGAGAGTCGCCTTGAGTCCGAACGCCTCGTAGAACTTGGTGATGAACTGCACGTGGCGGTGCACTTCGGCCTGGATCTGCCGCTCCATCAGGAAGACGTGACAATCGTCCTGCTGGAACTGTCGCACGCGCGTCAGCCCGGAGAGCGCGCCGGAGACCTCGTTGCGATGCAACACGTCATAGGTGCAGAAGCGCAGCGGCAACTCACGGTACGAATGCTTCTTCGTCTGATAGAGCAAGTAGTGTGACGGACAGTTCATCGGCTTCAGGGAGTAGTCGTGTTCCCCGGTCTCGTTGTCGAGCACCAGGAACATGTTCTCCTTGTATTTGCCCCAGTGCCCCGACATCTCCCAGAGCGCCTTGTTGAAGAGCAGCGGCGTGCGCACTTCCTGATAGCCGTCGCGATTGACCTCGCGCAGGAGCTTGTAGAGCTCGTTGATGATCGCGCTGCCACGATCGGTCCAGAACGCCGCACCCGGCGCAAACGGATGGAAGAGGAAGAGATCCATCTGCTTGCCGATGACCCGATGGTCGCGCTTCTTCGCCTCATCGAGCCGGTTGATGTGCGCCGCGAGGTCGTCCTTCTTGAAGAAGGCCGTGCCGTAGATCCGCTGCAGCATTTGTCGCTTGGAATCACCGCGCCAGTACGCGCCTGCGCCCGAGAGCAACTTGAAGTGCTTCAGTTTGCCGGTGCCAGGCAGGTGCGGCCCGCGACAGAGGTCGACGAACGGACCATCGGTGTAGACCGTGATGGTTTCGTCTGGCCCAAGTTCCGAGATGCGCTCGAGCTTGAGCGGATCGTCTGCGAAGCGCTTGTTGGCTTCCTCGCGCGATACCACTTCGCGGGTGAAGGGGTAATCGGCTTCCACCACGGCACTCATCCGGGTCTCGATCGCTTCGAGATCCTCGGGCGTGAACGGGCGCGGCACCGCGAAGTCGTAGTAGAAGCCATCCTCGATCGAGGGGCCGAAGCCGATGCCCGCGTCGGGAAAGAGCTCCCGGACCGCCGTCGCGAGAATATGGGCCGCGGAATGCCGCAGCAACGGCAACGACTCGGCGTCGCGCTCGGTGAGGATCGCTACTGTGGCGCCGTCGACGAGGGGACGACCCAGATCCTGAATCTCGCCGTTGACCCGGATCGCCACCGAAGCACGGGCGAGCCCGGCGCCGATCTGGGCGGCGAGTTCCATCCCGGTGGTGCCGGTCGCCAGATCGCGAACGGATCCATCGGGAAGGGTGACTCGAATGATGCCGTCCGTCGTGGTCGCCATGGCTCTGTCCTGCCTCGCAATCGGGGTCTGATGGGGTCGGTCACAGGCATAGGCCGGGCCGACCGAGTCTTGTAGTTTATCACCATGCCACGTCTTGCTCTACGACATCGTCGCCCAGCAGCCTCCACCCCGGCCACCCTCGGGGCCGTCACCCTCGGCCTGGCGGCCGGTGCGGCGGTGGGATTCCTCCTCAGCGAGCTCTTCGCCGGTACCGCCAAGCGTCTGCTCGGGGAGGCCGCCAAGCCTGCGCCCGACCAGGGGTCGGTGGCCGAAATTGTTCACGATGCCCTCTCGGTCCTCGAGAATGACCTGCAGCTCCGCGAGTGCCATCTCGATGTGGTGCCGGTGCGCCGGTTCGCGATCGAAATCCACGGCTGGGTCCCCGATCGCCCATCGCGGCTCCGGGCGCAGCGACTGGTCGCGGCCGCCGTGGCGCCGGCCGAGGTGATCAACTGCGTGCTGGTGCGAGGCGAGGATGACCTGGCCTTCGACCTGATCGACGACAGCGACGCGTTGCACGCATGACCGAGCCGCTCGCGCCGCAATACGATCCGTCCCAGATCGAGGCACCGCTCTATGCCTGGTGGCAGGAGCGCGGCTTCTACAAGGTCGACGCCCACGGCAGCGGCGAACCGTATGTAATCCAGATCCCGCCGCCGAACGTGACGGCGGTGCTGCACGCGGGCCATGGACTCAACAACACGATCCAGGACGTGCTGATCCGTTTCGAACGGATGCGCGGGCGACGGGCGCTCTGGGTTCCCGGCACCGACCACGCCGGCATCGCGACGCAGAACGTCGTGGAGAAGATTCTCGCCAAGGAAGGACTCACGCGCTTCGACGTGGGCCGCGAGGAGTTCGTGAAGCGGGTCTGGGCCTTCGTCAACGAGACCGGCGGCCAGATCCTCGAGCAGCTCAAGGCGCTGGGCGCGAGCTGCGACTGGTCGCGGACGTACTTCACCCTCGATGAGGATCTCTCGCGCGCGGTGCGCGAAGTGTTCGTGCGTCTACACGAGCAGGGACTGATCTACCGCGGCAAGTACATCATCAACTGGTGCCCGCGCTGCCTGACCGCGCTCTCCAATGAGGAAGCCGAGAAGGAAGAGACCGATGGCCGGATCTGGCACCTCCGCTACCCGCTTGCCGATGGCAGCGGATCGCTGGTCGTGGCCACGACGCGCCCGGAGACGATGCTGGGCGACTCCGCCGTGGCGGTGCATCCCGACGACCCGCGCTATGCCTTGCTGATCGGCAAGCACATCCGACTGCCGCTGGTCGACCGGATGATCCCCATCGTGGGCGACGATGCCGTCGACCCTGCGTTCGGCTCAGGCGCCGTGAAGATCACGCCGGCCCACGACCAGACCGACTTCGAGATCGGCAAGCGGCACGACCTCGAGCAGATCAACGTGATGACGCCGGATGCGCACATCAACGAGAATGCGCCGGAGCGTTTCCGCGGTCTCGAGCGATACGCTGCGCGCAAGGCGGTGGTGACGGAGTTCGAGACGGCTGGCCTGCTGGTGAAAGTGGAGCAGCACCGCCACGCCGTGGGACATTGCTATCGCTGCGGCACCGTGGTGGAGCCGCGCCTTTCAGACCAGTGGTTCGTGAAGATGCAGCCGCTAGCCGAGCCGGCGCTGGCGGCCTACCGCGACGGGCGCATCAGCTTCATTCCCGAACGGCAGGGCGACAACTACGCCAACTGGATGGAGAACATCCGCGACTGGTGCATCTCGCGCCAGCTCTGGTGGGGGCATCGCATTCCGGTGTGGTACTGCGAGTCAGCGGACTGCAGCACCACGATCGTGTCGCGCGAGACGCCCACCCGCTGCACCGCCTGTGGCGGAAGTGTGCGGCAGGACGAGGATGTGCTCGACACGTGGTTCTCCTCGTGGCTGGTGCCCTTCTCCTCGCTTGGCTGGCCCGATCACACCGACGACCTCGCGGCGTTCTACCCCGGCACCACCCTTGTCACTGCCCCGGAGATTCTCTTCTTCTGGGTGGCACGAATGATCATGGCCGGACTCGAGTTCAAGGGCGAAGTGCCGTTCAAGACGGTCTATCTCCACGGAACCGTTCGCGACACCCAGCATCGCAAGATGTCGAAGTCGCTCGGTAACGGAATCGACCCGCTCGAAGTGATCGATCGCTTCGGGGCCGATGCTCTGCGCTACACGATGGTGAGCGGGATGGCGGTGGGCACCGACCTGATCCTCGATCCGGCCGACCTCGATTCGTCGTTCGCGCCGGGACGCAACTTCGCCAACAAGCTCTGGAACATTGGCCGTTTCCTGCTCGGGCATCTCGAGGCCGGTGCAGCGCCGATCGGCAGCGTGCCGGAAGGCGAGCTCACACTCGCGGATCGCTGGATTCTCGCGCGGGCGCACGAAACGATCGGCACCGCAACGCAGCACTACGAGCGCTTCCGCCTCAACGATGCGGCAGCAGCGGTCTATCACTTCCTCTGGAGTGATCTCGCCGATTGGTATCTCGAACAGGTCAAGCCGCGACTCTACGGTACGCACCCGGGTGGCGAGAGCGCGCGCGCCGTCGCGGCACACGTGTTTGATATCGCACTCAGGCTGCTGCATCCGGTAATGCCCTTCGTCACCGAGACGCTCTGGAAGCGGCTGCCCAGCTCGGCCGAGCAGGCTTCGATCAGCGTGGCCTCGTGGCCGGTCGAAGCGGATGGCCGGGCCGATGCCGCCGCGCTCGTCGATTTCGGTGCGCTGCAGGCACTGATCACGGCGGTGCGGGTGCTGCGCGCCGACTACGCGGTCTCGCCGGGTGCCACAGTCAAGCTGACCGTCGTCGATCCGAGCGAAGCAGTCCGCCGGGCGATTGATGCCGACAGCGACACGATTCGTCGACTCGCGAAGGTGGAACAGTTGACCGTGGGCCCGGCTCCGTCAGAAGCTGGCGGGACCCGCGTGCTCGATGACCGGACCACCATCGTGGTGCCGCTGGGCGACCTTGTCGACCTCGACAAGGAATGCGCGCGACTCGGCAGCGAGGCGGCGAAGATGGAGCAGTTGGTCGCGGCGCAGGAGAGCAAACTCTCGAACGACAACTTCGTGAGTCGCGCGCCAGCCAACATCATCGAGAAGGAACGGGAGAAGCTCGAATCGTGGCGGGCCCAGGCCGTGACGCTTCGCGAGAAGCGCCGGGCACTCGGATGTGCCGACTGAAGATTCGTCTCGCCGCCCTGCTCTTCGTGGCCGGCTGCGCACGAATGGGAAACCCTCCTGGCGGGCCGCCCGACTTCCGCGCGCCGGTACTGCTCGCGACCTATCCTGAATCCACGGTAGTGTTGCCCGGGTTCAAGGATTGGGTTGAATTCAAGTTCGACGAAACCGTGAGCGAAGGTTCGCAACCCAACTTCGGACTGGGCACGGGCGACCTCGAACGACTGGTTCTGCTCTCGCCCTCGAAGCCGGGCGAAGTACCGCGGGTCGAATGGCATCGCAGCCGGATCAGTGTCCGCCCTCGCAACGGCTGGCGCCCCAATACGGTCTATCGCATCGAGCTGGCGCCCGGCATTCGCGATCTTGCCCAGGGGCGAACGAACGAAGTGCGGACGTCGCATGTCATCACCTTCGCGACGGGCGGCGAATTGCCGAAGCGCGCGATTGAGGGGCGTGCCGTGGATTGGGCCGCGCGCCGGTTCATCCCGAATGCTCTGGTCGAGGCGATGTTGCTCCCCGATTCACTGGTGTACCGGTCGGTTGCCGACTCAACCGGACATTTCCGGTTGGGACCGCTCCCCGATGGCGTCTTGCTTGTGACGGTTACCGCCGACCAGAATCGCAACATGGTACGCGAAGGGAAGGAGGCCTGGGACACGGTGCGGATTGCCGCTGGCGCTTCGCGGGTGGGCGAGGTGTGGGCCTTCCTTCGCGACACGGTGCCGCCCAAGGTCACCGGTTCGGCGAGCCGCAGCGACTCCGTCAATATCAGCATCACCTTCCAGCAGCCAATCGATCCGTTGCTGGTGGTGCCGGCCGACAGCATTCGCGTGCTGCTCCTTCCCGATACCACCAACAAGCTGACCGATTCGGTTTCGCTCGGGCCGATCTCTGCCCTGCCCCGCGCGGCACACGACTCGCTCTATCGGGCACGTGATGAGGCGGCACGAGCGGCAGCGGCCGCCGCAGCCGCGAAGCCCGACAGCAGTAAAGCCGACAGCACCACCACGCCGCCCGCGGTGGTGACGAAGCCGGTCGTGACTGGTGTGACCAAGGGGGCCGCCGACACCACTGCCAAGGACGAACCGCTCGACAGGCGTCCACCGCTTGGCAGCGAACTGGTGGTGCGCACGCGTGGGGCCACTCGCCCCGGCAACACCTACCTCATCGAAATCCGCGGCGTTCGCTCGGCCAATGGGCAAGTCGGGACGGTGACCGCGCGGCTGGCGGTCCCGAAGCCGCCACCGCCACCCAAGGCGAAATCGGCGACCGATTCGACCAAGGTCAAGGCTGACTCCGGCATCACCAAACCGGCGCCAGCAAAACCGTGAGCATCCCGGCAGTCTTTCTCGATCGCGACGGCACCCTGATCGAAGATCCTGGCTATCTCAGCGATCCCGCGGGAGTCCAGTTGTTGCATGGCGTGGGTCCTGCCCTGCAGGAACTGCGCGCCGCCGGATTCGCACTGGTGGTCATCACGAACCAGTCGGGGATCGGACGCGGGCTCTACACGGCGGCCGACTTTGCCGCCGTGCAGCATGAAGTCGAGCGGCAGCTCCTCGCCGAGGGGATCAGGCTCGATCTGGTGCTTCACTGCCCGCACACCGCCGACGCCGGCTGCCAGTGTCGCAAACCGGGGACCGCGCTGTATCGTCAAGCGATGGCTGCGCTCGACCTCGATGCCACCGCGAGCTGGTTCATCGGCGATCGCCCCGGCGACCTGCTCCCGACGACGGTCCTTGGCGGCAACGCCATCCTGGTGCGCACCGGCGTGGGGAGCCGCCATACCGCCGAAGCCGAACGCATCGGCGCGCACATCGCACTCGACCTGCCTGCCGCTGTCACGCATCTCCGATCGGTGGACCGCCTCCCGGGGTAACGGATGACCTCAAGCCAGGTGTTTGCTTGGTTGTTGATCACCGTACACGCGCTGCTGGTGCTCTTCGGACTGGTGCGCTGGCGCCAGCTCGATACCGGCTGCCGCTATACCTGGATCTGGGGCCTCTTCGGCCTGATCACGCGCTATCTCAACATCAGCCTCCATGTGCCGACCGACCGACTGGTCGTGTCGCACTTCTACTATCCCGTGAGTGCGGTGCTCGCGACGCTGGCGTTGGCACCGTATCAGCAGACGCGGCGTGACGCCGACGCTGTCCGCCTTGCCGGACTCGGCTATGTCGCGGTCTGGGCGATCATCACGCCGCTCTTCGAGGATATCAGGACATTCTCCGTCTTCACCGCGCCGCTGCGTGCGGCACTCATTGCCATCATCGCGATTCGGACCATCAGTGTGGCCCGGAAGCGGATCGCGCACCCCTGGTATGACGATCGTGGCATCCTGATCGCGGCCGCTTTCGCGTTGCTCTACACCGCGACCGGCATTACGTCGCCCTGGGCAGCCTCGAATCACACCACCAACGTCGCACTGATCCGGCCGCTGCTCCTCTGGCGTGATGTGGTCGTGCTCATCGCGATGGTCCCGATGCTGTGGGCCTTTCTTCTGCACGTCCCGGCGCCGGAGGGTGAGCAATGAGCTCAATGCTCCTTGCCGCCGACCGACTCACCAACCTGGGCGAGCTGGCGATCTTCCTCTACGGGTTGCAGCGATGGGAATGGCTCGATCGGTCACGCCGTCTGCTGGCCGCCTGGGCCGGCAGCTGCGTCGTGGCCGCAGTGGGCACCGCGCTCCTGACGGGCACGAACGGATACGATCACATCATGCTGCAGCTGTACCTGCCGCTGAGCGCGCTCTTCGCGATGGGGTCCCTTGGCGCGTTGCAGACGTCGCGACGAAGTCGGGACGCGTTCCGGATTGCCGGCGTCCTCTACGCCGTGATCTGGGCTGCGCTCACGCTGACGTACGAGGACCTAGGCAAGTACTCGGTGATCACCGGCCCGATCCACCATGTCATGATCACGGGCGGGGCGGCGTTCACCCTGCAGAGTGCCCTGCGCCGCGTCCAGGGACCGCTTCTCGGTGATCCGGCGGCAGTGGTCGGCATGGGCTTTCTTGCTTTTGCCGCACCCACGGCGATGATTCATCCGGTCCTCACCATTTTCCGGAATGAACCCACGCTTGACCTGCTGCTCGTGACCCGGGATCTCTTCGCATTGCTTGGCTATGCTGCGTTGCTGCACGCAATCGCGCTGCCGCGATTCCGCCGCACACTCCAGCGGGTCGCCGCGTGAACCTCGTCCTCGCCATCCTCACACAGAGCGCCGCCGTTCCTCCGACGCAAGCCGGCGCAAGCGGACAGACCCCACTGGTCGCACTCGTCGTGACCTTCGCGCTCGTCGGCATCATCCTGACCGCCGCACTCATCGGCTCCACCATTCTGCAACAGCGCCGATTCCTTCGTGCCCGGGAGCAGTTCGCCGGCCGACTGCTCGCGGTGCAGGATGAGGAGCGCTCCGCCGTCGCCCGCGAGCTGCACGATGACGTGATCCAGCGACTCATTTCGCTGTCGAGCGAATTGCGCACCGGCGAGCCCGCGCGCAGCGGCGCCGTCGCTGGCCGGATCGATCGGCTCGTCGATGATCTGCGCGGCCTCGCGCGCGGCATGCATCCGTCCGTCGTGGACCATGTCGGCCTGCACGAAGCGCTGCGCGAGCTCGCGGCGTCCATGGAAGAGCGAGAGACGCTGACGATCGAACTCTCCGGGCCTATCGACGAATCGGGGCTTGAGCCCAAGCGACGCCTCGCGCTCTATCGCGTCGCGCAGGAAGCGCTCAGCAATGCGGCTCGGCACTCCGGCGTCGAACGGGTCACCATGAGCTTGCGCCGGATTGATCAGGCCATCCGCCTCACGATCGAGGACGCCGGCCGCGGGTTTGATCCCGACGAGGCGGCCACGGGGCCGGGGATCGGCGTCACCTCCATGCGCGAACGCCTTGCGGCGTTCGGCGGACTGGTGATCTTCGACGCATCGCCAGGGCGCGGCACCCGGGTCGTGGCCACCATGCCGACGGAGAGATCCTGATGTCATCGCGTCCAACCCTGATGATCGCCGACGACCATCCCGTCGTTGCCGAGGCGCTGTCGACCTCGCTCGAACGCTGGTTCCGGATCATCGGGAGCGTCGTGACACTGGAGCAGCTCGAGGATGCCTTGCGGCAACGTACGCCGGACGTCGTCGTGCTCGATCTCTCCTTCGGTGAAGAGAGCTCACTGCGCATCCTGCCGACGCTGGTGAAAGGGTACCCCGACACCCGCTTCGTGATTCTCACGGCGCACGTCGAACCGGTGCTCGTCGACGCCGCACTGCGGGCTGGTGCGACCGGCTATGTCGTGAAGCAATCGGCGCCGTCCGAGCTGCGCGTGGCCATCGAGGAAACACTGCTTGGCCGCACCTACGTCACGCCGATCATTCGGCAGCAGGCACCGGAACCTGGCGCGGACCCGGCGCTTCCCGGTCCCGACGCCATCCAGGTCTCGGAGCGTCAGTTGCGCATCCTTCGCCTGCTGCGGGCGGGGCATACCTACCGTCAGATTGCCGACGAACTTGGTATCGCGACCAAGACCGTGGAATACCACATCAACGTCCTGCGCATCCGGCTGGGGGTTCCGCGCACGAGCCAGCTCCTTCGCTGGGCCGAGACGGCCATCATCGACTGAAGCAGCGGGTCCGTTCAGGCGGCCTCGACCAGCGCCTCCCCTCCCGACCGGACCGCACCCGGCGACGCCACCACAATAGGGGCGTCGAGTCGCAAAGCGAGTTCATCGATCATCGCGAACACCATCGTGTCCCCCAGCCATGGGCGATGCTCTTCCCGTTGAATCGCGAGATGGAGATCGCGGGCACTCATCGGTATCGCCGTGGCCGCCACGATCCGGCGCTCGGTGAGTCCGAGGCCATCCTGGTGAATCGCCTCCTCCCCCAGCCGCGTGAGCGCGTCGGCAAGGAAGGGGAGCGCGAGAGATTGCTGCCCGAGGTCGCGACAGGCGAGCGCGCCACTCCGCAGCGCCTCCCAGGCCCGGGCCAGCGACTCCCGTTCGGCAGGCGAAATCGCGGCCCGGGTCACGAAACAGTCGGCGAGCTGGCTGAGGCTGAGCTGGTTCAACCCCCAGAAGTTTGCCACCTCCGGATGGGCATCGAGCAGGACGAGGTCGAGCCGCGCCTCGGGCTCGGCGGCCAGGACGAATGCCGTTGCGGCGGCGAGGTCGGCCAGGTCGTAGGGATCGGCCTCGCACCAGAACACCAGGGTCTCGCCCGCCCGGACGGCGCGCAGGAGCGCGGCATCCTGCTCGACAAGCCCTCGCTGGAGCCCCTCCCGGTCGGCGCCGCTCCGACTGGCCAGCCAGGCCGCTCGACCCTCGAGCGCCTCGGGCCAGCTCCCGAGGGGTCCCTGGCAGGCTGCGATGGTCCACTTGAGCGGAGTGCCTGGGATTCCGGATGCACGGAGCTTGGGGAGCAGATCATCGCCACAGCGGACGTGTCGCAGGGGGAGCCTCCGGACCGCGAGAGGATTAGATTTCAGGGCTGTGACTTACCGTGTCGCCGTCGCCGTATCGGGTCGTGGCAGCAACCTTCTCGCCCTGGTGGACGCCCTGGCCACCGACCCGGTGGCCGAGGTGGTTCTGGTACTCAGCGATCGGGCGGCCAGTGCCATTCCGCTGGCGGAATCCCGAGGGATTCCCACCCACCAATTGCGCGATCACCGCGACGGTGGTGAGTGGCGCGACCAACTCGATTCCTATGGTATCGACCTGTTGGTGCTCGCCGGATACCTGAAACTGGTTCCACCCGAGGTCGTCAAGGCGATGTCGGGCCGAATCATCAATATCCACCCTGCCCTGCTTCCCGGGTACGGTGGTCCCGGAATGTATGGCCACCGGGTACATCAGGCCGTGCTCGCCGCAGGGGAGCGCACCAGTGGCGCCAGCGTGCATCTGGTGGATGAGGTGTACGATCGCGGGGAGATCCTCGCCCAGTCGGCAGTGCCTGTGATCAGCGGCGATACCCCCGCTACGTTGGCGGCGCGAGTGCTTGAGACGGAGCACAAGCTCTTGCCACTGGTCGTGAAGGCAGCCGCGAAGGCCGGTCGTCCCGTGGCGACGATGGTCGACAAACTTGACTGACAGCTCCCCCGCTGTCTGGAGAATTCCTGAATGCCCCGTGCGTTGATCTCCGTCAGTGACAAACGCGGCATCGTCGCGTTCGCGGAGGAGCTGGTCCGGCTGGGCTGGGAAGTCGTCTCGACCGGGGGCACTGCCGCCTTGCTGCGCGAGTCGGGCGTCGCGGTCACCACGGTGGATCAGGTCACCGGCTTCCCCGAGATTCTCGACGGGCGCGTAAAGACGCTGCATCCCGCCGTGCATGCGGGACTCCTCGCCCGCCCCGATCGTCCGGTTCACGCACGCCAGATGGCCGAACACGGTCTCCAGCATTTCGACCTGGTCGCCGTGAATCTCTATCCCTTTCGCGCCACCATCGCCGATCCGAACGTGAAATTCGACGACGCGATCGAGAACATCGACATCGGTGGCCCGTCGATGCTGCGCTCGGCCGCCAAGAATTTCGAGTTCGTGCTGCCGGTCGTCGACCCGCGCGACTATCCCCGGGTGATCGAACTGCTCCGCGCCGGGACGGTGCCGAGTGAAGTGCGTCGCGAGTTCGCGGCGAAGGTCTTCGGGCACACGGCCGAATATGACAACGCCATCGCCGGCTACCTCACGCCGCATGAGGATGCGCTCCCCAGTCGCATTTCCCTCTCGATGGAGCGCCTGCAGGTCCTCCGCTATGGCGAGAACCCGCAGCAGCGTGCCGCGCTCTACGTCACCGAGGAACCGCGCGGCATTGGCGACCTGACCCAGCGGCAGGGGAAGGAGCTCTCCTTCAACAACCTGCTCGATATCGACGCCGCCACGCTCGCCGTGAGCGCCTGGAACAATACGATTGCTTGCGCCGTGATCAAGCACACCACGCCGTGCGGCCTCGCCCTCGGCCGGTCGGTGGCCGAGGCGTTCGAGCGGGCGCGGGCCACCGACCCACTGTCAGCTTTCGGGTCGGTCGTGGCATTCAATACGGTGGTCGATCGCGCCACCGCCGACGCGATGGCCGACCTCTTTGTCGAGGTGGTGGTGGCGCCGGCGTTCCATGCCGACGCCTTGGCGAAATTCGCGGAAAAGAAGAACATCCGCGTGGTGGAGCTGCCGGTGACGCGCAACAACGGCGCCCTCGACTGGAAGAAGATCCGCGGCGGTTTCCTGCTCCAGGACCAGTTCCAGTTCGACCGTTCAGAGGATGCCTGGACCATTCCAACGGCGAGGGAACCGACCCCTGTCGAACGGAACGACCTGCGCTTTTCCTGGGCTGCGGTGAGCAGCGTGAAGTCCAACGCCATTGTCCTCGCGCGCGATGAACAGCTACTGGGGATCGGCGCGGGCCAGATGAGCCGGGTCGATGCCGCGTTTCTCGCGGTGCACAAGGCGGGCACGGCGAAGCACGAACTCGCCGGTGCCGTGCTGGCTTCCGATGGTTTCTTCCCGTTCGCCGATGGCGTCGAAGAAGCCGCCAAGGCCGGGATCAAGGCGATCATCCAGCCTGGCGGCTCGGTGCGCGACCCCGAAGTGATTGATGCGGCGAACCGGCTCGGCATTGCGATGATCCTGACCGGCGCACGGATGTTCCGACACTAGCACCCGATTCAGCACGACGACCAGCCTCTCTCGACTCGACCCCGGAGCACGGTTTGCAGGACGACATCGATACGCAGCGGCCGCCTTACCTCGGCGCACTCGCCACTTTCGTCGTGATCTTCGCGATCTATTTCGTGACGCTCTCGCCGACGACGGCCTTCTGGGACACCTCCGAGTACATCGCGGCGGCGTACACGCTCGGCATTCCGCACCCGCCGGGCAACCCGCTCTTCACCCTGATGGCGCACGTCTGGGGCATGATCCCGCTCGCGGCCGACTACGCCCAGCGGATCAATCTCTTCGCCGCCTTCACGAGTGCCGCGGGCGCTGCCCTCTGGTTCCTGATCGCCGAGCGGTGGACCCGCAGCATCCTCCCCGCTCGCGGTCCGCGGATGGCAGCGGCGTTCGCCGGGGTGCTCGCGAGCGCCACGGCGTGGACGGTGTGGAACCAGTCGACGGTGAATGAGAAGGTGTACACGGTCTCGCTCCTCTCGATCGCGCTGGTGGTCTGGTTCACGCTGCGCTGGGCCGATGAAGCGCCGGGTGAACGTCGCGACCGCTGGCTCATCGCCTCCGTCTACGTGCTGGCCCTGTCGTCGACCAACCACATGATGGGCGTGCTGGCGCTGCCGGTACTCGGCATCTATGTGCTGATGACCGACTGGCGCGTCATCCTGCGGCCCAAGGTGATCGCCTCGGTGGTGATCGTCGCGATCGTCGGCATCTCGCTCAACTACATCTATCTCCCGATCCGTGCCGGCCAGTATCCGCCGATCAACGAGGGCGAACCGATCGGCTTCTTCTCCAAGGCGCTCAGCGACGTGCTCGGTCGCGTGCAATACCAGAAGCCGCCGGTGAGCCAGCGGATGTCGCCGCTCAGCGCGCAGCTCGCGATGTACTGGGAATACTGGAGCTGGCAGTGGGCACGGGACTTCAGCTCGGTGTCGGGACTGATCACCGGCTTCTTCACCGCGCTCGGACTCGGCGGCCTCATCGCATTGTTCCGGCGGAACCTGCGTGCCGGCCTGTCGGCCGCTGCACTGCTGGGCACCCTGACGTTGATGCTGATCTACTACCTCAATTTCAAGTACTCGCCCTCGTTCCACACCAGCGACACCTCCATTGTGCAGGACATGCGTGAGGTCCGCGAACGCGACTACTTCTTCATTGCCTCGTTCGCGTTCGTGGGCGTGCTCTTCGCGGCCGGCTTCGCGGCGGCCATCAAGGCGATCCACGACTGGCTGGGCGAGAAGGGCACCAACACCACGCGCTGGCTTGCGAGTTCCCCGATCCTGGCGCTCGGCCTGATTCCGCTCCTCGGGAATCACACCTCGGCATCACGAGCACACGAAACGCTCGCGCGCGATTTCGCGGTCGACATCCTCGAGAGCGTCGAACCGTACGGCATCCTGATCACCGCCGGCGACAACGACACCTTCCCGCTCTGGTTTGCCCAGGAAGTGCTCGGCGTCCGCCGCGACGTGACACTGGCCAACCTCTCGTTGATGAACACCGACTGGCACCTCCGTCAGATCCGGCGCCGGGAGATTCCGGCGTTCGATCCGGCCACCGCCGCTGCGATCTGGCGCCCGAACACCGACCGTGACTCGCTCCTCCTGGGCGGGGTACCGAAGGGTGGCTGGGTCCAGCCCAAGTCACCGGTCTTCGCGATGTCGCTCGACTCGCTGAGCACGCTCCCGGAAGTCTCGGCGGCGCCGAAGGGGAGCATTGCCTTCGACTCGGTGATCGTGACCTTCTCGCAGCAGTACATCACCCGCAGTGACCTCGCGGCGTTGTTCCTGATCCGCGACAACATCGGCAAGCGGCCGATCTACTTCTCCTGGAGTGACGGTGCCTACCCGAGCGACCTCGGCCTGGATCCGTATCTGGTCTCCCAGGGAATGGTCCGCAGACTGATGCCGAACGTGGTGAAGGAGGGTGGTGCAATCCACCGTGGTGAATACCTCGGGATGGTCGACGTGGAGCGCACCCGCGCACTGCTCTTCGGCACCTACCACCCGGAGGCGGCGGCCCGATCGCGCCCGTTCGGCTGGGTCGATGCGCCGTCGGCATCGATTCTCCAGCTCTACGGCATCGCCTATGGCGGTTTTGCCCCAGTGCTGCGCGCGATGGGCGACTCCGCCACCGCACTCAAGGCCGAACTGATCACCCGCGGCGTCGTCAACGCCATCAACGGCCGGAACTGAGGAGCATCACGATGCGATTCGCCCCTGCCCTGCTCTGCCTGGCCGCGTCGGCGTTCCCGCTCGCGGCCCAGGCGCCGCGCGTCACCGAACAGCAGAGTGGCACCACGCAGCTGCTGCAAGCGGTGAGCGCGGTGAACGACAAGGTGGTCTGGGTCAGCGGGCATGGCGGAGCTGTTGCGCGAACGCTCGATGGTGGCGAGCACTGGAGCATGCGACCGGTGCCTGGCGCCGAGAAGCTCGAGTTCCGCGACATTTATGCGGTCAGTGCCGATGTCGCGTGGGCGATGAGCGCAGGCCCCGGCCCGCAGTCGCGGATCTACCGCACCACCGACGGCGGCGCCACCTGGGGCATGCAGTTCACCAACGCCGACACCGCCGCCTTCTTTGACTGCATCACCTTCTTCGACAAGAAGACGGGGATCGCCTTCAGCGATGCGGTGGGTGACCGGACAATGATCCTCCGTACCAGCGATGCGGGGGAGCACTGGGACCTGATCCCGGCGGCTTCGGCACCGAAAGCCCTCAAGGGCGAGGGCGGCTTTGCAGCGAGTGGTGGCTGTCTCGTGAGCTCGGGATCAAAGCGCGGCTGGATCGCGACCGGGAGCCCGGAGGCGCGCGTCCTTCGCACCGACGATGCCGGCAAGAGCTGGCAGAGCTTCGCGACGCCGTTTGTGCACAGTGCCGACGGGGCCGGCATGACGGCCACCTCGTGGCTCAATACCAAGCGCGGCATTGGCGTCGCGGCCCGGATCAGTGCGCGTGGCACCACCGATACCGCGTCGGCCGTCGTCGGCATCAGCGATGACGGTGGCGCGACCTGGACCCTCGGCAATCGGCCGACCCTTCCGGGCGGGATCTATGGCGTCACCTGGGTACCCGGTTCCGGCCGCAACACCGCGGTGGCCGCGGCACTCAGCGGACTGCAGGTCAGCCGCGATGCCGGCAAGAGCTGGATCGCCGCGACGACCTTCCCGTACTGGAGCGTCGGTGCAGCGGGCAAGCGGGCATGGGGCGTTGGACCGCGCGGCCGGATCACCCGACTCGATTTCTAGCGCAACAATTCTTCGAGCGTCACCGCGGCGTCGGTTCGGGCGTCGCGGTACTTCACGATCACGGGAGCATAGAGCGCAATACCACGCGCGGCGCCCGGCCCCGATGTCACGGGACGCGTTCCCGGAACCACCACCGCCCCGGCAGGAATCTCGAGCGGCGTGTCGCCATCCCGCCGAATCACTCGATCGTGGACAAGGTCGTAGACCGCTGTCCCGGCCGAGAGAATGACACCCGGAGCCAGCACGGCGCGTTCGCGGACCACCGTCCCCTCATACACGCCGCAGTTGCCGCCCACCAACACGTCGTCCTCGATGATCACCGGCAACGCGCCGGCAGGTTCGAGTACGCCGCCAAGTTGCGCAGCCGCCGACAGGTGCACCCGCTTCCCGACCTGCGCGCATGAGCCGACGAGGGCGTGGGAGTCGATCATCGTCCCTTCGTCCACGTACGCGCCGACATTCACGTAGCTCGGCGGCATCGCGATCACCCCGCGGGCGAGGAACGCTCCTTCGCGCACCGCAGTGCCGCCGGGGACGATCCGGATTCCCTCGTCGGAGCGTGTCGGCCGGAGACCGTAAGTGTCCTTGTCGAAGAAGGTCATCGGCCCCGCGACCCCGGCAGCTCGAAGCACACCGATCCGGAAGCCAAGCAGAATCCCCTGCTTCACCCAGCGATTGACTCGCCAGACACCATTCGCATCGCGCTCGGCCGCGCGCACCCGACCATCCTGAAGCGCCTGCTTGAGGACCGCGAATATTTCGCGCGCTTCGTCCTGCCGACCATCAGGAACTCCATCGAGGAACGGCGCCAGCTCTGCTTCGAGGCCATCAGACACTGACACCTTCCAATTGGTCGAGGTGCAATCGGAGCTTTTCGCGGAGCGTTGGTGTGCATGGCACCAGTGGGAGCCTGACGGTGTCGCCGCACTTGCCCAGGATCGCGAGGGCCGCCTTGATCGGGATCGGGTTCGATTCGGCGAAGAGCGCGTCGATGAACGGCAACAGCCGCTGCTGCTCTGCGAGTGCCTGTCCCTGCTGACCCTGCATCGCTGCGGTCACGAGATCGGCAATCCGGTGCGGGATGGCGTTGCCGGCGACGGAGATGAGTCCGTGTGCGCCAGCGGCAATCGCGGGAACGACGATGTCGTCGTCGCCACAGAGCACCACGAAATCGCTCGGTACCCGAGAGGTGAGGTCGAGCATTCGCCGGACGCTGCCGCTCGCCTCCTTGATCCCGCGGATATTGGTGTGCCAGGCCAGCGTGGTCACCGTCTCGGGCTTGAGGTCGACACCAGTGCGGCCGGGGACGTTGTAGAGCAGCAGCGGCACCTTGATCGCGTCGGCGATGGCTTCAAAGTGCGCGATCATTCCCGCCTGGGTCGGCTTGTTGTAGTACGGGGTCGCGCTCATGATCCCCGTCACGCCGAGCTGGCTCAGTTGGCGCGCCTCCGCCACGGCCCGCGACGTGTCGTTGTCGGTAGCACCGGCGAGAACCGGTACCCTGCCGCCGACGGCCTGAACCACCGTACGCACCACCAGCTCGCGTTCTTCCGGCGTGAGCGTCTGCGCCTCGCCGGTCGAGCCGCAGGCGACGAGAAAATTCATTCCCTCGGCGACTTGCCAGGCCGCTAGCCGTGCCAGCGCCTGATAGTCGACCCTACCGTCATCGGTGAAGGGCGTGACCAGGGCAGTTCCAGCGCCAATGGGGATCATGGCTCAGTCTCCCGCAAACATTGCATCGAGGGTGAAGGTGCCGCGCCGGCCAACAAGCCACCGGGCGACAGTGAGGGCACCAGCAGCAAATACGCGACGATCCCGCGCGGAGTGTCGCAGGGTGATCGATTCGAAGGGCCCGTCGAGGACCAGTTCATGGTCGCCGGGGATGGCGCCGGCGCGCACCGAGGTGATCGGCCACGCCCGGGTGGGGTCGGCCCCACGCGCCGTGCGCTGCAGCAGGAGTCCCGTGCCTGAGGGGGCGTCGACCTTGGCGGCGTGATGGCGCTCGTGCAGGAAGCCGTCAAATTCTGGGCGACTCGCAGCGGCCTGGGCGAGTGCCTTCGCCGCACGCAGGAAGAGCTGCACCCCGAGGGAGAAATTGCTCGCAATCAGGAGCGCTCCGGGGCCGTTGCTCCAGCGTTGCTCGATGGCTTCACGCTCGTCGTCCCAGCCGGTAGTGCCGCACACCACGGTCGCGCCGATGGCATGCAACGCCTCGAGATTCGCCGGCGCCGCATCGGGGACGGTGAACTCGAACACCACGTCGCAGGCACCGAAGCGCTCACGGGTGATTCCGAAGCCGGCAGCATTCTCGCCCGCACCGAGGATGGTGACGATGGTGTCGCCGGCGGCTCGCGCTTCGGCGGCGATCGCCTGCGCCATTCTGCCATCCCCCACAATCCCGATCTTCACGCGACCTCCGGAAAGAAGGTGCGATGGAGCGCGCGCACGACCGCAGGGCCGTCGGCCTCCTTCACGATGAACGTCAGATTGGATGCCGAAGCACCCTGGGAAATCATTTCGACATTGACGTCGGCGATCGCCGTGTAGACCCGGGCCGCGATGCCGGGCGTTTCCCGAATGCCCCGCCCCACCACGGCGATGACCCCGCGCTGGGCCCGCACACCGACCTCACCAACCAGTCGCAGGTCACGAATTACCGCGTCGAGCCGCGACACATCGTCGACCGTGAGCGACACCGAGACCTCGCTCGTCGCGAGCACATCGACCACCACTTCGTGCCGCTCGAACACCTCGAAGATACGTCGCAGGAAGCCGTAGGCGCCGAGCATTCTGGGTGCCCGGATCTGGACCACGGTCACGCCGGGCTTGAAGGAGATCGAACGCACCGGCAAGGCGTCTTCCTCGCCGTCGTCGGCACGAATCCAGGTGCCGGGCCGCTCTGGTGCGAAGGTGTTGCGGATGACGATCGGAATCCCTGCTTCCACCAGCGGGAGCTGGGTCGCCGGGTGGAGCACCTTGGCGCCGAAGGCGGCGAGCTCGGCGGCCTCGTCGTAGGTCGCGCTGGCAAGCAGGCGCGCTTCGGGGACGACCCGCGGATCGGCGCTCATGAGGCCATCGACATCGGTCCAGATCTCCACCCGGCTCGCTCCGAGCGCCGCCCCGAAGAGTGCCGCCGAGAAGTCGGAGCCGCCGCGGCCGAGCGTGGTCGGCACACCATCCCGAGTCGCACCGATGAATCCCTGCGTCACCACGACCCGACCCGCGGTCAGCACCGGCAGGAGCCGCTGCGCCCGTGCCTCGATCTCGGATTCGCGAGGAATGGCGGCACCGAAGTGGTCGTCGGTCGTGATCGCCGACCGCGCATCGAACCACTCCACCTGCACGCGTCGCGCGTCAAACGCGCCGACGACCAGCCGAGAACTCAGCAACTCACCGAATCCGCAAATCAGATCGCGTCGCTCGGGCGAACTCGGTTGTGACAGCCCCGCGACCGCTGCCTGTCGGAGCGCCGCAAAGAGCTCCCCGATTGGAGCCTGCGTGATGGCGGCAAGCTGCAATCCGTCGGCGGCAACGGCGTGGCGTGCTTCGAGTTCGGCAATCGCGTACTCGATTGCCGAGGCGTCGCCAGCCGCAATGAGATCGTCGAGCGCAACCAGCGCGTTGGTGATCTTCGACATCGCCGAGACGACCACGAGCGGCTGCTCCGCACGGGCGTCGGCGACGATCGTCACCAGCCGTTCGATCGCGGCGGCGTCACCAACCGATGTGCCGCCGAACTTCATCACGATCACGTGACCACTCCGGCGAGCAGGGTGCGGGCGACTTCGACGTACTGCGCGACCGCGTCGATGAGTTCCTGCTTGGCGATGTTCTCGTGGTCGGTATGCGCGAGATGAATGGTGCCGGGCCCGAGTTGATAGCCGGTTCCCCACGCCGCGAAGAACGGTAGGTCCGACCCGTACGCCACGGTGGTGGCCGGATACCCGGGGAGCGCGGGCGCGCGGAGAATCGGGATTTCCAGCGGAAACTCGACCGCCACCCGATCGCCAGCCGCCGCGGTGATCGCCTCGCGAATTGGAGCTGCATCGCCGATGAGGCGCACCATCAATTCGGCCCGCGCGCTGGGCGCGATCACGTTAGGGGCGGCACCACCTTCGATCCGTCCGACGTTGAGCGTGCAGAGACCAAGGATCGGGTCGCTCGGCCAGGGAATCTGCCGAATCGCCGCGAGCGCATCGAGCAGGCGATCAATCGCCGAGTCGCCCAGTTCCGGGTAGCCCGAATGCGCTGCCACGCCGCGTGCCTCCAGCGTCACGCGCAGCACGCCCTTCTGGCCGGTGACCACACGGTTTTCCGTGGGCTCACCGTTCACGATGAAGTGGCCCTTCGGCTCCAGCAGGAAGGCGACCTTCGCCCCATCCGAGCCGTTTTCCTCGCCAACAACGAAGAGCAAGCCGATGCGATCCTCCCCGCCCGCGATGAGCACTTCAGCCGCGACCACCATCGCCGCGGCGATTCCCTTGGCATCGCAGGCGCCACGACCGTGAATGTGGGTCGCCGTCTCGCTGAAGGGCACGTCGGGCGGGACGGTATCGAGATGGGTCGAGAAGACCACCTCGGGCGCGCCCCGGTGCGCATAGATGTTCTCGCGGCCATCACGGACCGGCTGCCGGTCGACGTGCCAGCCGGTCGACTCGAGGAAGCCGGCGAGCCAGTCGGTCACGGCGTGCTCCCGCCCCGTGGGTGACGGGATGGCGAGCAAGGCGCGGGTCAGTTCGAGCACATCGGTCATATACACAAAACCCCGCCCGACATAGGTCGGGCGGGGCTCCACGGAAAGTGTCGTGGGAAACTGCTACGCCGGTGCCGACCAAGCCGAGACCCTCGGTTCCGCGCGCTTCGTGGCGCAGAACAGAGGGGACTTCTTGGCAGCCCGCTTGAGCAGAAGGGAACGCATTGGGGTCAACGCTAACGAATGGGCATTTTCGGCACAAGGGAACTGGGCTATTTTCCCTGCCGTGGCGCGGTGGCAGAGCGGTTGAATGCACCGGTCTTGAAAACCGGCGGACCCGGAAGGGTCTCGTGAGTTCGAATCTCACCCGCGCCGTTGTTGCACTGTCTCATTTCCGCGAGTGTCGCGATGCGTACCATCCTGCTTCTTGCCGGCTCCCTGCTCGCCCTGGCCCCGGATGCCCCGTTCGAAGGGACCCTCACCGTCCGTGTCGGCGGTCCGGGAGGCACGGGCGCCATGGTGATGAAGCTCACTGCCAAAGGGACCAAGGTCCTCACCGTGATGGCGTTGCCGGGGAACAACCAGGAGTTGCGCTCCGTTACCGACAACAAGGCGCACACCACGACCAACTTCACCCCCTTTCCGCCGGGGATGGCGAAACCGGCCGGCGTCGCTGATGCCAAGGGCGTTGTCACGGTCGTCAAGAACCCGGTCTTTGGTCCGCCAGTCATGAAGCGTGGCGAGAAGACCGACATCCGCGCACTGGGAACCTCACAATCGATCGCTGGCTACCGCTGCGATGACTTCGAGTTCACTGGTGAAGCCGGAGCCGTGACCCGGATGTGCCTCTCGAAGCAACTCGGCGCCATTTTCCCCGGCGTGATGGGTGGCAAGAATCTCAACGGCCAGGCGACGCCCTGGGCCGCGGCACTGGGCGACAAACCGATGACCCCGCTCAAGGTGTGGCGTCCGGGCGGCGAGACGATCCTTGAGGTGATCGAGGTCAAGCGTCAACTCGTCTCGCCACACGTGTTCGATGCACCGCCGGGATACATCGACATCGCCACGGCAATGAAGAACCGGACGACGCTCCCGCCGTCGAGGCCGTGAGCGCTGCCACCAAGGCGCGGCGAAGCGCCGCGCTGATCGTGCTGGCCGCCTGCTCGGGGAGATCGAACGGTCGGACCACAACCCTGCAGGATGTCGAAGGACATCCCGTCACCATCTCACACTTGCCGGTGCAACGGATCGTTTCGACCAACGCCGCGGCTAACGAATGGCTGGTGTTGCTCGGTGCCGCCAACACGCTGGTAGCGCGTACCGATTACGACCGGCAGCCGGAACTCGCCAAGCTGCCCTCCATCGGCGGCGGCATGAACCCGTCCGCCGAAGGGATCATGGCGCTTTCGCCGGAAGTCGTTGTCGGCTGGCGCGATCGGTCGTCACTCGACCTGGCCCACGCCATCGCCCCGTTCAAGATCCCGGTGCTCTCCTTCGAGACCACCGATACCGCCGACGCCCTCCGCAATCTCGAACTGCTCGGGGCTCTGGTTGGACGTGAGGCCAAGGCCGACTCCCTCGCGACCGATCTGCGCAACGGGCTCGCAGCCGTCAAGCGAACAGCCTGCGACTCTGGAACAGGGGCAGGAGAATCGGTTTTTCTGGTCCTCTGGGACGACCCGCCCCAGACCGCTGGCGGGGGCACCTGGATGACCACCCTCCTCGAGACGGCCTGCCTCCGCAACGTCTTCGCCGACCTGACCGTCCCCTGGGGACAAGTCTCGATCGAGGCGATCACGGCCCGGCAGCCCGACTGGATCCTTACCTCGACCGGCAAGATCCCCGGGCAGCGGCTGGCAGAGTTCAAGGCCAAGGCGGGGTGGCGCGACCTCCGGGCGGTGCAGGCCGGCCGGATCATCGAGATCCCCGGCGATCTCTTCGCCCGGGCTGGCCCCACGATGCCGGCGGCGGCCCGGGCCATCGTGGCTGAACGGCGGCGGATCGCCGGGAAGTGACAGGCAGGGCGGTTGCGGGTTATCTTGACCCCGCGCCGGAAGGAGCGATGGCCGAGTGGCTGAAGGCGGCGGTTTGCTAAACCGTTTTAGTGGGGTAACCTGCTAACGAGGGTTCGAATCCCTCTCGCTCCGC
>JBDSMX010000182.1:0-12767 GCA_039915645.1 Gemmatimonadales bacterium | reverse complement strand
ATCGGCCGTGGCGTCGAAGCCGAACCGTTGCGACGCGAGGCAGCCGCGCTCGGCGTCTCACTCCAGCTCGATGATGGCTGGGCAAGTGACGAGGAGATCGTGGCGGCCTACGCCAAGGCCGCGGTCGTGGTCTGCCCGTCGCGATTCGAGGGATTCGGATTGACCCCAATGGAGGGACTCGCGATGCAACGCGCCGTGGTGGCATCGGACATCCCGGTCCATCGGGAGTTCGTGGGCGGCCAGGTCCGGCTCTTCGCCCCGGACGATGCCGCGGCGCTGGCCCAGCGGTGCGTCGAGGCGCTCGCGGCCCCGGGGGTCCCAAGCGCAGAGCCACTGCCAGAGCTCACCATCTCTGCGTGCGCGGATCGGCTCGAAGCGGCGATCCGGCCCTACCTCTCCTGAACCTCGTCGGGGTCAACATCCCGGGGGCGATGGGCGTACCAACAGGTTGTCCCCCCAGCCAATTTCACATCAGCCGGACTTTCGTATGCCTCGTGCGTACCACCGCCTCGCCGTCGGCGCACTCCTGCTCGCGGCCGCGCCGCTCTCCGCCCAGACTTTCCCCACCGACGACCCGGTCATCAAGCAGATCTGGTCCATGGGGATGGAGAACAGCAAGACCTGGGACCTCGCCCACACCCTCTTCGATTCCCTCGGTCCCCGCCTCATGGGCGCACCCAACCTCAAGGCCGCGCAAGACTGGCTGGTCAAGACCTACACCGGCTGGGGCATCGAAGCGAAGAACGAGCAGTACGGCACTTGGCGTGGCTGGCGCCGTGGCTACTCGCACATCGACCTGATCTCGCCGCGCACGCGCACCCTCGAAGGGCAGATGCTCGGCTATTCGCCCGGCACGGCCAAGAAGGATGTCGATGCCGTCGCGGTCGTTCTGCCCCGGTTCAAGGACAGCACCGAGTTCGTGAAGTGGTTGCCGCAGGCCAAGGGAAAGCTGGTACTCGTGTCGGCCGGGCTGCCGACCTGCCGTCCGCAGGATGACTGGCAGGCGAACGCGACGCCCGAGGTGAAGGCACGGATGGATACCCTGATGGTGAAGACCCAGCGCGAATGGGGCAGCCGCGACGTGCGCGGCACCGGCTACTCACTCGCCCTCGGCGGCGGTGAACTCGCTGTGCGGCTCGAACAGGGCGGCGTTGCCGGGGTGATCTCCTCGCGTCCCAAGCTGCCGTGGCGGCTGGTCCCGCCCCCGCCACCGGCCGGAACCACGCCTGCACCGGGCGCGGGGCGTGGCAATGGCGGCGGCCTGGGCGGCGCCAGCAACACCGGCTGGGGCACCATGGAAATCTTCGAGACCTACACCACCAAGGTCCCCACGATCGCGCTGAGCTGCGAGGACTACGGCCTCGTTTTCCGCCTCGCTGAGAAGGGTGAGCAGCCGAAGCTCCGCCTGAACCTCGATGGCCAGCTCCTCGGCGAGCAGCCGGTGTTCAACACGGTCGCGATGATTCGCGGCACCGAGAAGCCGGATGAATACGTGATGCTCTCGGCGCACTTCGATTCGTGGGATGGCTCGAGCGGCGCCACCGACAACGGCACCGGCACGCTCACGATGATGGAGGCGATGCGCATCCTCAAGACCGCCTACCCGAAGCCGAAGCGCACCATCCTGGTCGGTCACTGGAGCGGCGAAGAAGAGGGCGAGGTTGGGTCCAAGGCGTTCACCGAGGACCATCCCGACATCCTCAAGGGACTGATGGCGCTCTTCAACCAGGACAACGGCACGGGTCGCATCGTCCGCATGGGTGGCGGTGGCCTGGTGAATTCGCCGGATCACATCAACAGCTGGCTCGCCAAGCTGCCGACCGAGTTCAAGACCCAGATCAACTTCGGCGGCCCGGGACGGCCGGCCGGCGGCGGTAGCGATGACTTCTCCTTCGGTTGCAATGGCCTCCCCGCCTTCGGCCTCAGCGCGGCCGGCTGGGACTACGGCAACGTCACCTGGCACACCGAGCGCGACACCTTCGACAAGGTCGTCTTCGATGAGCTCAAGGGGAACGCGACCATCACGGCGATGCTGGCCTACATGGCATCGGAGGATCCATCACGGATTGCGCTCGACCGGGTGAACCTGCAGGCCGCGGCGAATGGCGCCGGCGGTGGTCGCGGCGGCGGTGGTACCTGGCCGGTGTGTGAAAAGGCGCCGCGGAAGACGGAGCCGAGATTGAAGTAGGAGCGAGAAGCGAGAAGCGAGAAGCGAGAAGCGAGAAGCGAGAGAAACTTAGAAGGCCGGTGTCCTATTGGGACGCCGGCCTTCTTGCTGTTTTCGCTTCTCGCTTCTCGCTTCTCGTTGTCTTCTACTTCCTCGCCGTCGCCGTCCCGCCCTTCTCGCTGTCTACGGTCACGGTGAACGGCCCGTTCCCTCGAACCACCCACTTCACCGTCAGATTCGAGTTACCCGGGATGTTGCTGATCTCGAGCTGCGCCGGGTTGCGCGCCTGCTCGGTCGCCTGGCCGTTGAGCGTGTTGGTCACCCGATAGCCGGTGATCACGGTGCCACCCGTGAGGGTGACAAAGTCGGGCCGGGTGATCTTGTTCTCGACGTCCTGCTGGGTATGCGTCGGCACGATCCGATTGTTCGAGACAATCGCGGTCACTTCCGTGAGGCCGTTGCCCAGCGGGCGCACGCCGATCGAGTCCACGCCAACACTCGGCAACTGCCACATCTGGAAGAGCGTGAACGCCATGTTCCGGTGCCCCTCCGCCTGCACCAGGAAGCCCGGCTCGGCGCGGCCGAAGGTCTTCTTGAAGCCACCGACTTCGATGTCGCCGTACTGCGGATGCTTGAACGGCTTCCACGGCACGAAGGCATCGCCGAAGAGCAGCAGGCGATCGAATTCGTAGTCCGGCCGGGTGTAGCGCGACGTGTTGTCGTTGTTCTTCTCGAAATACTTGAAATCGGTCCAGAGCTCGTTCGAGAAGGTGACAATGCCGCGGTTGCCGTAGAACCAGTCGAGTTCCCCGCCCCAGACGATGTAGAGATCCTTCCACACCACGATGTAGCGATAGCCCGGGAGAATCCGCTCACCCACGCGACCGAGCTGATCGAAGACCTGGACATCCTGCGGCCGGTATTCATCCTGCGGCGAGCCGGGGCCGCGCAGAATCATGCCGCCGTTGTTGTGGTAGCTCTGCGCCCCCGCAATGTTCGGATGCTTGCTCACAAAATCGATGACGGCGCGCGTTTCCGGCAGCGATGTCGGATAGAAATCCGAGCCGTTTTGCACATAGCTCGGCTGCCAGCGCCAGGGCCAGTTGCGGTTCGGATCGTAGCCGCCGATCCCGTCCTCGTTCACGAGCCCGTCGCCGTCGTTGTCGATTCCTTCGCTGCCGAGCAGATCCCACTGGCCTTTCTGCCCCGGGAGTGCGGGAATCATGATCCGCGGATCTTCGGGGCTCTCGATGAAGCGACCGTTGGGATTGCGACGGCGCATCTGGGTGATGTTGCCGTCCTTGTCGAGGTCGTCGTAACTGTCCTCGTCAACGAGCCCGTCGCCATCGTTGTCACGCGGCACCTTGCCGGTGCGCGGCGACGAGGCGTTGTTGGGATTCTTGAGGTAGTCCTCCCGGCCGTCGGGATTGATCGTCGGCACCAGGTACATCGTCCGGGTCGCGAGCAGCGAATCGATCCACGGATTCTGGCCCTGCATCTCGCAGAGGTACCAGGCGGTGTAGAGCGCGAACTCGGTGCCCTGGATCTCGTTGGAGTGGATGTTGCCGTCGATATACATCGCCGGCTTCTTGTCGGGGTCGCCCTTGGTGAAGTCGCTCACCGTGATCAGCCAGATGTCGCGACCGTCGTGGCTCTTGCCGATCGACGAGAGACGGCAGGTGTTGGGGTGGGCAGCCTGCAACCGCCGGCCGATCTCGCCAATGGCGGCGTGATCGTAGAAGCGGTCCCACATTACCTGGACCTTGGGATCCCGGGGCGAGCCCGCGGCCGCGAGGTTGCCGAGTGCAGCGGGTGCCTGTTGCGCAATCGCTGGCGCAGTGCGAGCGGCGATGGCAAGGGCAGCGAGGGCGAAGAGTCGGATGCGCATCGGCGGCCTCACCGGAGCGTGATGGTCTGGGAGACGGTTCCCGTCACCGGCGAACCTGCAGTGAGCAACAGCGCGGCGCCACGAGGCGCTGCCACTGTCCATTCGAGTCTGGTGGAGCGACCACCGCCGGCAATGGGGCCGAGGATCTGCACCTTCTGCCCGCTGAGAATCGTGCCGCCCTTGGTGTCGAGGTCCACCCGCATTCCGCGCGGGTTACGGAGCCGGGCACCGAGAGCGGTGCTGGTTGGCAGCGCGCCATCGTTGGCGACATCGGCCGAGATGCGCCAGACAGCCTCGCCTACCATCTCCACCTTCACATCGCGCAGGGCGATCCGCGGCAGCATCCCGGCAAGCTCAATGATGAAACGTTCGTGGCGTGCCATCGTGGAGTCGAACTGCTCACCCGCCGGAGGATTGATCAACGCACCGGGCTTGAACCCGCCCACCTCCACGGTGCGTGGCTCACCAGCGAGGGTCACCTTGCCCCACGGCACGAAAGCATCGATGTGATTGGCGCGGAACCAGCGCAGCGCGTTGCGGTCATCGCTCAACCCATCGGTACCGGCCGCGGCGCCGGGGCGTCCTCGCGCGGTGGTGTCGCGTGGCGCTTCGGGAACCCACCAGGCCCGCGAGCCGAAGGCCCAGCGTCCGAAGTCATAGTAGAGGAATGAGAGCACATCGCCCGCGCTGGCTGCGCCGACTGGCCCCTTCGTGAGGCCGGTGGTCTTCTGGAATCGGCGGGACGCGTCGGCGAAGGTCGCCTCGTCGGCCTTGAGGATCGAGTTGAGCTGCCCACCGGCACTCGTCCCTTCGGGGGAACGGTTGCCCTGCGGGTCGGCGATTCCCATCGACGGCTTGTTGGTCCACGGCGTCAGGAGATTGTCCTGCGGACCGAGCACATAGACGGCCGCGATCTCCGGATGATCGATCAGGAAATCCGCGAACGAGCGCGTCTCGATCGCCGCGAACGAGAAGAGCCCGGCGTTGGCCCCGTGATGGGCGTAGTTGTAGGCGAAGTTGCGGTTGATATCGGTCCCACCCGCCGCGTCTTCATTGTAGCGCAGGTCGCCGTCATCATCCTTCCCCTCGACGCCGATGAGGCGGTACTTCCCCACCTCGCCCTTGGCGGCATCGGCGCGACGCAGCAGCCCCGGCTCGAGCGAATCCGCGATCCACTCGCCGTTGGGATCCTCGACCCGCATCATCGTGATCACGCCGTTGCCGTCGAGATCATCGGGGCCGTCTTCGTCGACCTTCTGATCGCGATCGTCGTCGAACGCGGTTCCGTTCCCGACCCGCTCCCACTTCAACGCCCCCAGCAGCCCTTCGGCCGCGTCGGGATTGAGCCGAGGCACGAACCAGAGGGTGGTGCCGTTGAGCAGTGTGGTGGTGGCAGAGTCGCGGCCGTAGCCCTGCAGCAGCCGTTGCGCCGCGGTGAAGGCAATCTCGGAGCCGACGAGGTGCGGGCCATAGGCGTTGGCCACGACCAGCAACGCCGGGCGGGTCGCCACGTTGGCGCCTGAGCCGATGCGCAGGGCCTGAATGCTGCGGCCCCCGGGCGAGGTCGCCACGGTGACCAGCGAGGCGCGGCTGGCATGTTCTTGCGCCAGGGCGGTGAGGGCCGAGCTGAGGGCGCGATGATCGCGCCATTGGGCCGACGCGGAGGACGTCAGGGATGCGACCAGGAAGAGCGCCGGCAGCAGGCGCACTCCTCGAACCGGCGCGAAGCACGCGCGCATCTTCACCTCGAGGACGATCAATTGGAGGAACAGGTACGGTGGGAGAACCCGAAGATGATAACGGGCATTGGCGGGGATGTCATCTCGCCGGTACTTGGGAAATCGCCACCGGCGTGCCGCTTTCTCGGACTGAACGTTTGGGCACGGCAGGTGTGAGCATACCCGGTTTGGAGATGAGTGCCGTCGCGGTCTACCCCCCGGCGTCCCGCGGGGTGAGATGAGGTCAAAGGAAAACTGACCGTCGTCGTCGGTGGGCTCTTGCGCACGCCGGCGAGCCTGGGCTCGCCGCTGCCAAAGTGCGCAGCGGGAGCCCCCGATTCCCGTGGTGCTTGCGACGCGGGGGCTTGCCGGTGAATCACGACCGAATGGCACGGCTGATGCGCGAGGAGCGCCTGTTGGTACGACAGCGAGCACGGCGGAAGCGCGCCGCCATGGCGCGGGTGCCCGCCCCGGTCCCCACGCCGCCAATCAGCGATAGAGCATGGACTTCGTGCACGACACACTGCTGGATAGCCGGCCGTTCCGCGTCAGGACCGTCGTCGATGATGCGACGCGCGAGTGCCCGTGGTTGCTGGTGGAGCGCTCGCCGCCGGCGATGCGCATCGTCGACGTACGTGAGACGTTGCGGTGCGTGCGCGGACTGCCACAGTTCATCGTGTGCGACACTGGCAGCGTCATCGAGGGGTGGCGGGAGGAGTAGAATACGGCGTGGCCACGCAGCACGCTGGGACAGCGGACCCCAGCCGAGTTTGCGGCCCAGTTTCAGGGCGGAGAAGCCGCAGGAACACTCACGACCATACGATTCTGAGTGGACCTCAAGTGGGACAAACGTCAGGTGGGGTGGCTTGGTCGACAAGCTGGCGACGAAAGCCACGATAGAAGGGGTTGTTGCCCCGGATTATCCGCCCAAGCGCCTAGGCCTGCCGCTCTCACATTACCTCCATTCGGTGGTTTCGCGAAGTAGCGGTGTGGCATTGACAATTCGGTGAATCCACTTCGACGCAACACCATGGTTTTGGGGCGCTCCCTGAATCGTAGCTGACCCATCATCTATGGCCACTCGCATCACGTTCGCTTCCAGCAATTCGTTCCACAACTCCTCATCAAACCGTGATAACCGGAAATCTTCTATCAACTGAGCCGCCCGGAGGTCCGCAGCAGGTACCAACCATACCGAGAGCGGATAAAGCGACCCTTCTACTTCCGAGTGGAGCAGGCCGATCAGCTGGTCTATGGCTACTTGAACCTGTTCGGATGACAGGCACCAACGGGGCCACACGCCCGCTTCCGCAATTGCGGAAGCGGGGTCAATCCGTAGGACCCTATTATCTCCGATTGCCGCAACTCCCAGCTGCGCTATGAAAGAATGGGCCCATCCCAAGAAATCGGGCCACGCGGCGCCTCCCCAGATTAGTGATCGCCCCGTCACCGGATCCTGTCTCGCGAGGTATACCGAGATGACGAACCCACCAATCATCTCCTCCTCAGGAATAAGCCCCGCATTGATCGAGAGGAAGTACCCGTTTTCCATTGGCGTTCTCCGGATAGGTCATCACTCGAGGGGCATGACCGCACTAGAAGCAAATTGCAACCATTCCCGCCGCTACTGCCTGCGGGTCGTTTAAGATGCCTGCGCCTGTTATGTCATCCAAGAGGAGGCCTACAGCGACAAGACCTGCGGCAACGCGAACGGCGGGCGTCGCACACCGCGCGAGGCGATTCCAACCGTGCGTCTTGACCACCTGTGGGGCCGGGACGAACATGCTTCGAGTGGCACCGGATGAAGAATCCCAATCATCGTGATCATTCTCCTTGTCACAGCCCTCACGCCTATAGCGACGCATGAGATTGTCATGAGTGTTCTCCCCCTGACGAATCTGAATTTCGTGACCTGTGTCCGCATCTCCTTTTCCGAAGTGGTTCAGATATCGCTGCTTTCGCCCCAACAGCTCATCCGCATTATTGTCGATCGCCTGACGAAGGTCCGAACACGGGGACATCCCAAAGGGATCCGAAAAACTCGCCGGATTGCCCCCGTTGTACTGGTAGAGATTGACCCCACCGCTCACCCCGATTGGATCTTCTTGCAGCCAGCGCCCCGTCGCTGGATCATAGGCGCGATTTCGGAATTGTTGTACCCCACCCCAATCGCTGCCGGTCTGCCACTTCTTCGGGCTGAACGTCTGCGCCCGACTGGTGAGCCCCGCCCCCTTCCAGGTCGACTGGTCGTAGCCCGACCCCGCGTAGGCTGCGTCGATGTCGCCGAGGGTATCCGCGATGGCGATGAGTTGCCCCCGCCCATCCGTCAGTGCCTGCAGCAGACCGTTCGTGTCGATCGCCCAGGTGTTGATGTTCCGCTTCACGAGAAGGAGCGGCTCGTCCAGACCCGGGGCGTGGACATAGAACCAGCCGTTTCCGGTCCGCACCACATTGTTGCCGACGAAGCCCAGCGTGAACTCGTCACAGGGCTTTGCCAGCCGTCCTGAGGCGTCCCAGCGACAATCGTTGTACAACGTATTGGTCCCGCTACCCGATGCGTGCGCCCCTCCCACCAGCCGACCAACGGCGTCGTATTGATAGCCACGGAAAAAGGGGAGGCCGCCGGGGGCAGAATCGGCTTCCTGCTGCATCGCCCCGAGCGCATCGACCTCGTAAAAGTGCACCGTTGCACTGCCGCCGCTGGCCAGGCTATCGCGTTGCCATGGCAGTCGATTGCTATTCGACGGATAGAGGTAATTGCTGAGGATGTTCGCGCCGCCAGCGTTGTGGACCAACGTGACGCGATTCCCTGATCGATCATACTTGATGGTGTCTCGGACCGGCGTACTGAAGTTCAGTTGATTCTGGTACACGAGCGATCCCAGCCGATTGTACCGCATATCGGTCGCCGTCGGCAGCCAGTCCCCGCACGGCAGGGCTGGTGGACTCCCGGAGGTGCTGGTGCGGCACGCCACCGACTGCGAGATCGGCCGCCCGAGTACATCAACACTGTCCTGGCGCCAGGTCGTGTTGAAACGGTTCGTGGTCACTGTCGAAAGCGAATCGTAGGAGAACACCTGCCGCAGCGTGCCGATCCGGTCATAGGAATAGATCGCGGCGGTATTCATCGCCGGGTACGTGATCTTCTTTCGCCGACCCAGCCCGTCCCAGGTGAACTTCCAGGTCAAAGACTTGGGACTGCCGTTTGTCCGGAGATGCACCCGCATCGAGTCGAGATCACCGCTCACGGCGTAGTGGTACCTCACCGAGTCGCCGTTCTGCCAGGTCAGTTTCTGGAGCCGACCGGCCGTGTCATAGTCATAGTGCGTGGAGTCGGCCAGGAGCCACTGGGAGCTGTCCGGTGCCACCACTTCCGACCGGAGCGCACCATTCTCGTAGTATGTCTTTCGTATGGTCCCCCAGCGGTTGTGCTGCACCAGGACATTGCCGAGCGAGTCGTACGTCGTCGCGATGGAGTCCTTGGGTGCGTTAGGTGAGTTTGGCATGGTTGACTGCGTTCGCGCAGGGATCACCGTGCGAATCGACCGGTTCGCGGCATCGTACGCTGTCGTCACCGAAAGGGCGAGTCGGTTGCGGTTTGTCGTCACCAGCCCGGCCCTGTCATACACCGCCGAGTCCACCGCACTCGCCTGATCCACCTCCGCCCGCATCAGCCCCCGCAGATCGTAGCGGTAGCTTCGCGGCACGCCCCGCGGATCGAGCAGCTGGCTGAGCAGCCCGTCAGTGTAGGTCGCCAGCGTCGTGTCTGCGCTTCCGGTCGGATTCAGGCCGTCAAGCACTTTGTCGGTGCAATTGAACTCCGCCGCAATGCAGTTACTGACGATGGTCGTGCCCCGGCCGGCGATCCGACGCGTCTGTCGGTCCATCGGGTCCCAGGTGAAGGTCTGTACCCAGCCGACAGCGTTGGTGTCTGCGATGATGCGACCGTCACTGTCGCGGCCAAGGCGCTGGATTCCGCCGCTCGGACTCTCGACCTTGATCGAGTTGCCGCCGCTGTTGTAGTTGATCGAGGTGGTCTGGTCGCGGAGGGAATCAGCAGCAAGGTTCTGAAGCCAGGTCTCGACTCTCCGCTCGACGACTTGTTGAATCTGACCGCGCGTGGAATCATCCGTGGCCGCATAGATGTACTTGGTTGTGTGCTGACGCAAATCAATGATCGAGTCGAGCAGTCCGAGCGAGGTGTAGGAGTATTTGGTGGTGTCGTTAATTGTTCCAATCATCGCGCTAGGCGACTGCGGAGCGTTCGAGGCGGCGTAGAGCCACGTTGTGATCTGTCGTGGAAACTTACGGCTCCCCCAGGTGCTGTCGACCATCGTCCTCAGGTTGCCCGCGGAATCCCAGGTCATCTGCGCCAGATGGCTATTCGGATACTTGATTTCGGTGACGAGCGCCGGGACCAGACCGTTGCCGCGCGTGAATGTGGTCTTGACGCCGAAGGGGTCCTTCGACTCGATAGTGGCACCCCATTGGTCAACGTGGAAGACCGCAATGTCGCCGACTCCGCGGGGTCCCTCGGCCGTGGTGACAGCCGTGGCCGTGTCGCCGGGAGTCTGGGTGCCCCCACCACTCGCAAATCCGGCCGTCTGCCACGGCGTGAAAAAGGTGGTGGCGCTGTCGAGTGCGCCGACTACTCCCGTGTACTGCTTTGCCTGCGTCAGCAGCCCGTGATTGCCGTAGACCATCTTGGTCTGCCCGCTCCGCCCGTCGAGTGTCTCGCTAAGCCGACCTTCTGTCGTGTAGCTCGGACTCAGCCACGTTCCGTCAGGCCAGCGCCACTGCAGGAGTTCCGGGAGGCCGCTTCCCACGGTGGAGACGTTGACCCCGACGTCCTTCCCCGAACCCACTCGAATGCTGTCGAGCAACCCGGAGCCGTTATAGTGCATCCGGAACGTCCGGCCGCCGGTACCGGTCGGAGGCACGCGGACAGAATCCAATCGGGTGGCCGTTCCCCAGAAGAACTGGGTGATTTGCGTCACCCGGTTGCTGGTTCTGACGTGCCGGCCGGTGCTGTCGTAGATCACCTGCACGCCGTGCCGGAGGGTCCTGGTATACTCGCCGCTGGCGTACACGATGGTATCGCGGAAGGCCTCAGGGGGAGCGACCCAGCGGGCAGAGGTGATTTGCCGGTAGAGCTTGGCCGAGCCGTCTCCACCGATCCACATGATGTGATGCGCCCCACTCCCGCGCGGCTGGTCGAAGGCGAGGCGTTCCACGCCAAGCCATTCCCATCCTGCTCCTGTGGGGTTTGAGCGTCGGTTCACAACGAAGAGCACACCGGAGACTGAGCTAGTCGCTGAATCGGTGGTCGCGACCGCGCGCACGGTGAGGGTATACCGGTAGGCGCCCGTGGGGCGATTCCCCGCGTCCCACCCCAGCGCCAACTGCTTCGTCCCACTGCTCCAGGGGGAGTACCGCGATGTCTGGCGGATGGTGTCATCAACCGTAAGCACCGCCGTGACGTGATCGAGCGTCGGGTTGCTCGCCGAGAGATCAACATTCGCCGCCACAATGGGCAGCAGGCCTGCCGTGGCGCTGTTATGCACCAGCGTCAGCGAGCGCGGCTTGTCGAGCGTGGTGACACTTGGTGTGCCCAGGAACCAGAGACCGGCTCCGCACGAGAACGCACCGATTCCTGCCCCTGCGGTGAGGCAGTTGGAATGACTCGCAACCGAGTCAGCCTGACGCGGTCGCGACAGTGTCGGAGCAGAAATACCTGCCACGTTGACATCCACCCAGCCGCTGTCGCTCGAGCCACCGGTGGCGACGAGGGAGACGATTCCTGAGCCAACGGTCCCTGTGTTGAAGCTGACGGAGACATCGATCGTCTCGTGGGCATCGAAGGAATAGGAGCTCATGTCCGGGGTGCAGGCGGTCACCTGCCCGCTCGCGGCACAATGGAATGAGAAGCTTTGCGCGATGGCGGTGTTATTCCAGACCGAGAACGAGGTCGCCGACGTCGCGCTTGGCATCACCGTGATCGGACCGCCGCCTTTGGGGTTGACGACCACGCCGCCGGGGGCGAGCAACGCGCGGACGGGGGCAGGTTTCGTTTGGGTAGGGCGCTGAGCGGGGAGAGATGCCGCTAACGTGAGAACCAGACCGAGAGGGACGAGTGCGGCCTGAAGGGCGGCAAAACGACGGGGATCGGGCATCGGAGAAGGCCTCGGTCAAGGGGGGACCTGAGATACACCGGTGACACCTCTTGAGTATCGGGTCCTGCGGCCACGAGGCGCAGCCCGACCCCCCGCCTGCCGCTAGTTCGGCACCACCTGCAGCGTGGTGCTGGTTCGGCCGGTCCGAACATACAGCCGCGCCGTGACCTTCTGCGTCACGCCATCGAAGTAGTACTTCTCCCCCTGGGATCCATCGATTTCGGCCAGCGAAGCTGCCGCCGGGAGCGGTGAACCGGTGGCGCCATCGCGAATCACCTTGAACGTGGTGCCGGGGTAGACGAAGGTGATCCGGATCCACTCGCCGACGTCGGCGCGCTGGAGCACAATGCGTGGCTTCGGCGGTGCCACCACACCCCAGGCAATTTCGTACTCCCGCGCGGGAAGAATCGAGATCTGCGCGCTCTTGGGATTCCCCGGGACCCCAACCAGCGACACCTGTGGTCCGTCGGCGCGCTTGAGCACGAGCGGCGCCACGCTCTCGGTACCGTCGCTCTGGACACTGAGCCCGTCATACTTCTCGGCGCAGATGTAACTGTTCCAATCGGTGCGGAGCGCACACGCCGCCGTTACCAGGAAGGGAGTGTTGGAGACCACGCTCCGCCCCGTGGCGCCGGTCACGGTGCCGTCATTGTCCTTGAACATCGACGACTTGTCGCCGTCCTTGTCGGCTTGAGGCGTCTCGAGCCAGACCTGATTGGCGTTCACGAAGCTCAACGCGTTCGCAAAATTGAACTGCGAAATCGAGAAGCCGTTCTTCCGGTTGTAGCCCAGTGCACTGGCCGGGCGCGTGGGCGTCGCCA
>JBDSMX010000193.1:0-4221 GCA_039915645.1 Gemmatimonadales bacterium | reverse complement strand
TGGTCGGATTGCGATGCCTCCCAGCAGTCGAATACTCCGGCGGGGGTAATGACGGTGTGTGAGCCGGTAATTTCCACCGTATTGTTCTGGAGGAATGAGTTGTAGTACCCATCGGGACTAGACAACTCAGCAAACCTTCCACGCCACCCCTCCGTGAGTGGCATCGTCATCATTAGCGCGATGAAATGCACATTGTTCTGCACACCCCTGGCCGGTGGGCCCAGATGCCTGGGGGTGTAGGTCGAATCTATCGGTCGGTACCAGCGATCAAGCTTTCTCAACAGGCTGTCGGAAAGAACTGCGCCACCTTTCTTGGGCATGTAGCTCCGCTGAAAATGTACGACGCCATCCTTCATCGTGAAGTTGCGCCGAACATTTACGCCAGAGTTGCTGAACTCGGAATGCCAGGCAGTCGCTTCTAGCGTGGTTCCATCGATCCAGACCGAGTCCGGTTTCCTGTAGTCACCACGCTGAGAAATCAGGATCCATTCACTCCTCTGGGCCCCGCTCCGCACGATCTTGTACGACTCACCCGGAAATGTTTCCATTCTGGCGCCACGATCGTACACAACGCTTCCATATTTGAGCGTCACCGGCCGAAGCCGTGATGGATTGATCGGTCCCGCCGCCGGGATCGATTGCTGCTTCAAGAGTCTCGCCTGAACTTCAGCCGGCGTGGGAGGGGTGTGGTTTGCCGGTGCTTCCTGAATGCCGCTACGGCTCTGGACAATGGCGTTTTCGAACGCATTCGCCCCCACCTGCACCAGCGCCACTGCCGCGACGCCACCGAGCACCAGCCAGAACGCTGGGCGCATGAACTTGTCATTCGAGGCGCCGGAAGGTGAGTTGAGTCGGGGCGCGGAGAAGGCCGGCTGCATCACCGGCGCCTCCACCGGCAAAATCACGCGCTCGCCCTGCACACGCGACTGCAGAATCCGTTGCAGCAGCGGGTCGGGCGCGCCTACGGCACCGCCACTCGCCAGCATGGTTCGGAGTTCACGGGTCGACTGCACCGTGCCACGGCAGCGATCACAATCCGCGAGGTGGCTCGCAACCTGGCGCCGAGCCGTCTCCTTGGCGGAGCCGGCAGCGTAGCGGAGCAGGGTGGCCTCCCGCGGGTGCAACAAGAGCATCATCGGTCCTCCTTGAGTGCGTTGCGCAGCTTCTGCAGCGCACGACAATGGCGCGTCATCACCGCGCCTTCACTGATGCCGAGGTGAGCCGCGATCTCGCGATGCGGCCACCCTTCGTATTCCCGAAGCACCACCACGGTGCGCAACGATTCGGGGAGTGCCGCGAGAGCCGCGGTCACGGTAATGCTGGTGGCCACCGAGTCGCCGGTGGCGCGACTGCCTATCCCGTCGGCGGCCTCAATCGCGACCTCGCCACGGCGACCCCGTCGCCGGAGCTTCGATATTGCCATCCGCACCGCGATCCGGTGCAGCCAGCCACCGAACTGCCCCCGCTCCTGGTAGCGCCCCATCGCCTCGGGCAGCCCCACGAAAAGGTCGTGTACCACATCCTCGGCCTCGCTCCGCTCCCCCAGCATCGCGGTCAGGGTCCGCAGCAGCCCGGGGGCGTGATCGCGATAAACCGCAGCAATCGCCGCCGGATCGCCCTGTCTCAGGGCAATCGGCGAGGGGAGGGGGGCTCCCGAAGGGCGCAGGGGGTCAGTCACAAGGAGAGATCGCCGCGAGGAGCGGGGACCTTACTGAACCGCAGTGATGATGGATGATGGATGATGGATGATGGATAGGCCGCGCGCGAGGGTGCCGCCGGGACCAATGTATTAGTTAGCTGCATAATTAAATGTGGCGCCATGGCGCCAGCAGCCTGAAAGCGCCTTACTGTAGCGTCCAATCGACATTTAGTTAGACGCATAACTAAGCCTTGCCACGGCGATCAAGCCCCCTAAGTTGTGCCCATCGATCATCCATCCTCCATGATCCATCATCCATCATCCTTTGCATCAAGGATCCCCCCGTGTCCCACATCCCAACCGAACGCGTCGACGAACTCTTCGGCACCGACACCTTCTCCCGCTCCGTGATGCAGAAGCGGCTGCCGAAGGCGGTCTACAAGTCGTTGCTCCGGACCATCGATCACGGCGAGCTGCTCGATCCGAAGATTGCCGACATCGTCGCCGCCACCATGAAGGACTGGGCGGTCGAGCGCGGGGCGACCCACTTCACCCACTGGTTCCAGCCGCTGACCGGGCTCACCGCCGAGAAGCACGACTCACTCGTGTCACCCGACGGGATGGGTGGCGTGATCTACAACTTCTCCGGCACCGACCTGACTCAGGGCGAGCCCGATGCGTCGTCGTTTCCCTCGGGCGGACTGCGGGCGACTTTCGAGGCCCGCGGCTACACCGCCTGGGACCCGACGTCGCCGGCCTTCCTCAATCGCAACGGCAAGGCGACCACCCTTTGCATTCCGACCGGTTTCGTCTCCTGGACCGGCGAGGCGCTCGACACCAAGATCCCGCTGCTGCGCTCGATGGAGGCGCTTTCCAAGCAGGCGATGCGGATCCTGAAGTTCTTCGGCACCGACACCGGCGTCTCGCGGGTCATCACGACCGTCGGCCCCGAGCAGGAATACTTCCTCGTCGATCGCGAGCTCTTCTACCAGCGCCCCGACCTGGTGACCTGCGAGCGCACCCTCTTCGGCGCCCGTCCGCCGAAGGGTCAACAGCTCGAAGATCACTATTTCGGTGCAATCCCGGCGCGGGTGCTGGCGTTCATGGCCGACTGCGAGGAGGAGCTCTTCCGGGTGGGTGTGCCGGTGAAGACCCGCCACAATGAGGTGGCGCCGGGGCAGTACGAGATCGCGCCGCTTTTCGAGATTTCGCACATCGCATCCGACCACCAGATGGTGCTGATGGAGATTCTCCGCCGCGTGGCCGACCGTCATGGCCTCAAGGCGCTGCTGCACGAGAAGCCGTTTGCCGGCGTGAACGGGAGCGGGAAGCACAACAACTGGTCGATGGCAACCGACGACGGCGTGAACCTGCTCGATCCGCAGGACGACACCCACACGAACATGCAGTTCCTGGTCTTCCTCTGCACCGTGATCCGCGCCGTCGACCTGCATGCCGACCTCATTCGTGCGTCGATTGCCGCCGCGGGCAACGATCACCGCCTCGGCGCCAACGAGGCGCCGCCCGCCATCATCTCCATTTTCCTCGGCGACATGCTTTCCGACATCCTTTCGCAGGTCGAACAGGGGCTTCCCAACCGCACGCTCAAGGGCGGCACGATCGACCTTGGTGCCTTGACGATGCCGCAGATTCCGCGGCACTCCGGCGACCGCAACCGTACGTCGCCGTTCGCCTTCACCGGCAACAAGTTCGAGTTCCGCGCGGTGGGCTCGACCGCGTCGGTGGCGTGGCCCAACACGGTGCTCAACACGATCGTCGCCGAGTCGCTCGACGTGGTGGCGACCGACCTGGAGAAGGCGGCGGGGAGCAACCCAACGCCAGCCAAGGTGCAATCGGCAGTGTTGACGGTGCTCAAGCGACTCCTCAAGCAGCACAAGCGGGTGGTGTTCGACGGCGACGGTTACTCGCCTGACTGGCACGACGAGGCGGAACGCCGCGGCCTGCCGCATTTCCGCGAATCGGTCGATGCATTCCCGGTATTGAAGAGCAAGAAGACGGTCGAGCTCTTCAAAAAGTACGGCGTGCTGACCAAGTCCGAGGTTGATTCGCGGCACCACATCGCGGTGGAGAAGTACGTCAAGCAGCTGGTGATCGAGGCGGAGACGATGGTGAGCATCGCCCGCACCCAGATCCTCCCGGCTGGCCTGCGCCACCAGAAGCTCCTTGCCGAAACCATCACGGCCACCGAGGGCGCCGGCGTGGATTGTGACGACACGGTGGCCGAGCTCGAGCGGATCGCGAAGATGGTGGGGGTGATCAGGGAAAGCACGGATGCGCTGGAAAAGGTGTCGACCTTTGACGGTCACGACCTGATGAAGCACGCGCTCTACATTCGGGACACGGTCCGCCCGGCGATGGCCGCGCTCCGCATCGCGGTCGATGCCCTGGAGCCGCGGGTCGCGGCCGACCTCTGGCCCCTTCCGACCTACCGGGAGATGCTCTTCCTGAAGTAGCGAGAGTTGCGCACTGGCGACTTCGGCCAGTAGCTTCGGCAGTGATGACCAATCCACCTCGTGGCCGGCCAGAACCGTGGTCGGTCTCAGACTTGATGTCGCCGTCGG
>JBDSMX010000042.1:0-8362 GCA_039915645.1 Gemmatimonadales bacterium | reverse complement strand
ACCACCGCTGCCGCGGCCGGCGCCACGGGCCAGGTCCGGCGCGACCCGTTCGCGATGCTGCCGTTCTGCGGCTATCACATGGGCGACTACTTCAACCATTGGCTGCAGATGGGTCGCGGCCTGAGCGAACCGCCCCGCGTCTTCTGCGTCAACTGGTTCCGCAAGGATGCCGACGGCAAGTTCATCTGGCCGGGATACTCGCAGAACATGCGAGTGCTCGAGTGGGTCGTCGGACGCGTGCGCGGACGGGCGAGCGGCATCGAATCGCCGATTGGCTGGATGCCGCGCTACGAAGATCTCCGCTGGGATGGAATGTCCTTCTCCAAGGAGACCTTCAATGCGTTGATGGAGGTCGATCGCGAGCAGTGGAAGTCGGAACTGCTCTCGCATCGCGAGCTCTTCGAGAAGCTCTACGATCGCCTGCCGCAGGAGTTCATGTGGATGCGCGAGCTGATTCTCTCGGCGCTCTGGCGTTCACCCGAGCAGTGGCGGCTCGCAGCCGAGGCGTGATCGCTTCTCGCTTCTCGCCTCTCGCTTCTCGCTTCTCGAGTGTCCTGTGCGCCTAGGCTCCGCTCCCGAGATCATCCGCGATCCGCTGTGGGACAACATCCGGCTCGAGCCGGCAGCGGTCGCGGCACTCGATACTCCCACGGTGCAACGTCTCCGGCACGTGCGCCAGCTCGGCCACGCCTTTCTGGTCTATCCCGGCGCCACCCATTCGCGCTTCGAGCATGCGCTCGGCGCCTACCACCTTACCCGCCGAGCACTGGCCTCGCTCAACGAGCGCGGTGATCTCGACGGTATCGGTGAGGAAGAGCGACTCGCCGTGCGGCTCGCGGCGCTGCTTCACGACATCGGCCACTATCCCTTCTCGCACGCCCTCGAAGAAGCGGGCTTCACCCATCACGAGACGCTTGGTGCGGCGCGGCTGCGGACCGGTGAACTCGGTGAGGTCTTGCGGGAGATTGGAGGCGAGACGCTCATCGATGCGATCGCCGCGCTGATCCAGGGCACCAGCAGCTCGCCGCTCGGCGGTCTGATCTCGGGATCAATCGACCTCGACAAGATCGATTATCTCAGTCGCGATGCCCGAATGTGTGGCGTGCCGTACGGACAGGTCGATGTCGATCGCCTGCTGGCGTCGATCTCGCTGCTCGATGATGGCAGCGGCACGCGCGAAGTCGGTGTCCAGGAAAAGGGGACCAGCGCGCTCGAGTCGCTGCTCTTTGCCAAGTACCAGATGTACCGCAACGTCTACTGGCACCATGCGGTGCGCTCGGCCACCTGCATGTTCAAGCGGGCAGTGCGCGCCACGGTCGCGACCGGCGCCATCGATGCGGGCGTGGTGGCCGACGCCACTGACGGCACCCTCACAACGCTCCTGCTGGAGCATGACCCGACCGGACTCGCCCGCGGCGTGCATGAGCGTCGCCTCTACAAGCGGGCCCTCGACCTCCCCGCCACCGCCGTGCCCGAAGATCTCCCGTCGTGGCTCTGGGACGATCCGGCGCGCCTCCAAGTGACCGAAGATGCGCTGGCCGAGTCTCTGGGGCTGGAACGCGGGGGAGCTCTGATCGACTTCCCCGAGCGTGCCAACATGCTCGAGGTTGATCTGCCGCTGCTGACCCGGAGCGGCGCAGTGGAGCGGCTCACCGATGAGGGTCGCGCGGGACAACTCGGCCTGCCGCATGTCGCCGACGAACTCTATCGGACCGCGCGACGGCTGCGGATCTTTACCAGTGAACCGCGCCGACTGGACGCACTTCCCCGCGAGTTGCTCAGCCAACCCTGACTTGCCGAGGCGCTGATGCGATCGTCGCTCCTGATCCTGTTGGCACTCGTCGCCTGTGGGCATTCCGAACCGTTCGTGGGCTCTTCCGGCCGCGCCGAAGGTCCGTTCACGCCGGATGGGCAGCTCACCGTCAACGGCACTGCGATGCTGGACTGGGCCGGCGACGGCGCCGGGATCCTGGTATTCACCTCCCGACCGGATGAAAAATACGATCTCCCGTTGCTGGTCGGGCGCGGTCGCAAGGATCCGCTCGACAATTGCCTCGGCTTGATTCCGCGGGACGGCGGGAGCATGACCTGGCAGTTCTGTGACCGACGCCTCAGCCATTTCCGGGATTCGAACGACGTCTTCGTCACCGCCTCTATCGGTCCGTACGGCGAGTTGCTCTATGTCGAGAGCAGCCAGCCGCCGGACTTCTTCTTTCCCGTCGCCACCGAGGCCGAGCTCTGGCTCGGTTCCAGACACGCACCGTATGGTGAACGCCGCCACTTGTTGCGGCTCTACCGCGACGACAACGGCCACCCTACCGTGAGCGAGGACCAGGTCAACTGGCTCACCGATGTGCAATGGGCAGGGCAGGATGCCTTCATCGCGCGCGCCTACTATCTCCGCCCTGATTCCCTGCTGACGCCGTTCGGCATCGCGCGCGGCGTCATCACCCGAGACACCACGACGTTGACAATCCTTCCCGGCACCGCGGGGATCATCGGCTTCGTCGCGGCCGAGGATGGCAACAGCATAGTCTACGCCCGCGCCGGCCGGACGATCGTCTCCTTGCCGTCGAACGGCCTCGCTGAGCGGATCGTTGCGACGCTTCCGTCAGGGGTCATCTCATCGGTGAGTTGTCAGCAGCAAGTATGCGTGGCGGTGACGCAGGATGGAGGGAGCAACGGGATCGGTGCGAGCACGCTCTGGCGGGTGTCGCTCGCCAATGGTCAGGCCACGGTCCTCCGCACCTTTCTCTCGGTCAAGGTGCCAACCAAGGTACGACTCTCGCCCGACGGCCGCCGGGTTGTGGTGCAGAAAACGGACGGTCGTCTCTTTCTGCTCTCCGACCTCGAGCTCTGACCCTTTCTCCTTCAACAGCCGGCTGAGCCGGGATTCCTGTCACGCGGATCGCGCGCCGGTAGTGTGCCGTCGAGACGAAGGACATAGGCATCCTGAACCTGATTGCCATCATAGCGGATCGACTGCCGGATGTTGGCCGGTCGGGTCCGTGGGCTCACGAGTGAATACCAGTTGTTGGTCGACTCGGTGTAGACCGGTCCGCAACGCACCAGCTGCACGGCAATTCCCTTCTGGTAGACCACGCCCAGCATATGCTCGCCGCGCGGGTGCAAACCCAACTCATCGAAGGTGATTGCCTTTACCTCCGACGCACTGCCGCTCGCCACCACCGAGAACTCGCGGCCGGCGAGCTTCACCATGCCGCTCAGGCTCAGTGCGCCATCAACCGGCTTGGGGGCGCGGCCGTTCCAGGCAATCCCGGGCAACAACGTTGGCAGCGTCATCCAGCTGTACCCTGCAGGACCGGCCGGCGCGAGCAACGCGACCACTGATTGCGCCAGCAGCTCGTGCGGCTTCGCGGTCGATACCGCCTTCCGCTCGGCGCCGTCGCCGCACTGTTCGCTGTAGAGCACGAGTTGATCGGGTTGCAGTCGGGGCAGCTCGTCGCCGTGACCAACGACGAACCCTTCGGTCGGACGAACCGATGTCGCCGCTTGAACAGAGATGTATCCCGGCGTGGCGAGGCGATACCAGTTGGTCCCGCCACGTCCTGTCGTCACGGGGCATCGCGCCAGGGTCGGAGCCAGCGAGGCTTCCTTCAGTGCGGCGACGACGGCGGCCTCTCCGAATGGCATGCCAGCATTTCGGAGGTAGAGATGCGTCGCCATCGAGCGAGCGCCGGTGGCGACCACCGCGATGGTTCGACCCGCCACCGCTGCACTCCCCTGGCGCGCGAAGCAGCCTCCGTCGGGGAGGCAGTTCTGCAGCGCTGTGGCTGGCAGCGGGGCCCACCTGACCCCGGGAAGTTTGTCGAGCGCGTCCCAGCCGGGCGGTGCGCCGAGGGCGAGATACGCTTTCACGACGGCGACGAGCGCGCTCTCGGGTGAAGGCGGGTAATGGAATGCTGCGATCAACGCACCGGCCAGCAGCGGCAGGGTCGCGAGGGTGAGGCGTCGTCGGAGCGGGGGTCGATGCACAATGCGCTCTGCGCGAGAGGGATCGCAGAGTCTACTTCCAGGTTCGCAGAAGTGTGGGAAATTCAACATCGGGGCCGCAGGAGCGACCCCGGGTGGTGCTACCCCCGCATGGTCGGCATTTCGCCCGTGGGCGGCGACACTTCCTCGATGCGCACGAGGATACAGGTGATGTTGTCGAGCCCGCCGCGATGGTTGGCGTCGGCAATCAGCTTGTCGACCATCTCTTCGAGCGGCAGCTCGCTCCGCATTGTCTCGGCCACGTCCTCGTCATCGAGCATGCCGGTGAGCCCATCGGAGGCGAGCAGGATCAGGTCGCCCGCTTCGAGAGTTCCGAAGTAGAGGTCGGGCACGACATCTCCGCTGGAACCCACGCAACGCGTGATCACGTTGGCGTACGGGTGGATCCGCGCATCTTCCGGCGTGAGCCGGCCGGCATCGACCTGCTCCTGCACGTAGCTGTGATCCTTGGTGAGCTGGGTCAGGGTATCGCCACGCAGCAGGTAGGCGCGCGAGTCGCCGACCTGGCCGATGAGGTAGCGACGCGGCAGCAGATTGAGCACGGTGGCCGTGGTGCCCATTCCGCGCTTGTCGTGCTCCTGCAGGGTCCGCCGGAAGATCGCCGCGTTCGCTGCTCGAATGGCGCCCACCATCTGGGCCATCAACTCGTCGTCGCTCATGCCGCGCGCGGGGCGGAACTCTTCCGATACCAGCCTGGTCGCCATCTCACTGGCGACCTCGCCGGCGGCGTGACCACCCATGCCGTCGGCGACCACGAAGAGCCCGCGGTCGCTCGCCATCATGTAGCTGTCTTCATTCCCGGAGCGGACGACCCCGACATCGGTTCGGGCGGCGCAGGAAAAGCGCATTCAGCGGGCCTGGAGAAGGAAGTAGGCGATGGCGATGATGGCGACCACGGCAACGGCCGCAATGAACCATACGCGACGAGAAGGTGCTTCGGACTCGGGCATGACCAGGAACGGCGTCGATGCCTCCCGGAACCGCCGGGTGCGGTCGGTCGGCTCGTCATCGTCGACGAATCGCGATGGGTCGAGGTCGACCACTGGTTCAGCAGGCTCGACCAGCTCGACCGCAGGCGCCGCCGCCTCGACTACTTCGGCCATCTCGACCGGTGAATCATCCCAGCGATCCTGCGGGTCGAACGCCAGGCGAACCTCTCCCAGCTGGATCTCGGAGCCGGGGGCAAGCAACGCCGCCCCTGCGACCCCCGCGCCGTCCACCAGTGACCCACCAGACGCGCCAAGGTCACGAAGCGACCAGAGACCACCCCTCAGCCGCAATTCGGCGTGCTCGAGGGCCACAGAGGGCGCCACCAGCACCACGTCGTTGTCGGGCGCACGACCGAGCCGGGCCGTGGTGGCCCGCACCGGAAAACGGTCGACCCCGCCGACGCCCGATCGGACGAAAAGCACTGCCAGCACGGGTCCTGCCTCATCCCCCATCGCCGGCACCAGCATGCCAGAGCTGGGGTCGCGCAGCAGTAATCCGTCCAGGGTGGACTCCATCATCCAGGGTTGATCGGTTGGGGGTCGGGAAAGCTATCCGACGCCCGGGGAGGGGGGCAAGCGAAATCAGCCGACGCCCTTTCGCGGGACCTCCCCTCGTTGCAGCCGGACGAGCCGTTCATACAGCCCCCGCGCCGCCATCAGCTCGGCGTGGGACCCCATCTCCCGCAGCTCGCCGTGGTGGAAAACCAGGATCCGATCGGCATCGAGCACCGTCCCGAGACGATGCGCGACCACCAGCGCGGTCCTGCCCTGCCGCAAGGTCGCGAGCGCCGCCTGGATCTTCGCTTCGGACTCGGGATCGACCGCACTGGTGGCCTCATCGAGCACCAGGATCGTCGGCGAGCCCGCCAGTGCCCGCGCAAACGACAACAGCTGTCGCTCGCCCACCGACAATGATCGGCCACGTTCGGCCACGACATGAGCAAGGCCGCCGGGGAGCCGACCAATCAGTCCATCGGCCCCGACCGCGGCCAGCGCCCCCTGCACTGCCGCCGGCTCGAGCTCACGATCGAGTCGCAGGTTCCGCTCCAGATCCCCACGAAAGAGGAAGAGGTCCTGGGGCACAAAACCGATCCGACGCCGCAACTCTCCGGTGTCGACTTCGGCAATGTCCACGCCATCGACGAGAATGCGGCCGCGAGTCGGTGCGTAGAACCGCAGCAAGAGGGAGAGGACCGTGCTCTTGCCCGCGCCGGTGTGCCCCACCAGGGCCACGGTCTCTCCCGGCGCGACCCGGAATGACACCCCCGAAAGCGCGAAGGATGCGTCATCGGAATAGCGGAACCAGACATCCTCGAACACCACTTCACCGCGGGGCGGCACCGGGAAGCCCACGGGATGCGCCGGCTCGGGGACGTCGACCGGTGTGTCGAGCAGGCGGAAGAGGCGCTCGCCGCTGGCCATCGCGGCCTGCAACAGATTGAACTTCTCCGAGAGGTCCTGCAATGGCTGGAAGAAGCGACGCACCAGCTGGATGAATGCGGCAAGCGTGCCAACGGTCAGGACGCCGCCGATCGACCGCAGTCCGCCGTACCAGAGCAACAGCGCCACCGCCGTAGCCGTCAGGACTTCGACGACCGGGAAGAAGAGGGCATAGAGGTGGATCGAGCGAAGCTGGGCGTCACGGTGCGCCCGGTTGGTCTCGGCGAATGCCTCGCCGATCGCCGCCTCGCGATCAAAGAGCTGCACCACGCGCACGCCGGAGAGGTGCTCCTGCAGGAAGCCGTTCATCCGGGCAACCGCGCCGCGAATATCGCGGAAGGCCTCACGCATCGAGTTCCGGAAGATGGTCACCACAATCCCCATCAACGGCAGCACGGCAAAGGCGACGAGAGCCATCCGCCAGTTGATCGCGAGCATCATCCCGCTGATGGCGAGCAGGGTTGCAACATCTCCGATCACAGTGACGACGCCGGAAGTGAAGAGCTCGTTGAGCGTCTCGACATCGGAGGTGACGCGCGTCACCAGCCTGCCGACAGGCTGATGGTCGAAGAAGGAGATATTGAGCCGCTGCAGCTTCTCGAAGACCTGGCGCCGCAAGTCGGACATCACTCGCTGGCCGACCCAGGTCGTGACCACCGTCTGGACATACTCGGCGGCAAAGCCCACCAGCAGCGAGGCGAGGAAGATCCCGCCAAGCGTCAGCAGCATCGCGCTGTCCTTGGTGGGAATCGCCACATCGAGTGCCCGGCGGGTGAGCGTCGGGCTGACCAGGGCAAGCGCCGCATCGACCAGCAGCAGTCCTACCGCGGCGGCAACTCCCGCGCGGTAGGGACGCACGTAGCCGAGGAGCCGCCGACCCAGCTGGGGATCGGCGGCTCCGAGAACCGGTTCGTCGGTCGCGACCCCGCTCACGTCGATTCGACCTCGATCTCCTTCACACCGCTGCGGACCCAGGCCGAGAAGACCATGAAGCCGAAGGCGATGGTGAACCAGCTCAGGATGCAGCGCCACACGAGGGTGTAGAGTGGCGTGAGTTCACGCGGCAGGTAGAGCGACATCACCGCCGCCGACAAGACCTCGGCGATGCCCGATGCACCTGGCGTGGGGGCGAAGTAGAGCAGGAAGGTGATCAGGGTCTGCAGCAGCAGCACGTCGACAAACTGCGCCTCGATCCCCACGACGCGAAGCGCGACATATCCTGCCAGCAACTTGTTGGCGTGACTCGGACCCGAGACGATCGTTGCCCAGAAGAGCGCCAGCCAGCCGCGCGGCGTATTGAACGTCTTCATGCTTGCGTGGGCGGTATCGATACCGGCGTGCAGCGACCCGAGTCGGGCCGCAACGCGCGCACTCCGGTTACCGAGGGCGCCCGCCAGTCGATGCACCAGTGCCGAGATGAACTTCGGCGCGATCAGCACCACGAGGAGTAGCACGCCGAGGAACGCGAAGATGCCCATGCTCCCCTTGAATAGATCGAGCAGGGAGAGACCGAGCACATCACCGCGACCGCCGAGCGACTTGCCGGCACCGAGCACGAGGGCGAGCGGGCCGCTGAGCGCAAAGAAGATCACCGTCGCAATGAACGACATCAGTGTGATCGTCATCGCCTTGGCCACGGGCACGCCGGCACGCTTCATCGCATAGACCATCATCGGCGAGGCACCGGCCTGCAGCGGGGTCACGTAGGCACCCCAGGCGCCCATGCCGCCGGCGATCACCATCCCCCAGAAAGGCGGCCGCTCGTGGACCTCCCGCGCCAGGATCCAGAGCCGCAGTCCGCCACCCAGCCAGTCCATCGAGGCGAGGGCCACCCCGACCAGCACCCAGCTCCAGTGAATCCCGCCAAGCGAGCGCACGAAGCCCGCCCCGTCGTCGCCATAGAGCAGCACGGCGACGTA
>JBDSMX010000039.1:0-3849 GCA_039915645.1 Gemmatimonadales bacterium | reverse complement strand
GCCAATGCGGTCGAGGTCACCGTCGCGCCGAGCGGACGCACGTACAACTTCGACGCCGAAACGCTCTCCGGCGACATCTGGCTGACGCACGATCTCTCGCCTCGCGTCTTTGTGCTTGGCAACGTCGCGATTCGAGGTGGCTATGCCGGTTTCATGGATGGCTTCCTGAACTGGTATCACGACCTGATCGGTCTCAAGGTGCCGGCGCGCAACAAGCGCACCGAGAATCGCTTCACCTGGGAATACGATCTTCCCGATGGCCAGCACATCGTTCACGAACGGCCGGGCACCTTCATCGGTGATGCCCGTCTCGGTGCCGGCCTTCGCCTCGGGAAGAGTCAGCTCGTCGCGACAGTCACACTGCCGACTGCCGGCGCCGAAGGATGGGGACGCGATGTTGTCGGGACCGCCTTGCAGTTCACCTCCCGCTGGACCGACAACTCACGCTTTGTCGTGGAGGGCGGCGCCTCCGCCGGATGGACGCCGACACATGGCAGCCAGACGGCCTTCCAGCGCAGCACCTTCCTCGGTGCGCAACTCGCGTCCCGCTGGCGCTTCTCGGGACGCCAGGCACTCTTCGCTACGGTGTGGGTGCAATCGCCGAGTTGGAAAAACACCGGCTTCAACGCCATCGACAACGCGGAAGTGACGCTCGACTTCGGTGGCCTCGTGAAGTTCAAGAAGAATTGGCCCGAACTGCAGATCGGCATGACCGAGGATCTGATGCCCGCCGGACCAGCCGTGGACGCCGGCTTCAAGCTGGGGCTGAAGTGGTGAGCGCCGTGTGGGGGCGGGGCATGCCCCGCCCCTACCCTCCCGCCGTATCCGCCGCCCCGAGTGGACTCCCAGCAAATGCGCGCCCGATGGCGGGGTGCCGACGCCAGAGCCACGAGCACATCACCACGGCCGCGAGGGTATTGGCTGCGAGCACGCTCCACAGCGGAAACATTCCGGCGGCCGTCTCCGCACCCACCTGCACCAGTCCATAGAAGAACAACTCGAATACCACCAGCAGCTGCACGATGGCGTAGCGCATCAATCCGCTCGCTTCGGCACGACGTGCCAGCGCGGTGAGGAAGAGACCGAACGCGGTGAAGGCGATGAGGTGGACGACGGTGTAGAGCGCGATCGCCAGCATGTCGGGCGATGTCGCAATCGGTGGGGCCTGTCGCATCACGAAGACTTCGCCGAGGACCGTGGGTGTCATCAGCGGTCTGCCCCGCGCGATGTCGACCGCGAGGTAGAATACGGCGACCACCAACGCGCCGAGCAATCCGGTAATCACGCCCTCGCGGCGTGCTGCGGCATCGTCCATCATCGTCGCGCTTGAGCTGCTGACCATGATCTTGCCCCCGGTGGAAATGCGGAGTTACGGCACGGCGTCTGCCGCGCCGGTGCCGAAGAGAAACTGCTCGAGATTGCGGAGAAGAAATTCCTTCGCCTTGGGCTGGTGCGGCACCAGGGCGTAGTGATTGATCAGCTGCTGCTGGGTCTTGAGCCATTCGGCCCAGCAGTCACGGCAGATGGTATCGTAGATCCGCTGGCCCAGATCGTTGTTGAACGGCTTGAAGGCTTGCCGTTCGGCATCCCGGCCACAGCGAACGCACTGAATCGTTGTCATAGGGGAGAAAGTAACTCTCGCCCACCCTGCCCGCAGACGCCCCGGTTGTGGGCGCCGGGTTACTCGCCGCGCTTGAGCGCCTTCACCCCGCTCGCGGTGCCGAGTCCAGTCGCCAGCCCGGCGATCGCGGCGGTGAAGCCGGTCACCAGAGGCAGGAGGGCGGCGATCGGCGCGGCCACGATCAGGACCGCGAAGCCCGCCATCCACGGGGCGATCGGACTCTTCACGGCATCGACGAAGCGGAGCTTGTTGCGAACGAATTCGCGGGCCAGGCCGAACATGAAGAGGCCGGCGGCCGCGGTGATCACCAGCGAGACCAGGCCAAACATTGCTGCGAACACGGGAAGTCCTCCGAATGAGACATGTTTCAGTACGCAACAGCGGTGAATCCGGTTTCATCCCGGCCTCCTCAGTGTCTGAGGAGGAGACTCCTCACCAGCGAATGACCGCACTCCCCCAGAGGAACCCCGAGCCGAAGGCGGTGATCGCGAGCAGGTCGCCGCGCTTGAGTCGGCCGGCCCGGACGCACTCGTCGAGCGCAATCGGAATCGTGGCTGCCGTGGTATTCCCGAAGCGCTGGATGTTGTTGTAGACCTGATCGTCGCGCAGCTCAAGCGACCGCTGCACGAGTTCCGAGATCCGCAGGTTGGCCTGGTGAGGAATGAGCAGGGTGAGATCGCTGGTCGCCACATCGGCCTTGGCCAGCGCCGCCCGCACCGATTCCGGCATCCGGGTAGTGGCGTGACGGAAGACCTCGCGACCATTCATCTGCAGGAACGCCTGCGCCCCGACATGCGCGTGCTGGACGCGCGGATGGTAGATCGCCCCCGGGGCATCGACCCAGAGCTCGCGCGCGAAGCCGCCGTCGCCGTGGAGGTCGATCGCGAGCACCGCCGACGCATCGCTTTCCGCGACGGCGCGAACGATCACCGCACCGGCGCCATCGGCGAAGATCACCGCCGAGTCACGTCCGGCCGAAGACACATCGAGGGCGGTCGACTGGATCTCTTGTCCTACAATGAGGATGCTGCGGAAGGTCCCGGCCTTGATGAAGGCATCCGCCATCGACAGCGAATAGACAAATCCCGAACACTGCGCCCGCAGGTCGAAGGCCGGGATGTTGCCGAACCCCATCGCGTGCTGCAGCAGGACGCCGTTGCCGGGCGCAAAGTGATCGGCGGTCGAGGTGGCGTAGATGATGGCATCGATGTCGGCCACCGTGAGGCCGGCCATCTCGAGGGCCTGCTCCACTGCGCGGGTCGCGAGGCCGACTCCCGTTTCTCCCTCACGGACCCAGTGGCGCTCCTTGATCCCGGTCCGCTGGCTGATCCATTCGTCGGAGGTGTCCATGATGGCGGAGAGGTCGTCATTGGTGACGATCCGCTCCGGCACGTAATGGCCGGTGCCAACGATCTGTAAATTGGGCATCCGGAAATGTAAGGCGAAAAGACCGACTCAGGGCCCGAAGAGAAAGGTCAGCGCTTCGGGAAGTCGGGCGGCCCAGGCATCGGCCGTGTGGGTTCCGCACGGAACGACCACCAGCCTCAGCCGTGATGCATCGAGACCCGCATGCCGAAGGAAGCGGTCCATGGTGAGGACACCGAGCACCATATCGTCGAGTCGCGCCGAATCCGCCAGCGTGGGGATCGGGCCCGGCTGACAGCCCGGCCGGGAATCCTCGTTGGTGCCGATCCCGAGCACGATCCGCTCCGGCCACTTGGTGACACTCCGGGCATCCTCATAGCGATAGCCGCGGTAGGTCGCGCTCTCGGACAGCAACCGGCCGAAGACCCCCGGGCGCGCAGTGACGACGTAACTGCTGATCAACCCGCCGTATGATGACCCGCCGATACCCGTGTGTGCCGGGTCACGCAGCGTCCGATAGTGCGCGTTGATGAATGGCAGCACTTCATCGATGAGAAATTCCGGATACCGCTTTCCTTGTGGCGCTGGCTCGTATCCCGGCTCGGACTTCGCCAGCTCGTCAGGGTAGGGGAGGTATTCGTGCGCTCGGGCGGTACGACCGGAATTGTCGACCCCGACCACGATCATCGGCGGAATCTTCCCCGTCTCCACCAGCCGGGCGACGATCTCATCGACATGCCATTCCCGCGGAGCAAATACCGAGGTGGCGGGATCGAAGAGATTCTGCCCATCGGCGAGATAGAGCACGCCATACCGGCGACTCTTGTTCTCCGGCGCATCGTACCCTGCAGGGAGAAGCACCC
>JBDSMX010000186.1:0-4027 GCA_039915645.1 Gemmatimonadales bacterium | reverse complement strand
GAAGGGCATGGCCGGGCGCTGCTCGCGCTCGACGATCCGGCCGAGATGACCCGGGTCGCCCGCGAGATCGTCAGCCACAATTGGTCGGTGCGCGAGGTCGAGGCGCTGGTTCGCGGCGAGTCGCCGGAGAAGTCGCGCGGCAAGATGATGAAGAAGCCAGCGGCCCAGAAGCCGGCGAGCGCCGATGCCCGACGTGTGGAGGATGCCCTGCGCAAGCGTCTTGGTACTGACGTGCGGCTCACAGCAAAGCGGCGCGGCCGTGGCCTGCTGGCGATCTCGTACTATTCCAATGACGATCTCGCCCGGGTCCTCGAACTGATTCTCGGACAGCCTTTCGAAGGATGACAATGCGCGCACTCCTCCTTGCGCTGATGGTTGCAGCAACCCAATCGCTCCCGGCCCAGATCGCGAAAATTGCGCGACCAGAATTCGTCCACGGCATCTATGTGCCGATGGGCGCACTGCGCACACCTGCAACGCGTGCGAAGTTGCTGGCGATGTCCTCGCGCGCCGGACTCAACACCTGGGTCATCGACATCAAGACCGAGGAAGGAACCACCTTTCGTCCATCCAGCGGCACCGGAGCGAAGCATCTCGCCGACCTGACGTGGATCGTCGGCGAGTTGCACAAGGCCGGGCTCTATGTGATGGGACGTGCGGTGACGTTCAACGACGGCAATGCCGCCGAAGCGCATCCGGATTGGGCCATCAAGAACGAGAAGGGCGGTGGACTCTGGCGCAATCAGAGTGGTCATGCCTGGCTCTCCCCAACATCCACCGGCGCGTGGAACTACAACATCGCCATCGCGCTCGACGCCGGTGCGCAGGGCGTTGATGAAGTGATGTGGGACTACGTGCGCACCCCGGAGCCGTCACGTCAGATCGGTCGGCAGGTCTATCCGGGGCCAGCGGGTGATCCGAGCGATGCAGTCGCCGGCTTCCTCAAGGCAGCCGAGAAAGCGTTGAATGCGAAAGGGATCGGTATGTCGGCGGCGCTCTTTGCCTGGTCGATGCACGTGCCCGATGGCTCGGGTGTGTACCAGCAATGGGAGAAGCTGATTCAGTCGAGCCCGATCCTGATCCCGATGGCGTATCCGTCGCACTACTACGGTCCGAAGGGTGCCAACCACCCCAACGCCTTCCCGTACAAGACCGTGCATGGTTCGCTCACGCTCGGGCTCAAGCGTCGGCAGGCATTGATCGATGCCGGCAAGAAGCCAGGCAAGATCTTTCCGTTCCTGCAGGCCTTTGACGCACCCTGGGTCGACCGCACCACCCATTACGGCCCCGAGCAGATCGCGGCCCAGATCCGCGCAGCCAGCGATCTCGGGATCAAGGAGTTCCTCTTCTGGAACCCCAAGGGGATCTACTCCTCGCTCGAGGCGGGTGTGAAGCTCGCGAGCGCGAAGCCTCGCCCGCGATAGCGTTCCCCGGGCGTTGCGCCGTGGGCTGCCTCTCCGCAGCTGGCGGAGTCCCGAAACGGCTTTGTGCGCCGCGCGAGGCACGGCGCCGGCAGCAGTGCGCGGCGCCTCCGAGGCTGCTACGAGGCACCCACGACGCAACGCCATGGCAAGCGCCACCTGCCCCGAACCGCTGTAGCTTTCAAAGTCCACCGTCAGCGGGAGCGTCTGTGCGCCGAGCAATCATTATTGCTGCAACCATGACGCTTGTCGCGTGCAGCGGGAAAGCACCTGCACCCGCGCCCGTCGATTCCGCCCAAGCCATGAAGGTCGCCCTCGTGACGCCCGGCAGCATTGCCGACGCCGCGTGGAACTCCGGCGCCTATCAGGGGCTGCAGCAGCTGCGCGATTCGCTCAAGGCATCGATCTCCCATATCGAAGCACGCACCCCGGCCGAACAGGAAGAGGCGCTCCGGAGTTACGCGACGCAGGGATACCGAGTGGTCTTCGGTCACGGCTTCGAATTCCAGGACGCCGCTGAACGAGTCGCCAAGGATTTTCCCAAGACGATCTTCGTGATCACCAGCGGCCAGCGGGTCGTCGGGAATGTGGTGCCGCTGGTCTTCCGGATTCACGAGGCGACCTACCTCTGCGGCATGGTGGCCGGCGCCCTCACGCGCAGCGGCAAGATTGGCTTCATCGGCGGACTCGAACTCCCTCCGATCAAGCTCGGCTACGACGGCTGGCTGCAAGGCGCCAAGGCGACCCGCCCCGATGTGCAGAGCCGGCTGGTGTATCTCAACACCTTCGACGATGCAGCCGCCGGGAAGGAAGCGGCACTCGCGATGATCCGTCTCGGTGTCGACCAGATTCACCACAACGCCGATGCGGCTGCGCTCGGGATGTTTTCCGCGGCCAAGGAATCGCCCGGCGTGAATGTGTACGGCGCCAACGCCGATCAGTCCGCACTCGCCCCTGATCGCGTCGAGGCCTCGGCCGCGATCGATCTGCCGCGGGCGTTCCTGCTGGTCGGTCGGGAAGTTCAGGGCGGAACCTTCACGCCGCGCGTCGAGAGCTTCGGTGTTGGCAGCGGCGTCATTCGCTTCGTTCCCAATACTGCACTGCAGCCCAACTGGCCCGCCGGCCTCGCCGCGCGAGTGCGAGCGGCCTCCGATTCGATCGCAGCCGGAACCCTCATCGTTGCCGGACAGGTGGCCCAATGAGAGTCGCACAACTCGATGAAGTGCTCGAATACCTCGATGAGTTTCTCGACATCGACAGCATTCCGGATGCGGAGGTCGCGCTCAACGGGTTGCAGGTCGAGAACAGCGGCGTGATCTCGTCGTTCGTCACGGCCGTCGATGCGTCGCAGCAAACCATCGATCGGGTCGTCGCCGAATGCGACCGCGGCACCATGCTGATCGTGCATCACGGGCTCTTCTGGGATGGCAACGTCGCCGTGACCGATCGGCGCTATCGCCGGATCAAGACCCTGCTCGATCACGACATCGCCGTCTACTCAGCGCACATTCCGCTCGATAGCCACGTCGAGGTCGGCAACAACGCCGTCCTGGCGCGGATGCTGGGCATCCTCGACCCGGTGCCGTTCGATCTCTATCGCGGCATGCCTTTCGGTGCGGCGGGGCATCTCATCATGTCGCGGGACGCGCTGGCCACCCGGCTCACCGAATTGCTCGGCGGTCGGGTGCACCTGATTCCCGGTGGCCCCGAGACGACAACGCGAGTGGGGATCATCACCGGCGCAGCAGGGAACCGGATCGAGGCGGCGGTTGACGCCGGGCTCGACACCTTCATCACCGGTGAGGGCGCCCATCACACCACCTTCGATGCCCTCGAGTTCGGCATCAACGTGCTGTACGCCGGCCACTACGCTACCGAGACCGTGGGGGTGAAGGCGCTCGGGGAACACCTTGCCGAACGCTTCGGCCTGCACGCGGTGTTTCACGATCATCCGACGGGGATGTGACGCTCCTTTCGCTCGAGCGGATCAGCAAGCGCTTCGGCAATACTCTCGCCCTCGACAACGTCTCCTTCGATGTTGCCGCCGGTGAAGTGCACGCCCTGCTCGGCGAGAATGGCGCGGGCAAGAGCACGTTGATGCACGTCGCCTATGGACTCATCCGCCCCGACAGCGGTGTCGCCCCGGCGACTCCCGTCGCTGCGCGTGCCGCCGGCATCGGAATGGTGCACCAGCACTTCACTTCGGTCGCCTCCCTCTCCGTGGGCGAGAATATCGCGCTCGCGGCCGGCTGGCCCGACACGGGCAAGCGCGCCGAACGGCGAGCGGCAGTCGCGATCGCGCAATCCGGGTTGCCGCTCGATCCCGCCGCGCTCGCGGGATCGCTCTCGGTGCAATTGCGGCAACGACTCGAGATCGTCAAGGCGCTCGCTGCCGACGCCAAGGTGCTGCTGCTCGATGAGCCGAGTGCGGTGTTGGCGCCGCGCGAAGTGCAGGAGTTGCTGCAGGTCATCCGGCGCTTCGCCGATAGTGGCGGTGCGGTGGTGCTGATCACCCACAAGCTCGACGAGGTCTTTGCCGCCGCCGATCGCGTGACCGTACTCCGAAGGGGGAGGGTCACCCTCACCGGCAAGGTTGCCGCGGAAAG
>JBDSMX010000184.1:0-5048 GCA_039915645.1 Gemmatimonadales bacterium | reverse complement strand
CTGCGATACTGCCGCCGCAACTGGCGCGCTCCTGCAAAGCCGCATGCTGTGGCGATCGCCTCGAGCGTCAGCGACGGATCGTTGACCAGCACTCGCGCGCGCTCGACCCGGAGCCGAGTGCGGAAGTCGTGGATGCCGATCCCGGTGGCCTTGCGAAAGAGTCGCGAGAGATGGCGCGTGCTCATGTTCGCCATCTCGGCGAGCTCTGCGACCGACTCAGTGGAGCCTGGATTGGCGATCAGCCACTGCTGCAGCCGATGCAGGCTTGGGCTGAGGTGCGTCTGGTAGTCGAGGTAGACGCTCTCCTGCCGGTGCGAGGCGTCGCGCCGGAGATAGACGACCATCTCGCGCGCCACATCCGATGCGACTGCCGGTCCGTTCTCCTCCTCGATCAGCGCCAGCATCATATCGATCCCGGCGGCGATTCCAGCCGAAGAGACGATTCTGCCGTCGCGTACGAAGAGACGATCACCAATCACCTTGGCGCGCGGGAATCGCGCTTGCAGCTCGGTCACCCGCTTCCAGTGCGTGGTGACCTGCTTGCCATCGATGAGCCCTGCCTGACCCAGCAGGAAAGTGCCGGTGCAGACCGAGGCAATGAGCGCCTCGGTTGTCGCCGCACGCCGCAGCCACTCGACGATCTTGCCGTGATCGTGCTTGCCGTCGGGAGTGTACCCCGGCACGATGATCCAATCGGAGTCGCGCGGCTCGGGCAGTGGCGGCAGATCGCTGATGCGGAGCCCCTGCTCGATCAACACGCTCGGTTGTGGTGCCGCATAGATCGTCTCGAACTCGCCGCCGTGCAGGCTCGCTTCGTGGAGCGCCTGCCCCGGTCCGCCGAAGTCGAGCAGTTCGCAGCCATCGAAGAGGACGATGATGACGCGGCGCTTCATCTCAGGACGAGGCCTTGAGTTCCGCGATCAGTTCGTTCGTCTTCACAATCCTGGCGAACCGCTTGCGCAGCGCGTAGATGGTACGCTCCTCGATGGCATCGACGTCGAGGAACTCGCCCGGCACATCCCAGTTAGTGATCGGAAAGGTCAGCGTACCGTCGATGACGAAGTCGACGGCGTAGCCGAGGTCGGCGGCGACACGGGTCGACGTCTCGCAGCATTGCTCCATCTGGATGCCGGTGATCGCGACGCGACGCACACCCTTGGCGAGCAGCCAGGGAATCAGGTCGGTGCTGGTGAAGACGTTGCGCGTCGACTTGTGGAAGATCGGCTCGCCCGGACGAGGCGCGATGAAGTCCATCAGCTTGTAGAGTGGGCCATCCTTCTCGAAGCCCGGATCGTCATCGGTATGGAGGAAGTACGCCACCGGGAGGCCGGCCTGGCGGTGGGCATCAATGAGGGCGCCGACATTTGCTTCGAACGCGTGGTTGTTGCGGCGCTCCCACTTCGGCGCGTCGAACTTGAAGGAGTCCTGGGCATCGACAACGAGGAGGGCGGACTGCTGGAGGGGTACGTCCTTTGAATGCAGCACCAGTGGCTCCGGGTATAGGAAGTGACGGAGTCTACTGGAACGGGAAGCCCTGCGCGACGGGGGGATGGGACGAGGGGCGGACGATTTCGGACATGAGCCTACGGCCCTCTCCATCCTTGGAGCCGGTCCCTCGCACCCCTCGAAAGATCAATTGTTGCGCCGTGGACGCTCCGATACAGTTGCTCTGTGTAGAACGACTCCCGACCCGTGCGAGGCCCCCCGATTGTCGACTCGCAGCTCCTCCGCCTCACCTATTCCGACCGACGATGCCGAGCCCCCACTCGGCATGGCCAGCATCGTCATTGGCAAACAAGTGTGGCGCCAGGCCACACTGGGAATCCGAACGCCGACCGCGGGCTCCGCAGCGGCCGAGCGTCTCGGTCTGCGCGTGCGCGCCGGACTGAGCCGCTGGATCGGCGAGCTCGGCTACGATGTGCTCCTCAACCGGTCGCTCCACCTGATGCGGAGGGCGCATCCGGCGATCGAGTCAATCACCTCATTCATTGGCGATGCCGGACCGCCCATTGCAGCACAGGATCCCCCGGCGCCTGCCGCCTTGGAGAGTGCGATCGTCACGCTGCTCGCGACCATGGTGGACCTGCTCGCTCTCATGGTAGGTCCCCAGATGGCCGGCAATCTCCTCACCTTGTCCTGCGAGGGACCGGGTGAAGGAGAAGGCCCCATCCATAGAGGTACCGATGACTAGGAAACTCTCCCCCAAAATTCCTGTGACGCCTGCGTCGTCGTTGGTTCTGCTCAACACCGGCGTCCCCGGGCTGAACGACGTGCTCGGTGGCGGATTGCCGGCGTATTCGTTCAATCTCATTGCGGGCGCCCCCGGTAGCGGCAAGACCACCCTCGCCATGCAGTGCATGTTCGGCATCGCCACCCCGAAGCGCCCCGGCCTCTACATCACGATGCTGGGAGAATCTTCGGTCAAGATGCTGCGCTACCAGCAGCTCTTCGGCTTCTTCGATGCCTCGCAGATCGGCTCGAGTGTGCATTTTCTCAACCTGAGTGAGGAGGCGTTGACCGGCGACCTCGACGCTCTGCTCTTCCGTATCACTCAAGAGGTGGAGCGCCTCGGTCCCGGCATTGTGGTGGTGGATTCCTACCGATCGCTGGTCAAGGCCGCCGAGGCACCTGAGGGGTACGTCGAGCAGTTCGTCCAGCGGCTCTCACTGCATCTGGCCACCTGGGAGATCACCACGCTGCTGATTGGCGAATACCCCGACCAGGAGCTGGGCGACCCCGTCTTTACCGTGGCCGATGGGATCTTATGGCTCTCCCAGACCACCCACCGCAACTCGGTCGTGCGCAGACTCCAGGTGGTGAAGTCGCGCGGCTCTGCTCCGATGCCGGGGCTGCACACGATCCGGCTCAGTCACGACGGTATCCAGATCTTCCCCCGCATTCCGACGCGGCGCGGCGATGCACCGACCCGCGGCCTCACCCGTCTCTCCACTGGAATCGTCGGCCTCGATGCGATGATGGGTGGCGGTATTCCGGCCGGAGATTCGGTGGTCCTCGCAGGCCCGACCGGCACCGGCAAGACCACCTTCGCGATCCGCTTTGTCGCGGCCGGGCTGCAGGCGGGCGAGGCTGCCGTCATCGTCATCTTCGAGGAGCACCCCGAGGCGTATCTCAGCCGGGCGCGGGCCGTGGACGTCGACCTGCCACGCGCGATCAGCGACGACCGGATGCGGATCATCTACCTCCGCCCGCTCGATCTGTCGGTCGACGAGACCCTGGAGGAGATCCGCAGTGCGGTTGCAGCCATCGGCGCCACCCGGGTGGTGATCGATTCGCTCTCGGGATTCGAGATGGCGCTGGCGCCGGCATTCCGGGAGGATTTCCGGGAATCACTCTACCGATTGATCGGTGCGCTGACGGCGCTCGGCGTCACCGTCTTCTCCACCGTCGAGGTCGTCGGAAAGGACGGCACCAGCGCGCTGCAGTTTACCGGCTATCAGGTCTCCTTCCTGACCGACGACATCATCAGCATGCGCTACGTCGAGATCGAGGGCGAGCTCCGCACGGTCCTCGTGGTGGTAAAGATGCGCGGCAGTCAGCACAGCCGGGACTTCCGCGCCTACGAGATCACCGCCACGGGAGTCCAGTTGCGCGAAACCATGCGCCATTACGACGCGGTCGCCTCGGGTTCGCCGATCCGCCAACTTCGGGCACCGGTGGAGACGTTTCCCGGACTCACCACCTCTGAGATGCAGGTCCTCGAAGCGATCACCACGTCGGGACCGACCGACTCGCCCGAGATTGCGCAGACCACAGGATTGGGCCCCGACCTGATGCCGGAACTCCTCGACCGACTCGTGCGGCTGGAGTACGTGACCAAGTCGGGCTCTCGTTTCCGTGCCACCGCGCGCGCGCCCGATTCGTGACCGCCACCGTTGCACGTCCTGACGTCGGCATCGCACTCCCTGGCGATGAATGGTTCGATCGGCTGGTGGACCTCACCCCTGATGGCATTCTGGTGCATTCCGCGGGTGAAGTGGTGATGGCCAACCGCGCTGCCGCTGAACTCGCCGGCGCGACCCGCCCCGAGGAACTCCTCGCACGGCACGTCGATTCGCTCCTTGACCCACCCTACCTCAAAGCGATTCAGGGACAGCTGCACTCGGCATCCGACGTCATCTCCGTGGCGCAACCGATCCGCGACACGCTACATCGCCTCGATGGCGTCGACCTGCCGGTGGAGGTTCGGGCGGTGGCCTTCATGGGTCATGGCCAGCCCTCGGTGCTGCTGGTCATTCGGGATATCAGCGATCGCCTCGCCGCGCAGCAAACGGCCAGGCTCATGGAACAGCGGCTGCAGCAGGCGCAGCGCATGGAAACCGTTGGTGCGCTGGCGGGGGGCGTGGCGCACGAAGTGAACAACATGCTGCAGATCGTGCTGGGCTTCGGCGCCGTGCTGATCGACGACCCGCGGTTGCCAGCGGCGTGCCTGCCGGATCTGCGCCAGATTGTGCAGGCCGCCAACCGAGCCGCGACGGTGACCGCGCAGTTGCTCGCCTACGGTCGTCGTGCGGTGCATCGGCCAGAAGCGGTTGATCTGCTTGCGGCGGTCCGCGACGCCGAGCCGATGTTGCGACGGAGTCTGGGCCACGGGCAACTGCTGTCGGTGCGCGGGAGCAGCTCACTGCATGCCTGGGTGGATCCGTCGCAACTGGCGCAGGTCCTCGTCAACCTGACCTTGAATGCGACCGCGGCGATGTCGCCTGGGGGTGTGCTCAGTATCACCACCGCGCCGACCGACCTCGCCCAGCCGATGGATTCAGTGGCCGGGACGATTCCTGCTGGACGCTATGCCGTCATTCAGGTGCGCGACACCGGCGACGGCATGGACAGCGTGACGCTGAGCCGGATCTTCGAGCCCTTCTTCACGACCAAGGAACTCGGTGAAGGCACCGGCCTCGGGCTGGCGGCGACGCTCGGGATCATGACCCAGAATCACGGCTACATCACGGTGGCGAGTGCGATGGGCCAGGGCACCATGTTCAGTCTCTATCTGCCCACTCACCTCCCGCTCAACCCAGCCGGGGGCG
>JBDSMX010000156.1:0-3874 GCA_039915645.1 Gemmatimonadales bacterium | reverse complement strand
GTCCCGCGGTCAGGAGCATCGCCTCGAGGTAATCCGGGTCGTGCGCAGCGATGCCGCGAACCAGCGCTCGCGAGGACGACGGCCAGAAGCGCAGCGGACCACCGAGTCCGCGAAATGCCTGATCCTGGTCGACCGCTGAGCTGCCGTTCCGGATCGCCACCTTGAGTCGCTCAGTGCGCGGGAAGAACACCGGCAGGAGCAGCAGCAAAGCAGCAAGCGCGCCCACGCCATAGGTCACCAGCAAGCGCTTCCGCCACGCCGAGGCGCCCGGGGGAATCGCGAGCAGAAAAGCGAGTGCCAACGGGATGCCCGCCACGAGCGCGAGCCCAGTGTCGGCGCGCGCGAGCAGCACCACGAGTACGACTGGCATCGCGGCCCAGAGCCAGCGCGACTGCTCGGGCTTCTGGAAGTTGTCGACCAGGGATTCAAATGCGCGGCCGCGACGCGCGAAGAGATTGAGCGCCACGAGAATGCTCGCGAAGAGCGCCATCCGGCCAATGCGGGACGCCGGCGAGACCACCACGATCAGGAAAACTGCCGTGGTGATGAACATCATCAGCGCTCGCTGCCACTTCACGGCCCAGCCACCGAGCCCGCGCAAGGTGACGCTCCAGCCGAGCGACGCACTGGCGGCAATCGCCGCGTAGGCAAGCACACGGAGGAGCACATCGATCGGTACCCGCGCGCCCTCGCCGGAGACACCGGCAAAGAGCACAACCACCGTGCCGCCGATGAGCGTGAGCATCGGCCGCCGCTCGCGAAGGCTTTCGCGGCCGGTGCCTTCGCGCGACAGGAATGCCAACAGCGCGACCGCACCGAGGACGACAAGTCCCGACGGGAGCGGCGCGCGCGACGGGTTGAACCAGTAGAGCGGGAAGAGAACCGCGGCGACCGCGACAGCAATCATCAGCGCGTGACGCCGACCAAAGCGGTCGAGCCAGGCGATGAGCTGGGCGCCTCGAATCACCAGCACGAATCCGACGATCACCACGCACCACATCGCGAAGGCGGTGTTGCGACCAGCCTCGACATACGGATTGGCTTCGGCGATGCGCAGACCGAGGATGAGACGCAGTCCGAGGATGGCGAGGACCACCATCCCGAGCACCATGGCGTCGGCCCCCCGGATAACCGGGATGCTCTCGTCCGCGTCGCTGCGGCTGCCCCGGCGGGCAATGCCGATAGTGCCGTAGACCATCAGCAGCAGGCCGACACAGGCCACAATGATGCGGGCGCCATCGGACGCGGTCAGGTGGGTGAAACGGAGCAGGTAGCCTGCGGCCGCGCGGGTCGGGAAGGCCGTCACCAGCGCTTCCTCGCCGAAGGACATCGAATCGCGTGGCGCCACATGCGTGACGAACTCGACTCCTTCCTTGCTCTCGACGGCGCGGCCGACCGCGAAGTAGCGGGCGGTGTCGAGTCCGAGCCCCGCGAAATAGAGCAGTGGCGAGGTGCCGGGAATCAGGTGACTCGACACGATGCCGCACTCGCCGTCGGTCGCGCCGTTGGAGACGCAGACCGAACGCGGTGGCAGCGCGGAGAGGAGCGGCCGCGGGTTCCGTACGAAGCGTACGACGGCGAGCTGGGTGTCTTCGTCCTGCACCCCGCGCGACTCGAGGGCGAACTCCCAGCGTCGGCCACTGCTCATCACCTCGAGCGTGTCGCCGGGGGCGACTTCGGCGGAGGTCGCAGTTCCCGTGAGCGTCGCACCGAGTGCCGATGGCGTGATCACGAGATCGCGTTGCGCCCGGAGATGCGCGAAGCGGAGCGTGCGGTCGAGCAATGCGGCATCCGGGAGCGATGCCGAAAAGGAGGCGGCCCACCGCGGTGGCGGACGCGACCATTGCAGACGATCGAGGGTGATGCCGGCGTGGAGATCACGCTCGCGACGGTGGTCGAGTACGGCATCGGCATCGCCGCGGCCACCGGGTGAGAGGAAGGCGGTGTCGGCGCCGGCCACGAGAACGAGGTTGCCGCCCGGGTCACGTCGCAATGCCAACGGTGCCGACGCTGTGGCGGAGCCGCGATCGCTCAACGTGATCGCGTTGCCTCCGATCACCAGCGCCGCACCGCGCAACGGCCCGCCGCCACGTTCGGGGCGTGTGGCAATTGCATCAACACCATCGAGCGAATCGAGCCGGAAGGCGCCGCTGTCGCCGCGGGTGAGAAAGAGCTGCCAGCCGGGCACCGAATCGCCGGGGGTGGCGAGCCGTGCCGAAACTCCTGGCACCGTCCCAACACTGAAGCGCCCGCCACGTGTCGGGAAGGCCACACCACGCAGCTCCAGTCGGGTCTGGCTGGCCTGATTCATCAGCGCGAAATACGAGGCGACGACGCCAACGAGCACAACACACAGGAAGGCGGGAATGACGCCGGTGGGGAGATGCTCGCGGCGCAGGACGCGCCACGCCCCAGCGACAATCCAGCAGAGCTCGAGGACAATCGCGGCCGAGAGCACGCGCGGCGGTGCGGTGCGTGCCACGATGAGGATGATGACGCCCGAGAGCACTGCGAGGCCGGGGAGCGACACGAGTGTCTGTCGCAGCGCCTGCACGATCCGGCTCACTGGATCACGAAGACGAGGCAGGGCGACGCCTGCCAGAAGTGCTCGGGATCATCGATCGAGAAGACCATCGACTGCTCGTCGAACGACCAGACGCGTTCGCCGCGCTGCTGCATTTCCTGCACGTCGGCGCGGCCGATCAGGTTGAATCCCTTGCGGGCGCGCGGCAGGCGGATCTGCACCGGGTGCTCGCGATCGACGGTCACCGATCCCGCCGGCATCTGCTCGCAGACGAGGTCGTTGTCTTCGTCGAGCAGGTCGAGACGCTTGACCTCATCGCGCGTGAGCACCACGTAGGAGGCGGTGCGCACTGTGGCGCGTGCGGGCTCCACGGCGACGTGCCCCAGCGCACTGATGCTGTCGACGCGCCGACGGAGGCCGAAGATGGTATCGCGGAGCACCACGATGGTATCGCGAAGTTCGGCGTTGGCCTCGACCAGTATGCCGTTGACTCGCATCAGCGAATCGACCTGTGCTTCGAGCTGCACGATCCGCTGTTCCCGCAGCACCAGGAGCGTCTCGAGTGAGCTGATATGCTGCCGCGCGACGCGCAGGGAATCGTTGACGAACCTGACCCCGGGGCCGAGGGCGTCGAGTTGCCGGCGCAGGTGGGTGATGGTCACCAAGCGGGCGCGATTGAGCGCCCGGAGTGAATCCACGGCATGGCGATAGCGGGGGAGCGAGTCCACCGGGGCATCGGTCGCCTCGCCGCCAGCGGCGCCCGAGCGATCGACCAGCTGGATAGCGGCTTCATCGCGAACCATCGCGTGGGAGATGCTGTCGGAGGCCTTCACGATGCTGTTGGCAGTCTCGAGCTGCTTCTTCTGGTGGGACGCCAGGACGGCAGGGTCGGAGAGGTCCATCGCACGGCCGTCCGCCCCGCCGCATCCAAGGAGCGGCAGCAGGAGGATCGCGAGTAGTGGGGCCCTGAGCATCTCTCTCCCCCGTCCGGCAGTGCGACAACTGAATGGCTGAGGGGGGCCGTACGAGGGATATGTTCCAGAGGTTGCAGATTGATACAAGGAGGAGGGAGAAAGGAGGAGGGGAGGTACTTGTCATCCTCCCTTCTCCCCCAGCCCCTTTCAGTATCTTATGGCTCCGCCAGCGGCACCCCACCCACCTCCGGGTCGGGGTTGAGAGGCACGCTTGGAACCTGATCCCGTTCAGACGGGCGTAGGGAGGCGGACCAGCTTCAGGAGCACCGATGGCCACCTCCGTCCCACTCGAGGCCTCCTCGTTCGCCGAGGCCTTCCCGAATAGCCACAAAGTGTATGTCCCGGGGCCGGGCGATATCGCCGTCCCGATGCGGGA
>JBDSMX010000046.1:0-8391 GCA_039915645.1 Gemmatimonadales bacterium | reverse complement strand
CCGGCCGTCGGCGTGAGTGTGAAGGTCACGACGGTATCGAGCATCTCGCCCACAACCCAGGCATAGGAGAGTCTTCTCGGCGCATCGACTTCCAGCATCGTGCACTGCACGGTGCCGTCCCAGCCGGGGTAGGGCTGAGTCTTGAAGGAGAATGGCCTGCCCGGTGCGAGTTCGAGGTCGAACACCGGCAGCAGCCACTGCTCGAGCAGGGCAGGGTCGGTCAGTGCGCGCCAGACTTTCTCGGGTGCGTGGGGCAGGTCGAACTCGAAGCTGATCGCATCGGTCTGCGCAGCGGCGGTGGTGTCGGCGAAGTTCATCGGTCCATGGTCTCCAGCAAGTGTTCGAGGCGATCGACGTGTTCGGTCCAGAAGGCGCGATAGTGGGCGATCCAGTCGATGAGAGGCTTCATCCCCTGCGGTTCAACCCGATAGAAAACGTTCCGCCCCTCTCGGCGACCCTGGACGAGACCGGCCGCCTTGAGCGCGGCGAGGTGCTGCGAGACCGCGGGCTGGGAGATATCGAAGCGCGCGGTGAGATCCTTCACGGCCGCCTCGCCACGAGTGAGCGACTCGAAGATCGCGCGCCGACTCGGGTCGGCGAGGGCGAGAAAGACTTTCCCTTCGAGGGCAGGGGCAGAGCGCATGGGAAATAGATAAGACTGAGCTTATGGGTTGTCAAGCGGGGATGAGGGCGGAGCGAGAAGCGAGAAGCGAGAAGCGAGAAGCGAGAAGCGAGAAGCGAGAAGCGAGAAGCGAGAAGGCCACCATCGGAATTCCTGCGCGGTCACGATTCGGCCGTAGATTCGGGAATCCTCGGACGCATTGTCGCTTCCATCATCGAAGGGGAGGCTTTCCATGACCACTCGTCCCTACACCACGCGCGCACTTCGCGCGCTCGAACTCGCCGAGGCGAACGCCGCACGACTCGAAACCCCGGCAGTCGGGACAGAGCACATCCTCCTCGGCCTGCTCGAGGAAGAGACTGGCCCCGCAGCACAACTGCTCAATCACCTCGGCGTCACGATAGAGGATGTGCGCAGCCTCTGGCGAGAAACGACCGATCGGGAGCTATAAGTGAGGGCGACTCGCATCGCTCGATACTGGTTCGGCCTTGGCCTCATGGCCTGCGCCGCTCCGCCGGTGGGCGCGCAAACGGCGTCGGCGTGTGCCGGGCCCAAGGATCTCTGCCATTTCTTTGATGCCTTCATGTCGGCGCTGAATCGGCGCGACTGGGAAGCGTTCCGCGGAACGTTCGCCCCCGACATCACGGCCATCTTCGAGCGTCCCGGTCCGCCAGGAGTACAACAAGGTCGCCGGGCAGTGGAAACAGTGTTCCAGAATATTTTCCCGAGGCCGGGTACTCCGGCCGCAGCACTGCCGCCGGCCCTCGTGCCGGAGGGCGTGGTGGTACAAACCTTCGGTGATATCGCGATCGTCTCCTTCGAACTTCAGCGACCGGGACAACTCGCACGTCGCACTCTGGTGTTTCACCGAATCGGCCGGAACTGGGAAGTCGTGCATATCCACGGCTCGGCCAGCGACCTCCAGACATGACCCGCTGGCTGCGTCCGATTCGCGGCGCCATCGGCATGGGGGTCGCCTGGGCGCTCGGATGGGCGGTGATCGGCGTGCTCATCGGCTTCTCCAGCAACATCCTCACCTTCCTGCCGTGGGACGCCTTCTTCCGGGTCTTCGACGCGCCGCTTCCGGCGCTCGCCATTCCGGGATTCTTCTGCGGCATCTTCTTCTCCACGGTGCTCTCGATCGCGGCGCGGCAGCGGCGATTCGAGGAACTGTCGTTGCTGCGGTTCAGCGGTTGGGGTGCGATCGGTGGGCTCCTTTTCGGCGCGCTTGCAGTGCTGATCGGGTTGCCGATGGGCGTCCTTCTCCTTGCCGGCGTGCTCAGCGCACTTAGCGCGTGCGCAACCCTGGCTATCGCGAGAAAGGCAGAACAACAGCAACGACTCGATCAGGTCGAAGGAGAGAAGCTGCTGCAATACAAGGAGTAAATCCCATGCGCCACCGTTCCGGCCTCGAGATGTCCCTGCTCTTCACGCTTGCCTGCAGCAGCGCGCCACCGCAACAACTCGCTCGCGACTCGCTCATCGTCTCCCCCCCAGCGCATGAATTCGCCTTCCGGAGTCCCTCTGCGCGCGATACGCTCGTCGAGGGTCGCAGCTATCTCATTCGCTGGGTCGCAGTTCCTGCGAAGCGCCTGAACCTCGGCGTCGCGATGGGTGGCAAGGACAAGGGATTCCTCCTTGTCGGCGCGCCCGCCGGCCTCGATTCGTTGCGCTGGACCGTCCCGATAGGATTCGTCACCGGCTTCGGTCCGACCTCCTCGGACCAGGTGCGGCTGCGGCTCGAAAATGCCGACGACCCGAATGACTGGGTGGACAGCGACCGCTTCGTGATCATCGGTGCGCCGCCGAAATAGCGGGCCAATTCCTCGCGCGCTCTATGTATACATAGAACTACAATGTATAATGCCGCCATGCATTGGCTGATCGAGCTGGATCCGGCCCGCCTGGAGGCGTGAACGTGGATATCAACAAGGACCTGATGGCGGCATCCTCGACACCCCTGGTGCTCGCGATCCTCGCCGAGGGCGATAGCTACGGCTACGCCATCCTCAAGCGGGTCAAGGACTTGAGTGGTGGGCACATCGAGTGGACCGACGGCATGCTCTATCCCGTGCTCCACCGACTTGAGCGGCTCGGGCACGTCGAAGCTCGCTGGGAGGTTCCCGAGAGCGGCCGCCGGCGCAAGTACTACCAGGTCACGGCACAGGGGAAGGCGCAGCTCGCAGATGAGCACCGGCAGTGGCAGGCGGTGGACGCCACGCTGCGCGGGGTCTGGCATGCGATAGCTGCCGCAGCCCAACCGACTGCTTCGCTTTCGCCGCAGGGGGCCTGATGGCCCCGAATCCCGTCGAGTCATCATCGCTTGAAGAGCAGATCGGTCAGTGGCGGAATTTTCTGCGCCGTCGCCAGGCAATCCACACCGTCGATATCGCGGAACTCGAAGACCACCTGCGCGAACAGGTCGCCGGGCTGGTCGAGGGTGGCCTCGCGTCAGACGAAGCGTTCCTGATCGCCGTCAAGCGAATGGGGAGTCTCGACGCGCTCTCCCGTGAATTCGCGCGCGAGCATTCGGAACGACTCTGGAAGCAGTTGGTGATGCCGCCACCGGAGAGCGGCGCGGCGGACTCCGCACGGCGCAGCGATGCCGTTGTCGCCTTCGGCTGTGCCATCGCCGCGGGGCTGGCGGTCAAGCTGCCAGAGCTCTTCGGGCTCAACCCCGATGCGAATGCATCCTTCTACTTCCGCAACGTGCCGTTCTTCGTGCTGCCGCTCGTGACGGGATACTTCGCGTGGAAGCGTCGGATCGGACGCGCGAGCATCCTCTGGCTCACCATCGTCTTCGTCGCTGCGGCAGTGCTGGTGAACTTCTATTCGTTCACACCGAAAGGCTCGACCGAGATGCTCGCTGCGGTGCACCTGCCGATCGCACTGTTGCTGGTCACAGGTGTTGCCTACGCCGGTAGTCGTTGGAGAGAGGTAGCGGGGCGAATGGACTTCATCCGCTTCGCTGGAGAACTCTTCATCTACTACGTGCTCATCGCACTCGGTGGCGGGGTCCTCACCGCGTTCCTGACGATGATCTTCAAGACCATCGGCATCGATGCGGAGCCGTTCGTGCAGGGATGGCTGCCGAGCTGCGTGGCGGGCTCGGTGCTCGTGGCTGCGTGGCTGGTCGAGGCCAAGCAGAGCGTGATCGAGAACATGGCGCCGGTGCTGACGCGACTCTTCACCCCGCTCTTTGCGGCAGTGCTGGTGACCTTCCTCGGCGCGATGCTCTGGACCGGAGGTGGCGTAAATATCGAGCGCAATATGCTGATGGCGTTCGATGGATTGCTGCTCATGGTGCTCGCGCTGCTGGTCTACTCCATCTCGGCCCGCGATTCCGGCACGCCTGCGGGTCCCTTCGACGCGGTGCAGCTGGTCCTGCTCGTGAGCGCCCTGCTTGCCGATGCCGTAGCGCTCTGGGCCATCGCGGCCCGGATTTCCGAATGGGGCTTCACCCCGAATCGTGTCGCCGTACTCGGCGTCAACCTGATCCTCCTCGTCAACCTGGCCTGGTCCACCGTGTTGTATCTGCGCTTCGTGCGCCAGCGCGGCGTCTTCGCGACGCTGGAGCGCTGGCAGACCGACTATCTCCCGGTCTACGCTGCCTGGGCCGCGATTGTCGTTGTGGTGTTTCCGCCACTCTTCGGATTCGCCTGATGCGCGTGCTTCGTGGAATGCTCGGTACCGGGCTGACCTTTGCGGTCGGTGTCGGCGGCTTCTCCGCACTCGTCGGCATCGTCTTGCTGATCGCGCGGATGGTCTCGCTGGTCGAGATCCTGCAAATGGCGGGACGGCTGACCGTGATCTCGTTCATTCTGGGCGTGGTCTTCTCGGGGGTGCTCGCATTGAGTGCGGGCGGCAGGTCGTTTGGCAAACTCTCGCTCGGATTCGTGACCGCACTCGGCGCCGGTGGCGGATTGATCTACTGGCTGCTGATCGGCTTCGCCAAGGGTTTCCGCGCCTGGACCTTGAGCGTTGCGCTTGCCAATCTCTCGCTCCTGCTCGCAATGGGAAGCGGAGCTGCCGCCGCAACCTTCCTGCTCGCTCGCCGGGCGGGGAAGTCGCTGCGCGCTGGCGACGAGGTCGAGAGCCTGGGCGAGGGCAGCCTCGAGGCCACTTTGGCGGAGCGTGAGCGCGAGCGGGCCTCGCAGCGATAGCCCCGGACGACCCCGCTAAAGCGCTCCCGATTCATGCAACGCTCGACCGTGCGAAATCGCCTGATCGAGCAGTGCCTCGACATCCACCGCCTCGGTACGAAAATTCACGATGCAGGCGCGCAGGGCGAAGCGACCATCAATGATCGCGTTCGAGGGATAGACGCGCCCAGTCAACTGCAGTTCTGCCATCAGCCGTTCATTGAGGCGATTGAGATACGGCTCGGCCTCACGATCGCCCCGCAACTCGCGCGGCACATATCGGAAACAGGCGATGGAGAGCTTCGGTGCCGGCCCGAGTGGCTCGAGCTCCGGCGTCGCGGCGGCGCGCTCGTGGAGATAGCGGGCGAGCGCGACATCGTGCGCGATGCGGCGCTGATAGGCACCCCAGCCATGCGCCAGCAATGAGACCCAGATCTTGAAGGCGCTGGCTCCGCGTGAGAATTGCGGCCCCAGTGCGAAGAGATCGACGCCGCGCCCCGTCAGCGCCTTGTCCTCGAAGACATAGTCCGGCTCGATCGCGAACGCATCGGCGAGCGACTGCATGTCGCGCACGAGGATGACACCGCCGGAAATGGGCGTATAGAGCCACTTGTGCGGGTCGAGGGCGACCGAGTCGGCGCGCTCGATCCCGCGGAAGAGCGGTCGCAATGCGTCGGTGAGTGCCGCTACGCCGCCATAGGCGCCATCGACGTGGAGCCAGATGCCGAACTCGGCGCAGAGGTCTGCGATCTCATCGAGCGGGTCGACCGCACCGGTCGAGACCGTCCCCGCCGTCGCGATCACTGCCATGGGCTGACAGCCGTTGCGGATGTCACGCTCGATCGCGTTCCTGAGCGCGTCGGTTCGCATTCGCAACGCGCCATCGACTGCGATCTTGCGGACGGCATCGCGACCGAGACCCAGCATATCGGCCGCGCGGGTGTTGACATCGTGCACCTGCGCCGAGGCGTAACAGGTGAGCGGCGGGCCGGCCCGTGTCCCGAGTTCACGGATGGACCATCCGGCTCGGGCGTCGCGGGCGACCTTGAGCCCGACGAACGCCGCCATCGCACCACCCGATGTCACATAGCCACCGGCTGTTGCCGGGAGTCCAAGCTTCGCGGCCATCCAGCGACCGAGATGCAACTCGATCTCGGTCATTCCCGGCCCCAGGCGCCAGCCTCCGACATTCTGGTTGAGGGCCGCGGCGAGCAGATCGGCTGCTGCACCAGGCACCGTGCCGGGTCCCGAGATGTAGGCCATGAAGCCCGGGTGACCCATGTAGGTGGAATGCTCGAAGGCGAGCGTGCGCAGCGATGCCATCAACTCGGGCATCGGCACGGGTTCCTCTGGTATCTCGCGCGTCACTGCCTCACGAACCTCTGCGGCCGTGGCACGACCACCCACCGGAAGGGTCGCGATCTGCTCGAGCAGTTCCTGCCAGAGTGTGACGACCTCATGCCCCATGCTGGCGGCGCGAGCCGGGTCCCAGGCGAGATCGGAAACCGGCAGTGGAGCGGACGGATGGCTCACCGCTTCGCCAACACTTTGGTGATCGGCACTCGCTTCGACGGAATTGCCGAGGCGAGTTGCGCGGCGGGGGGAATGTCCGCCGGATTGATGTAGGTCATTCGGAACGGTCCCTTGGCACGGAGCTGCACTTCGGTGGCAGTACGTGCGATGGCATAGTGGGCTTCACTCGACGGCTCAGTGATCGACTCGCCCGGGCCCATGGTTCGCATGTCGGTCGGTGAAATCGAGGCCCCCATACCTACCGCGTAGGAGCCATGGATGACGGTGAGTTTGTGGTCGGTCGGGTGGATATGCGGTGCGAGCCGGTAGCCAGCTGGGAGCCGGAGACGCACGGTGAAGAGCGAGCTGCTGCCCGGGTCGCCCTGAATCACCGCCATCTCGGCGCCCTTTGGGAAGATCGCGGGGGCAGCGCGCCACTTGAGCCCCGGGGTATCGGTCTGTGCCGAAGCGCCGGTGGTCGAAAGCGCCATCAAGAGCGTGGTCGGGACGAGGAGTTTGGTCGGGCGCATGGTCTCTGTCTCCACTGGCTTGGATCTCCGTCAGACAGCGGGAAAAGCCCCGCGGTGATTTCTGGATGGGAGGATACCGAAAAGCGAAGGAGCGCAAACCGAGGGAAGTACGGGGATTTTCGATCCGGCCACCTGAAAAAGCGCCGGGATGATGCAGGGAGTTACACCGGCGGGCCGGGGAGGAGGCCGCGATCGGCTGCCCACACGGCAAGCTGGGCGCGGGACGCGAAGCCGAGCTTGGAAAGCGCGCCCGCAACGTACCCCTCCACGGTGCGCTCACCGATTCCCAGCGCTGTGGCAATGACCCGATTCGACTTCCCCTGGGCCACGAGGGCCGCTGCATCGCGTTCACGACGGGTGAGGCCGCCGAAACGCGCCTTTGCCTGCTGGGCATTGGTTTGCGAGGGCGGCGGTGGTGCGAGCCGATCGACGAAGTCGCGAAAGGACGCCACCACGGTTTCGTCGTCGAGTTCCTCGGTCAGTGTCGCCGCGAGTTCGCGAGCAACATCGAACGCCCGCCGCGCCTCACGACGGTTGCCACTGCCGAGATGTATCTCTCCCTGGAATGATTCGATCTGCCAGAGCAGTGATCTCGCTCCCTGCTGCAGGGCATCGGCACGGGCAAGGTGGAGTGCGGCAGTCGCCTGCTGCCACTGCCCGAGTGCCGCGAAGCTGCGCGCCTGCAGCAGCGACGCGCGCGGGATCCCGGCAAGCTCGGTCTCGGCAAGTGCCGCAAGCGTCGCCTCAGGGTGGCCGATCGCGAGGGAGAGCTCTGCGCCCGCGAGGGCGAGAGCGCGTTCACCCAGCGTGGGCTTCGCCTCGCCATCACTGCGATGAGGAAGGGGAGGCACCGCCTCCTCGATTTCCGCGAGGAGCTGTGCGGTGCGGTCATGGTGCCCGGCGCGCACCAGCGCGGTGGCGAGCGCGCCACCGGTCCAGCGAATCCAGGTGGCGGAGCGCAGTTGCCGGGCGACCTTGTGCGCGAGTTCATGTTCGCGAACTGCCGCCTCCGGATCCCCAAGGTCGAGGGCGATCCAGCCAAGGACGCGATGCGCACCGCACTGCCATTCACGATGGGCAATCTCCTGTGCGATCGCGAGTGATTCCTGCGCCCGCGCGCGTGCCCGACGATAATCACCGCGCCAGGCCATGCAATCGGCGAGCAGGTAACGCGAGAACGCTTCGCCTGCCCGCCAGCCGATCTCGGTCGCAAGGCGGATCGGACGCTCATCGCGGAGGATACCCGCGAGACTTGCGCTTGCCGTGACCGGACCCGCCGAGGAGTGATGACTTGGTCCGCACACGGCAAGCACCGACTGCGAATTGGTGAGGCCGCGACGATTCTCGAGGGCGGTGAAGAGGGTGATCGATCGTTCGTACAAGAGCGACGCGGGCTGTTGCTCTCCGGCGAGATGGTGTGCCATCGCGAGCAAGTCGACCGTTTCGGCCACGCCAGGTCGGTCGTCGATGCCCTCGAAGAGCGCGAGCGCCTCGTCGTGGAACGGAATGCCCGACGCGATATCCTCGCCGTTCACATGCCAGTTGCCGACGCGATTGAGACTGCGGGCGATCAGCCGCGGCTCAC
>JBDSMX010000044.1:0-6534 GCA_039915645.1 Gemmatimonadales bacterium | reverse complement strand
GGCTGGCGGGCGCAGAGTTCATCCCACAACGATTCAAGCTCGAGTGCCGCGGCGGGGTTGCCGTCGCCCCAGAGCAAGTCAACCATCTCGCCGTAGGCCCGGATGTGCACACCGGGGCGCGCCTGCTGCAGGGCGGCGACGCGACGACCGACGAGTGCCTCGAACTTTTCCGGATCGGGCCGGCCATTCACCATGAAACCCGCCAGGATGTCGCCGGCGTCCAGCTCGGTATACAGCCCTGACGCCTGTGCGCGCTCGAGATCGAAGGTCCGATCCGTGAGATGCCGCCAGAAGGCACCGCGATGCGCTGCCGTCGCGATCACGAGTACCATCTCTCCAGCCGCGAGGCCCGCACCGAGAAAGTGCGACACGGTCTCGCCGAGGGATGCGTCGTCCTCGAAGAGCTGCACTATGTGGCAGGAACCGGGCGATGCCGTCGCGCGAGCGTTCACGAGAGCACTCCGCTACCAGGGCCGCGAGTGTGCGAGGCCACCATTTCCGCGCCGATCGCTCTGGGTGCGCCACTGCGGCCCCGGATCGATCCGCCACTTCCGGTTGAAGAAGAGGTGCAACAGCAGCAGCAGGACGAAGCTCACGGCAAAGAAGACATCGACCAACTGGAGCAACAGGGCCGGGGCGCCGGTGATGCCGGCGCCGTACGCGAGCGGCGCCAGCAGCAACGCGAGGATCAATGCATTCCGGATGGGATAGTTCACAGCAGCCTCAACACGTTCTGGTCGTTGAGCCGGCGGAAGATGCCAATGCGCGAGAGCCGACGACTTGCAGGCTCGATTTCCGGATGGCAGGTGAAGCCATCGCCGAGCTCGGCCAGCGAGGAGTCAGGAGCATCAGTGGTAAAGCGCATGAAATCGCCCATTCCTTCACCCGGCTTCAGAGGGGGCAATTCATCGTATCGCGGAGTCATGGGGGTCTCCTGTACCGACCAGTTATGGACAACAAAAAAGGCGCGACCACAATTCCCCGGAGGGAGTGATCACGCCTTCGTCTCGGAACGCCAGAATTCGTTCGCGACAAGGCTACTGCCGATTGGACCTGCAGTTACAACCTTACCCCGAGGCCGGGCCGCGTCAAGGGCAGCGGACCACGGGCGCTAGACGTGCAGCAGCAACAGCTCCAGTTGCTGGCGCAGGTCGCCAAGCTGCTTGGATTTGAACGACCCCTTGGTCTCCTCAAGCACCGCCACGGTCTCGCGGACTGCCGCCTGGAGCTGAGCGCCCCGAGGGCAATTCATCAGCTGGCAGGGGTTGGCACCCGCTTGCCGTCCCGTCAGTGCCTGACCAAGCATCCCCAAGTCACTCAGCGAACCCATCACGTTCCGCAGGGTGAGTGCGAGGAACGCATCAACCGGCGGCGTCCCCCTCGCCGGCGTGAGCGAAGTCGTCGTGATCTGGCCGAGCTCGCTGCGCCACTGTTCCATCCGCTGCTCGGTTTCCCGCATGGTGCGGAAGGTATGGAAGCGGCCGATCGCAGTGGCGGCCCTCTGGAACAGGGTCGGCAGGTCCACCGGCTTCAGCAGGTAGGCGCTCACCGGAAGATCGATCGATGCCACCGCCGACTCAATCGTCGGCAGACCGGTGAGGATGATCACGGGGAGGCCACCCGCTTCTGCAGCCACCTCGCGCACCAGCTTCAATCCCTCGTTGCCCGGCATCTCGAGATCACTGATGAGGAGGTCGTAACCTCCGAGCCGGACCGCGGCCATCGCGGCGGCAGCGTCGGGCGCCGAATCCACCGTGTAGCCTTCACAGCGAAGAAGATCGGCGGTGGCTTCGCGAAAGGTGGCGTCGTCATCAGCGATGAGAATCTTCCCTTCGTGTGGCATCCCTGGGTCACTCCGCAACGGTGAGAGAGGGCAACAATATCCTGATCATTCCACCCGGTCCATCCGGGGGCGCAACACTGAGCTCTCCCCCCAATGCGCGCACCAGCTGCTGCGAGAGCGCCAAGGCAAATCCGGGCGGACCCGAGCGTGGCTGCTTCTCCGCCGGCAACTCGGGCGTGATCCATTCCACGGCGACGGATATCATTCCAGATTCCGTCCGTCCATCAATCCGGATCTCTGCCGATGCGGCGGAATTCTCGATCGCGTGTTGCAACACGTGACGAACCGCCGCCTGCCCCACCTCGGACACTTCAGGGTCGGACTCAGCGGCGTCCGGGGTGCGGCTCGAAATTGTCACGCCACGGGCGATTGCCAGAGACTTCAACGCCACCACTGCTGCTCCTATGGCCCACCCGAGCGGCATTGCCCCGGCGTGGTCTTCGTTGAAATCGTAGCTCTGTTGCAGTCGCTGGGTCAGGCCGCTGGCCCGGGCGATTTCACGCTCAATGGCGCCGACATAGCGATGGTGCGGGTGGTCAACCGGAATCAGCCGCTGGAGGAGGGCGAACGAGGTATGGATGCCGCCGAGGGTGTTGTTTACCTCGTGCGCCACCCACCCGGTCAGCTGGCTCATCCGCCGGAGAGTGGCGCGCGCCTCGCCAAGTCGCTGCTCCGATGTGTCATCCTGCGCCATCGACTCGTCCTCATGTTCTGGGCGGCGGAAAGGTATCTCCAAGACCCCCCTTGCGCGATTCGAATCAACATCGCATAGTAGGGGAGCATCAACAAAAGATGATGGGAGGAGGGTTCTCCCATCCGTTCGATCGCTCGGGGCATTCGGTCCCGGAAGATGCGGGCGCGACCACTGGACTTCACTGTCCTCTGGCGTGCCCGTTTTTGCGTTGGCGCACACTCTACCCTTCCCCACGAGGGGCTCGACATGGCACAGGCGCTCGACATGGCACAGGCGTACGAGTTCGCGCAGGCCGACAGCATCCAGCTTCCCTTCGGCGGCATCGAAGGCAGGACTGCCCCGCGGACGGCCGACATCGCGCCGCCAGCGCGCGCGGGCCACCGTTCGCCGACGCTGCGGCTCCTCGACGATGAGGACGAAGGCGGGGAGCGGAAGCCCGGTGCGTGGGCCGCGATGGTCGAGCTCGGTCGCTGGGCCGCGCACGCGTTTCGAGTCGCGATGTGGACCGCACCGACGGCGGGCGAGTGCCTCCACGCTGATCCGGCCACGCTTCGCGGGCTGATCCGCAAGAGCCGTGTCGCGTTGCTCACGACCCGTGATCGTTGCGGCAAGCTCCACACGCGGCCAATGGCTCCGACGCGGCGACTCTTCGATGGCGAGATCTGGTTCGCCACCCCTGATGCGGATCCGCTGCTCGACCACGTCCGCGCCCGCGCGCCGGTCCAGGTGACCTATCTCGATCGCGAGACCAACCGTTCGCTGGTGCTCAACGGCGTCGCGCGAGTCTGCCAGCGCGCCACCCATGGCGCCGGCATTTCCGCGATGATGCCCCGGCGCCAGAGCGCCCCTCCCATCACCTTCATCCGGGTTGATGTGATGAGCGCCGACGTATGGGAGTGACTCTGACCCCGTGGGCCAATCCCGACGCCGACTCCCGCGCACTGCGGGGCCACCTCGCCGGGATCGTGCGGACGATTCCAGCCGCGCTGATCACCACGGTCGATTCGACCGGTGTCATTCATACCCGGCTGTTGCCGAACACCAATTCCGACTGTGATCGGGAGCTCTACTTTCTCGCGCCGGGCGACATGCCGATCGTGAGTGAGGTGCGCAAGCGGCCTGATGTGCTGGTGACCTTCAGCGCACCGGGGTCCGATCGCTTCATCGTGGTGAACGGTACTGCGCGGGTCGAGCGCGACCTCGAGCTCGTCGAGCGGCTCTGGCACCCGGCCATCGCCTCGTGGTTCCAGGCCGGCGAGGATGAGGCCGCGCTTTCCGTGATCAAGGTTGTGGTCGACGGCGTGGAAGTGTGGGATTGAAATGACGACCTTCCGACTCGCACTGCCCGCCCTCGAACGCCGCCACCTTCGTCTTCCCCACCCGAAGTGGCTCGGCCTCGTTCTCGTCGGCGCCATGCTTGGTGCCGTCGGTGGAACATCGCTCGCCGAGATGATCGCGATGATGCTGCTCCGCGCATTGTTCATCGTCTTCTCGACGGCGTTCCTGATCCTCTTCTTCGTGATCGGAATCGCCTGGGCTCGGAAGGCGACGAGCGCCGAGGCCTAGGGCGCCAATCGAGACTCAGGGACGACCCGCTACCAACAACAGTCAAGTGTGCGGCATCATGAACGTGGCGCCGAGCATCGCGAGCACGTCACTGAACGCATGCGCGGAAATCGCCTCCAGCGCCGATCGACGACGCAGATACACCAGCGCAAAGACGACACCCGAAATACCGGTCGAAATGACGGCGCCTATTCCCTGATAGAGATGTCCCAGGCCGAACATCGCGGAACTCAGGATGACGCCGAGCATCAGTCCGGGCCGGCCGAGCCACTGTTCAAAGCGGGTGAATACGAAGATGCGCTCGAGTTCCTCGACTACACCACCGCCAAATATGCCGATGGGCAGCCACGCCAGCAGGTGGCGCGGATCCGCGAAGTAGACATTGATCGAGGGGTCGGTTGTCGGGGCGACCGGGAATATCGCGCGCATCGCGGAGTCGAGTGCCACGTTGAGCGCGAGAAACATCGCGAGACCGATCGCGGTGCCGGTGATGATCTGCCGCAGCCAATGTTCCCGGCGCAGGCCGATGTCGGCCGCCCCTTGCCGCTGCAGTCGCAGCAGGAGAATCAGGATCGCCGCGACGACGATCTTGCCGATGACGATGGTGCGCACCAACTCGCCGAAAGTATTCGGTATGACGGCGAAAGCGCGCAGATTGTAAATCCGCCGCACCCACCCCGCGACAATGACAGCGAGGGCGAGATAGAGCGCAGTACGCTTGGGCAGGACCACAGGTCACTCCGTACGTTGCCAACTCCACCGCAAGAATGTGATACGGCACATCTCTGCTACCGCGGTGTGATGGTGGTACGGGCGGTAGCAGTCGAAGTTCCACCCTTGTCGGTGATGCGAGTGAACTACCTCACGCCTCGTGCTCCCCCAATCCCTGACTAACCCTGAAGACGTGGCCGTCGGGGTGACGCACGTGCATTTCGCGCACATCCCAGGGCATGTCGGTTGGTGGCCAGGTCACCTCGAGCCCCTGCTCGAGACAGCGCGCGTGGACGTCGTCGGCGCTGTCGACCCACATCGAGATCCAGACTCCCTTGTCACCGGTTTCATCGCCATTGGGGCCGAAGGTCACGGCGGCCGGCCCGCGACCCCGCCCGCCCTGCCCACCTTCACAGAGAAAGATCTCGCAAGGACCGGAGCGGACCGCGCCGAAGGTGGCCGGCGTTCCCCACTCCCATCCCTTGGTCCAGCCAAGCTTCTCGAACCACGCGAAGCTCTCCTTGATGTTGGAGACATTGAGAATCGGCGTCAGGGCGTGGGTGAGCATGGCGAGGTCCATTTGAAGGATTATCTAGTGGCTAGGGCGGGACGGTAATGAACAGCCATCAATTCGCAGGAGTGCGGGCGAGCCGATCGTGAGCCAGTCGACGCTGAAGCGCTTCTTTGGATCAGCACAGATCCCAGTGGCGATCCGAAACTGTACACTCAGGTCGACAGGTCTCGTCGGCAGATCCTTTTTCGCGAATCGCCATTTGCGGAGCGCGGCCCGGAGGGGCAAAACCAAGTATTGGTCGGCAACCTTCGACAAATAGTTGAACTTGATTGAACTGGTATCAACCGTCCCGTCGCGCGAGATTCTGAAGGAAAGCGTTGCCGTGAGTTCAACACCTGCATTCAAGATGACTTGGGGATATTCGGGAACCGGATTTCGATCGTCCCAGAGAGCGACCCTGCCTTCGTCGCAAACGAGGGCAACGCCATCACGATCGCGGCCACACTCGGGGCGCAACTGAACGATCGGCTCCCCGCGGCCTGTGGCGCAGCCGGCGAGGAGGAGCGAGGCGATGGTGACGCTGATGACGCGGCGAGGCATTGCAAATCCGAGGGGGAGTCGACCGAAAGGTAACGCGCCTGCGCACCGAGTCCGCCGCTCCCCCCGTCTTTCCCTAACTCGCCGCCGGCGCCCGCGGCAACGCTCGCCCGGTCTCGAGCAGCGTCTTGAGGTTCGAGAGTACCAGCGGCCAGCCGCCGGAAATTCCCTCGAGCATCTTGGGATCCTTGGCGACATCCTCGTGTGCCACGGTGAGCTTGATCAGTCCTGCCTCGACCGGCTCGATGTCGAAGCGTACCCGTGAGTGCTTGGCCGTGTCGGCCTCCTCGGCCGGACGCGCCCAGGTCATCAGCAGGTGCTTCGGCGGATCACTCTCGAGCACCTTCCCCACGATATCGACCGCGTGACTGTCATCGGCGCGGACGTGCTCCCAGCGCGAGCCGACTTTCCAGTCGGAGACATTCATCCGCGTCGGTCCCTTGGCGCCTCCCCAGTATTCCCGCGCGATCGCAGGATCGGTAAGGGCCTGCCACACCTTCTCGGCGGTGGTCGCGATATAGGTCACATAGACGTAGTCAGGCTTGGTGGTCGTCGTCATTTTCGAGTTTCCTCTTGAGGTTGCGGAGCGTGCCGAGACGAGTGATCTCG
>JBDSMX010000017.1:0-16755 GCA_039915645.1 Gemmatimonadales bacterium | reverse complement strand
GTCCAGAAGGCAGCCGACCCTCCAATTCCCAGGGCAAGCATGACCACTGCCAGGATGGTGAAGGCAGGCCGGCGCCCGAGCCCCCGCATCGTCACCCGGAGATCGTGGCCGAAGTCGGTCACCCGCTCGCCCCACTCCCTTCCCCGCTCCATCGCCGCTCCCTGGGAGAGGCAGTACTCGCGGGTCCCCGACAGGTCGCCAAACTCGCCCAGCGCGACGGATCTCGCCGCGTCCGGACTCATCCCACCAGCTACCAGCTCGGCCCCGCGCGAAGCGAGGTGGAACTCGAGCTCCTCGTGGATCTCGGCCTCCACCTGCCGCCGCGATCGCCTGAGTGAATCAAAAATCGAACGCATCGCTCACCCCTCCGAGGTGCGGAGGTCGAGCACCGAAAAGAGTGCCGTCGCCCAGTCGCGCCACGCCGTCGACTCGGCCCGGAGATGCTGCTCGCCTTTGGCTGTCAGGGTGTAGTACTTGGCCCGCCGATTGTTCTCCGACGGCCCCCACTCAGAGCTCACCCAGCCGTTCCGTTCGGATCGATGGAGGCCCTGATAGAGCGCCGCATCGTCGAGCCGGAAGGCACCCGAGGAATGCGTCTGCAGCCACCGGGAAATCGCGAAGCCATGTCGCGGCCCCCACGATATTGCCTTGAGGAGGAGGACATCAACAGAACCGGATGGCAGGGTGCGGCTGCTCGACATGGGTCTCCCCTCACGAAGTGATAGGAGTAGAATCCACGTTCTCCCCTCACAAGTCAAGGGGAAGTTTTTCGCAGTGCACCGGCGATGACAAACTCCATATTCCACATGATTGCGGTAATCACCAATTCTCTGTATGATGATTACATGTCCACCGCCGCTGGAGTCCTCTGCCTCGACTTTATCCACCTTCCCGGGAACCCCGAAGCGTTCCTCGAAAGCGGTCCGCTCGACCCCAGAACCCATGTTGAAATCCGCCGTTTCCGCACCGCCCTGCAGCGCCTGCTCGATGCCGAGGCGCGTGGGATCGGTGCCCGAGAAAGCGACCTTGCGGCACTCAACCGCATCCTCTCCCGTGCGGGTGGCAAGCGCGGCCTGCGACCCACCGTCCGGGGCTATGGCTGGGGGTGGTTGAGCGACGGCTCGGAGGATCTCTCTGGCCTGCTCTGGCCGGTGGCCTGGTCGGCGGCGCGCCTCCTCGACTCCCCCGATCTGGCGCGTCTCAAGGCCTGCAGTTGCGGCCGGCTTTTTCTCGATGCGTCGCGAAATCGATCGCGGCGTTGGTGTGACAAGGCCGAGTGTGGCAACCGGGCCAATGTCGCTCGTTTCCGTTCTCGCCAGCGCTGACCCCCGCGAGACCCCGGCCGTAGGAGTTCCGGATGCTGATTAGGTTCAACGCCATGACCCGGATTTTCTCGTGCCTGGCGCTCGCCGTCTTTTCGGTCGGGTGCAGCAGGAAGCCCCCGGCACAGGAGCCGGTGACCCCTGCGGTTCCGATTGCCGGTCAGCCCGAGATTCCCTACCCATCCGAACTCTTCAATCGTCGGATCCAGGGTGAGGTCATGTTGTATGTGGTCGTCGACACCACCGGCACGGTGATCCGCGACTCGACCCGGATCGCCACCTCGAGCGGTCAGGCCGCCTTCGATGCCGCCGCACTCACCGCCGCGCAGTCGCTCCGTTTCACCCCGGCCCAGCAGAGTGGCAAGCCGGTGGTGGCCCCGATCCAGGTCCCGATCCGCTTCACCCTGCCTGATTCTCTCCTGAGCCCCAAGGACTCCAGCTGATGACGTCGCCCCACCCGACGCCCTACGCCTCCGTGCTCGACACCATCGGCCAGACCCCACTGATCCGGCTCTCGCGGATCGCGGCCGGCATCCGGACCCCGATCTACGGCAAGGCGGAATACGCCAACCCGGGCGGCTCGGTGAAGGATCGGATCGGGCTCGCGATCATCGAAGGCGCCGAGCGGTCAGGCGACCTCAAGCCCGGCGGGACGATCGTGGAGGGAACCGGGGGCAACACCGGGGTCGGGCTCGCGATCGCGGCGGCCATCAAGGGATATCGCTGCATTTTCACCATGCCCGACAAGATGAGCCAGGAAAAGGTCCGACTGCTCAAGGCGTATGGCGCCGAAGTGGTGACGACGCCCACGGCGGTTCCGCCCGACCATCCCGAGAACTACATCATGAAGGCGAAGCAGATTGCCCACGACACCCCGGGGGCAATTCTCGCCAACCAGTTCTACAACGCGCTCAACCCCGAGGCCCACTACGCCACCACCGGTCCCGAAATCTGGGATCAGACTGGCGGCAAGGTCACCCACTTCATTTCGGCGGCTGGCACCGGCGGCACCGTGAGCGGCGCCGGCAAGTATCTCAAGGAAAAGAATCCCAAGATCCAGGTGATCGGTGGCGATCCGGTCGGTTCGCTCTATACCAGCTTTCATCGCACCGGTTCGCTCGGCGGCGATGGCGCACCGTACAAGGTGGAGGGGATCGGCGGCGACAAGATTCCGACCACCCTCTGGTGGGACTTCATCGACGACTTCCGACAGGTGAGCGACAAGGACGGCATGGCGGCGGCACGTCGCCTCGCTCGTGAAGAAGGCATTCTCGTTGGCGGCTCCGCCGGCGTGAACATGCACATCGCACTGCAGGTCGCCCGTGAACTCGATGATCCCAACGCGTGCGTCGTCACCATTCTCTGCGACACGGGCGAGCGCTATCTCTCCAAGCTCTTCAATGATGAGTGGATGCAGGAGAACCAGCTGCTCGACACACCGAAGCGCACCGTGAGCGACCTGCTCGCGCGTCGCACCAGCAAGGCGCCGCCATTGGTGCAGCTGGCACCGGCGGCACAGGTGCGTCAGGCACTGAACCTGATGAGCACCTGGGATGTCTCGCAGTTGCCGGTCATCGAAAATGGCGTCTGCATCGGTTCACTCGCCGAGGCCCAGCTGATGACGCTGGCGCTGGAGCAGCCGACGCTACTCGATCGGCCAGTGCGTGAGGTGATGGACGCGCCGTTTCCCACCGTCGATACTGCCGTCACGGTCGATCATCTCGGGCAGATGCTCACCCGTGAAATGCCGGCCGCGCTGGTCACCGAGAACGGCAAGCTGGTGAGCATTGTGAGCCGGTACGATGTGCTGCAGTTGATGATCGGGAGGTAGGCGAGAAGCGAGAAGCGAGAAGCGAGAAGCGAGGCGGAAGGTGTCATCCTGAGCGAAGTCCGCAACGCGGACGAAGTCGAAGGATCCTCGGGGCGACGGCTCAGGATGACTCGTCTTTCGCGCTTCTCGCCTCTCGCTTCTCGCTTCTCGTGCTCTTGTAGATCGTCACACTCACGTCGCCGAACTTCTTGCGCATCGACCCGCTGTGCAGCACGTGACTCGTCGCGTGCTCCGCGACCAGGATCCGTGCGAACGGTGTCGCGCGCCACATCTCGAGAATCCGGTCGAGCACCTTCGATTCAAACGGCGGATCGCAGAAGGCGATGTCGTAGCGATCCGCTTCGAGCAGTGCGGTGAACGGAACCGCGTCCTTCTTGAAGATCCGCGTCCGCTCAAGCAGGTGCAGGGCGGCCACGTTGGCCTTGAGTGCGTGCAGCGAGGCCGGGCGAAATTCCACGAAATCGGCGGTTTTCGCGCCCCGCGAAATCGCCTCGAGTCCCAACGCACCCGTGCCTGCAAACAGATCGAGAATCCGCGCGCCCTTCAGCTCCGGCTCGAGCAGCGTCAGTACGGCGTCCCGCACCGGCTCCGCGGTGGGCCGCACCCGCTTGTCGGCGGGTGAGGTGAGGTGACGTCCAGCGAATTTTCCCTTGACGATGCGCAGGTGGGGCCTCGGTTGTTCGGGGACAATCGCCCCGCTCCGTGCAAGTTGGTCTATCTCCGTCGCCCCTGCTAGGATCCACACATGACGACACCTGCCCTGCGCATCACCGTCCTTACCGGCGGCTCATCCGCCGAACGCGAAGTCGCCCTCGCCTCGGCCGGCCAGGTCGTCGCCGCCCTCCGCTCGCGCGGTCATCAGGTCACGGTGGTCGACACCACCACCGGGGTGATCGACGCCGACCGCGAAGCGGTGCTCCTCAACGCCAGGGTCGGCGCCAACCCACCCGACGTGCAGGCACTCGCCGCGCAGGAGCAGGCCTTCATCTTCGGCGGCCTGCTCTCGCTTCCGGCGATCCGCGAGGCCGACGTGGTCTTCCTCGCCCTGCACGGCGGCCGCGGGGAGGATGGCACCCTGCAACACCTCCTCGATGTCGCCGGCATCCGCTATACCGGCTCTGGCGCCCTGGGCAGCGGTCTCGCCATGGACAAGGACATCGCCAAACGGCTTTTCCTCCAGGACGGCGTCCCCACGGCTCCCTATGCGATGGCTCCGGCAACCGCCGACGAAGTGATGCAAAACCTTGGCTTCCCAGTCGTCGTAAAGCCTAGCAAGCAGGGTTCCACCGTCGGCCTCACGGTGGTCCGGAATTCGGTCGATCTGGAGGGCGCCATTCTCGAGGCCGAGAAGCACGACGATGAGGTGATGATCGAGGCCTTTGTCCCGGGCCGCGAACTGACGGTGGGAATCCTCGACAATGACGCCCTTGCCGTCGGCGAGATCATCCCCCAGCACGAGCTCTTCGATTACGAGTGCAAATACACCCCGGGGATGTCGGAAGAGATCTTCCCGGCCGATATTTCAGAGACGGTGGCGTGGGAAGTGCAGCGATTGGGTGTGGCAGCGCACATGGCCCTCAAGCTCAAGGGATATTCCCGGGTCGATTTCCGGCTGAGCCCGTCGGGCAAGCTCTACTGCCTCGAGGTGAATACCCTGCCGGGAATGACGGCGACCTCGTTGCTGCCGCAGTCGGCCGCGGCGGCCGGCATCGACTTCCCGACGCTGTGTGAACGGATCTGCGAACTGGCGTTGCAGTAACTTCGGACATTGGAACGGAGCAGATGAACGAATCACCGCTGAGCCGCATCACTCCCTGGGTTGGTCGCCTCCTCGCGATCAACGCAGTCGTGCTGTTGCTGCAGCAGACGATCTTCACCTCCGACACGCTCGCCGACCTGGTGGCCTTCGCGCCGGCGCTCGCCTTCCAGCGGCCCTGGACTTTTTTCACCTACATCTTCGTCCACGGCGGCCTGCTCCATCTGCTCGGCAACTCGCTCGGTCTCTTCGTCTTCGGACCGATCGTCGAAAACCGCCTCGGCTCGACCCGCTTCCTGCTCTACTATCTCTACTGCGGTGTCTGCGGCGCGGTCTTCTCGCTCGCGCTCTACTACACCGGCTTCGTGACCGTCGCCCCGTTCGTCGGAGCATCCGGCGCGATTCTCGGCCTGGCCTATGGCTTCGCGAAGTACCTTCCCGATGCCGAACTGATGATCTTCCCCATCCCGTTTCCGATCAAGGCGCAACGGATGGTGTGGCTCCTCGCGGCGATGGATGTCGTCGGTGCAATGATCGGCGGCGGGCAGATCGCGCACTATGCGCACCTGGGCGGGCTCGGCGGCGGCTGGCTCTTCTTCACGCTGCAAGGGATCACCCAGCCCACCGAAACGCCCCGGCTGCCGATGATGCGGCCCCGCGTCGCGGTGCCCTCGCGCGGCGCGGAGGTTGGCCAGCAGGAAGTGCTGCAGGCGCGGAGCGAGCCGGTCGCGACCACACCCGCAGGGACGCCCAAGGACGACAGCGAAGCAGTCGAGATCGATCGGGTGCTCGACAAGATCAGTGCCACCGGCATCGCATCGCTGACGTTGGCCGAACGGAAGTTCCTCGACAGCGTCGCAGAGCGGAAGCGCGGCGGACAGAACAACTAGTGAACGACGGGTGAGAGAGAAGGGAGAAGGGAGAAGGGAGGGCCTGGGGCCGGCAACTCGTGGAGTGTCGGCCTCTTTTTATGAGCGCTGATCCGTGGTGACGCGACGCGGTGGCCACCTGAGGAGGATCAGTAGGGAGCGCGTCCATGGCCGGCGCTCTTGCGCCGGCGGGCGATTCGCGAAGACGAGCCGCCGACAGCGTGAGCGCAGCGCAGCTGTCGGTGGACTCGAGCGAATCGCGGACGCGCGGGATTTGATCCGACGAGTGGCGGCCATCGCGTCGCGCGCGGCAGTTGCCGCGCAAGGCACGGCGCCAGCGAAGGGCGCAAGCCAGCCCGGAGATCTGTGCCGCGCAGCGCGCGGCACGAGCGGTCTCGGCCCGTGCATGTGGGTTAACCGGGTAGGACCGACGCGACTCGCTGCAGCAATTCGTCTCGAGTGAATGGCTTCTCGAGAAAGGTGATCCCCGGATCGAGCACACCCTGGTGCACAATCGCATCCTCGGTGTAACCCGACATGTACACCACCGGGATCCCGGGCCGGAACCGCGTCACCGCCTCAGCAACCTTCCGGCCATTCGCCTGCGGCAGCACCACATCGGTCAGCAGCACATCGATGCTGCCGCTATGATCGCGCGCCAGCACTTCCGCCTCGGCGCGGCCATCGGCCGTCAGCACCTGATAGCCGGCGCGCTGCAACGTGCGGGCGATCAGTGAGCGCACCAGCTGCTCATCCTCGACCACGAGCACGGTCCCCTGCCCCTCCAGTCGCACTGCCGGGCGCTCGGCCGGTTGTTGCGGAAGCGCCGAAGCGATCGCGACCGGCAGGAACACCTTCATCGCCGTGCCGATCCCGGGCTCGCTGTACACGTGGATCTGGCCGCCGCTCTGTTTCACGATGCCGAAGGTGGTGGCGAGGCCGAGGCCCGTGCCGCCACTCTCGCTCTTGGTGGTGAAGAAGGGTTCGAAGATTCGATCACGCACATCAGCAGTCATTCCGGAGCCGGTGTCGGAGACCACGAGCATCGCGAAATCGCCCAGCTCGAGCCCTTCATGCGCCTCGGCCGACGTGGCATCGATGGTGATGAGTCCGGTCTCGATGGTGAGGCGGCCACCGCCCGGCATCGCGTCGCGTGCATTGAGCACCAGGTTGAGCAGCACCTGTTCGATCTGATTCGGGTCGGCCAACGTCAGCACCGGCTCGGTAGCGAGCCTGACCCGCTGATCGATATGCTCACCAACGAGGCGACCGACCATCATCGCCATGCCGTCGACCAGGTGCGACAGGTTGATGATCGTCGGCTGCAGCACCTGCCGTCGACTGAACGCGAGCAGCTTTCGCGTGAGCTCGGACGAACGCGCCGAGGCGCGCTGGATCTCCTGGATGTGCTGCGCCGGCCGCGGATCGGTGACGTCAAGCGCCAGCAGTTCCGCGAAGCCGTGGATGGCGGTGAGCATGTTGTTGAAGTCGTGGGCGATGCCGCCGGCCAACCGCCCCACCGCTTCCATCTTCTGTGATTGCAGCAGCTGCGCCTCGAGGGCCTTCCGCTCCGAGATGTCGCGCTCAACCGCCACCCAGTGCGTGTACCAGCCGGTGTCGTCGGTCACGGGCGAGATGTCGAGTTCGATCCAGAACTCGCGACCGTCGCGGGCGTAATTGCAGAGCTCGACCCGGATCGGCTTCCACGAGGCGAGAGCCGTGCGTATTCGGTCGAGCGTGGCGCGATCGGTGTGCGGCCCCTGCAGGAAGCGCGGCGATCGCCCGATGACCTCGCTCGGACTCCAGCCGGTCATCCGCTCGAAGGCCGGATTCACGAAGCGGATCATCGGCCCCGGCGCGTCGATCGGCTCGGCCTCGGTGATCATCACCGAGTCGTTGAGATTGTTGATCGCCGTCTGCAACAGTCGCAGTTCGTCCTCGGTCGCGCGACGCTCCACCGCAATCGCCGCGAGGCCGGCCATCTCCTGCGCCTGGTCGAGCTCCACTGCACTGGGTGTGCGGATCTCGCCGTAGTACACGGCGAAGGTCCCGAGGACGGCACCGCGCGCCGAACGGAAGGGAATCGACCAGCACGCGAGCAGGCCGTGCTCGAGTGCGACGTCGCGGTAGGCTTGCCAGAGCGGATCGGTCGCGATGTCGGCCACGATCACCGTCTGGCCGCGCGCTGCTGCGGTGCCGCAGGAACCGACACGCTCTCCGATCTCTGCCCCGTCGATGGCGGTGACGAATGCCAGTGGCAGGCTGGGGCTCGCGCCATGCCGGAGATGCCGGCCATCGCTTGTGAGCAACAGGATCGAACAGCGCGTCTCCGGCATCGCGAATTCGAGACGGCGAACTACCTGGTCGAGCACATCGGACAACGGCACGCCGGTCGCGAGATCGCGAAGGATGCGTTGGTGACGCCGATCCAGTTCTTCCTGGCGTCGGCGGTCGGTGACGTCGACCGCGACACAGTAGAGGAGTCCCTCGTCGACTGCCGGCGAGACCGACCACGCAATCCAGCGCCAGCTGCCATCGGCGTGCTGCAGTCGATTCTCGAACTGGATCGTGGGCACACCGCTACCGAGTGAAGCCCGCTCGAGCTTGGTGCGCGAGAGGTCGTCAGGGTGGACGAAGTCCTCCCACGGCCGCGATGTGAGATCCTCGGCTTTCCGGCCAAGTGTGGCGCAGAACGCCGGATTCACCAGCTTGAAATAGCCATCGAGCCCGGCGAGGATGATTCCGTCGAGCGAGAGGTGAAACAGGCGCTCCCAGTGCACCGTGTCATTGACTTCGCGAAAGGTGACCGCGAGTCCGCGATCGACTGGCGTGGCCCGCACCGAGAACCAGACGCCAAGCCGCTCGTAGTAGACCGTGAACTCAACTGTGATCCCTTCGGCCATCGCCCGCTGGTACGCCTGATATGACGTCGAGCCGACCGAGTGCGGAAATTCCTCCCAGATTTGTCGCCCGATCAGATGGTCCCGACTCTGGCTCAGGATCTTTTCGGCGGCTCGATTCAGGTAGCGGAAACGCCACTCCGCATCGAGGAGGAAGACGCCATCCCCGATGACCTCCATCGCCAGCACCAACGAATCTGCGACCGAGGGCATCCAGGGGTCCGGCGCTTGGGGGAGTCGGGGGTCGTTCTGCGGTTCACTCAATAGTGCTTCCGCGCCTACAATTCGCAACCAAATGCCGCTTCACGACCTGGTCTCGCCCTGGGCCGCCGCCGCCGAGGCGGATGACGCGCCGCAGGCACGGGCACTTTTCCGTGCCCGCCACGCCGCACTGCTTGAGCGACTCCGGCGCCAGCGGGCGCCTCACGACGCCGAGTTGGCGCTCGAGCGCGATCCCGTCGTGCTCCGCCGACTCGCCCATCGCGCCGCCGATCCCGAATGGCAGCAACGGCTGCGCGATACCATGGCGCGCGCGGCCTCGCTGGGAGCCGACGTCGCGGCAACGGTCACCCTGCTCTCCGGCGATGGGACTGGCGATGCGGCGGAGCCGATCCCTGCGCGTTCCCCGATCGCGGCGCTCTTTGTCGAACGCGGCGACGACGCCACCCTCACCGTGGCCCTGATCCGGTCGCTCGCGGCGATCACCCGGTGGTGTGCCCCCGACTCGCGTTCTCCGGTCCGGGCAGTGGTAACCGACGACTGGGACCGTTGGGAGTGTGCCAGGCGGGTGCCGCTCGCCGAGTGGGCCTATCTGGAAGGGGTCGGACTCCACCTCGCCGCCGAACTCTTTCCCGAATTCGAGCCGACCCAGCTGCTGGGGATCTCGCGTGGCGCGCTCCACCGGCTCCGCGAACGCGAGCGGTTGCTGCGCACCCTCTTCCTCGCCGATCTCGAACAGCCCTCCCTTGGCGCCGTACTCCGCTGGCTGGCGCCGGGCGCACCGCCTTCGGCCCGCACGGTGGGCAACGTGGTGATCCCGCCCGGTGCCGGGCGCTATCTCGCGTGGCGGATGAGTGCGGAACGGGTTGCGAGAGTCGGAACTCGAGAGGCGATACGGATGAGTGCATCGAGCTGAGAGAGGAGAGAAGCGAAAAGAGAGAAGAGGAAACTCCTCTTCTCTCTTCTCTCCTCTCTCAGCTCTCGTCCGTCGAACAGCTATTTCCGTTTTGTTCCGATGACCACCGGTGCGTTCCGTGCTTCCATTACCTTCCGCCGCTCCTTCATGATCAGCCACTGCTGTGGCAACGAGACCATGTTCTGCACGGCGTAATACAGGTTGAGGCCGGACGCGAACTTCGAGAAGAAGATCAGCATCATCAGCGGCATCAGCCACGACATCATCTTGGTCTGCGGATTGGGCGGCATCCCCATCATGCCGATCTTCGACACCGCAAACATCGACGACGCCATCAGCACCGGGATGATGTAGAGCGGGTCGAACTGGGCCAGGTCCGGCATCCAGAGGAAGCTCACCCCGCGCAACTCGATCGTGTTCTGCAGCACGAAGAAGACCGCCACCAGCATCGGATACGGCAGCAGCATCGGCCAGCAGCCGCCGAACGGGTTGACGTTGTTCTCCTTGTAGAGCTTGAACATCTCCTGCTGCAGTCGCGCGGGATCTTCCTTGTGCTTCTCCTGGATCGCCGTGAGTTGCGGCTGGATCGCCTGCATGGCGGTCATCGACCGCATCGCCTTCTGGTTCAGCGGCCAGAGCACCAGCCGGATCATGATGCCGAACGACACGATCACCAGCCCGTAGCCCAGTCCCAGTGCGTGATGCATCCAGATGAAGAGATCGCGCAGCGCGACCGCGATGGGGCGGATCACCGGACGAAGCCACGCCCAGCCGTAGGGATTCACGTCATCGAAGTCGTGACCCATGTGGTTGAGTCGGTCGTACTCCATCGGCCCGACGTAGAAGGTCACGCCGAACTTGCCGCTCGCCGGCACCGACAGCGATGCGGCGATGCTGGCACGCACGGGCTTCTCGGGCAGGGCGTCCGGCGCAATCGCGCGCAGGCCACCGATCCGGCCGTTGAAGCGCTTCGGCCCGAGTGAGTCGTACGAGAAGGCACCCACCACGAAGTACTTGCTCTTCACCGCCACCCATTCGAACGGCCCACTGAGGGTCGTCGGCTGCCGCGGTACCAGCGTCATGATACGCGTGAGCTTGGTGCCGTCCTGCTTGGTGACAATGGCGCGCTCGCGATGATCCTCGACCAGGTTCTTCTCGGAATCGCGGAAACCGTCGCCGAGCGAGACGAGCAGAGTACCGCCGCCGGCCGACAGACCGGTGACTTCGCCGTCGATGTGCACCCGGAAATCATCCGGCGCAAAGTGATAGCGCAGCGTGATGCCGTAGGTGCCGGTGGTACCGGTGAACGTGACAATTTCGTTGCCGTCCGTCGGCGTCAGTGAATCGACCGAGGCCGTGTAGGTCACCCGATCGAGTCGCACCGTGTCGCCGGCGATCGCGAGCTTGGCGTCGAGGAGCGAACTGCCGGCCGGCAGCAGCTCGAGTGTGTCGGGCTTGCCGGTGGCGAGCGTGTCACCACGCGCCATCGACTTGTAGCGCAGGAAGCGGGACGAAATCATCCGCCCGCCGTGCGTCGAGATGGCGTAGCGATACAACGGCGACCGCACCACCACGGTGTCCTCGGCCACGACGGGCGCGGACGCAATGGTGCTGTCGCTGGTGGCGGGCGCGGCCGACATCACCGGGGGTCCGGAGTCGCTGCGCGTAAGGGCGGGAGTCTGCGTGGTGTCGCCGGCGGCCAGCTGCGCCGCATTCGGCTTGGGGGCCGGCTTCTTGAGAAGCAGCGAGGGAACCATCGCGATCAACATGATCAGCGCGATCGCAAAGAGCGGTCGGCGGTCGTTCACTGTGAGCTCACGTGTCAGGGTACCGGGTCATATCCACCCGGGTGCCACGGATGGCAACGTGCCAGCCGCTTGAGACCAAGCCATCCTCCACGCAACGCGCCGTAGCGCTGCACTGCTTCAAGCGCGTAGGCCGAGCAGGTCGGTGAGTACCGACACGCCGGAGGAAGAGCCGGAGAAATGAAGCGCTGATAGCCACGAATGAGGAGGGCGAGGGCCTTGGAAGGGAGCTGTTTCACGACTGGAACGTGCTGGCCCAGGCCGCAAGCTCCTCACGCAGGGCGGCGAATGACGCCCCGTAGGCCTCTTTCCGCGCCCGGAAGACGACATCCGAGGCGGGCAGGCACTGGGTGAGCTCGCGTCGCCAGAGGTCCTTGAGCCGCCGCCGCAAACGATTGCGGGCCACCGCGCTCTGCTGGAACCGAGGTACGATCAGTCCCATCCGCGAGTGGCCCGCCTCTGCTGGCGTCCAGAAAATGTCGAGATGCGCTCGGCGGGAACGACGGCCGGTCCGGAGGACCAGGTGAACGTCAGACCCGCGGACCAGCCGGTGCGAGCGCGGAAGGCGCTCGCGGTCGGTCAGACGCGCGCGTGCTTCGAGCCAATGGACACGGTCAGGCGCTTCCGCCCCTTCTTCCGGCGGCGCGACAGGACCGCACGGCCCCAACGGTCTTCCATCCGGTTGCGGAACCCGTGCTTGGCGATACGGCGCTTGTTGCGCGGCTTGTATGTCGGCATCATAACTGGGCACTCCCTCCAATAGAGCCGGACAAGCTACCCGTCAGTACCCCCGAATTCAAGGGTTTGACTTTTCCACATTCGGGACCTAGAATCGGCCTCCCTGAACGACCGTCCTACCCGAAAAACCGTGCCCACTAGATGCCGCTGACTGCCAAAGATCTCTGGAAGCGTGTGCTCGAGGGAGCCAAGCGCGATATCCCTGAGGCCATGATCCAGACCTGGTTGGCGTCCAATGAAGCCATTTCGTTCGAGGGCGGCAGCCTCGTCGTCAGCACGCCTGACGACTTCGCCAAGCGCTGGAACGAAGAGAAGTACGCCGTGGCGCTGACGTCCGTCGCGACCGAAGCGGCTGGCGAGCCGGTCGCGGTCTCGTTCCGCGTGGCCGCTGAGCGACAGAAGCGTCCGCAGATGGATCTCTTCGTGCCGCAGGCCGTCGCCGAACCGGGCGCGATGCTCGCGACGCCGGCAAACCCCAGCGCACAGCCGCTCAACGATCGCTACACCTTCAATTCGTTCGTGATCGGCAAGTCCAACGAGCTGGCCGCCGCCGCCGCGCACGCCGTCGCCGAAGCCCCGGGGAAGCAGTACAACCCGTTCTTCATCTACGGGCCCACTGGTCTCGGCAAGACGCACCTGATGCAGGCGGTCGCGCACGAAGTGCTGGCGCAGAATCCCGGTGCACGGGTGCTCTACGTCGGCGCCGAGCAGTTCATCAACGAAGTGATCGAAGGCATCCACGGCCGGACCATGCCCGACCTGCGTCGGCGCTATCGTTCCGACGTCGATCTCTTCATCGTCGACGATGTGCATTTCCTCGAAGGGAAGGAAGCGACCCAGGAAGAGTTCTTCCATACCTTCAATGCGCTCTACGAGGCAGGCAAGCAGATCGTCCTCACCTCGGATCGCCAGCCCAAGGAAATTCCCGGGCTCGAGGCACGGCTGGTCTCGCGCTTCGAATGGGGCATGGTTGCCGACGTCAAGCAGCCCGATTTGGAACACCGCATCGCGATCCTGCGCAAGAAGCAGGAGCAGGATCACCTCGAGACGACCATTCCCGACGACGTCCTCCGCTTCATCGCGGAAAACGTCCGGTCCAATGTCCGCGAGCTCGAAGGGTGCATCATCAAGCTGCTGCTCTACGCGTCACTGCGGCATCGCGAGATCTCGATCGACCTCGCCCGCGAGGCGCTGGCCGACAAGATGCGGCCGGGCGACGAGGCGGATGCCCGCTCGCGGACCCTGCCGACGATCGAGAAGGTCCAGGAGGTCGTGGCGCGTCGTTGGGGCGTCACCCCCGAGGGCCTCAAGTCCAAGGCCCGCATCAAGACGCTGACGGTGCCGCGGCAGATCGCGATGTTCCTCGCGCGTGAGCTGCTGCAGATGCAGCTGGTGGAGATCGGCCAGGCGTTCGGCGGGCGCGATCACTCGACCGTGATCCACTCTGTGGACAAGGTCCAGTCGCAACTCGGCCGCGATCGCCAGTTCCGGGAGCGCGTGGAATCGGCCCGCGCGGAGTTGTTGACAGTCTAGTGCACACTGTGCATGACGTCATCGTGGATGACGTTGGCAGTGCGGATTGTCGTGGGGAAACCGGGACGTGTTCCCCAACGTCAACGTGGTATCAACGGTCTGGTTTGGGCGCAGCAGTCGACACAGCATGAGGTTAGGGAATGCCTCCACAATTCCCCACCCTCTACGACTACTACTAGACTCTTATTAAGTGTATTTAGCAGGAACTACAGCAACCCGGGGACGTCGATGAAGTTGACCATCACACGTGAGCAGCTCCAGGAGGGACTCGTCGCAGTCGCGGCGGCCGTGCCATCCAAGACCACGCTGCCCGTGCTAGCCAACATCCTCCTCGAAGCGTCGAAGGATGGACTGCGACTTTCCGGCACTGACCTCGACATCGCCGTCAGTACCCTCGTCCCGGCATCGGTCGATCAGGAAGGCGCCATCACGCTGCCGGCACGCAAGCTGGTCGAGCTGGTGCGCGAACTCCCGAGCGCGGGCATCCGGCTCACCACGCAGGGTGAACAGCGCGTCACCATCGAGTGCGGCCGCTCCAAGTTCAAGCTGCTCGGGCTGCCACGCGAGGAATTCCCGGCGTTTCCTCAGGTCGCCTTCGACGGCTCCTCCAAGACCACTGCGCGTGATCTGCAGAAGCTGGTGGCGCACGTGGCCTTCGCGGCCAGCACCGAAGAAAGCCGTCCGATCCTCAATGGCGTGCTCTGGCAGCTGATGCCCGACCGGATGCGCATGGTCGCCACCAACGGCCACCGCCTCGCCAAGATGGAAGTGCCGCTGCAGGGAATCGCCGGGCAGGAAGCCGAGCTCATCGTGCCACCGAAGGCGCTGGAGCAGTTCCGCAAGCTCTTCGGCCCCGACGACGAGATCGAGATCGGCCGCTCCGACAACCATCTCGGCTTCCGGTCGGCCACGACCCAGGTCTTCACGCGCCTGATCGAAGGGCCGTATCCGAACTACGAGCAGGTCATCCCGCGCGAGAACGACAAGGTCGCGACGGCGGAGAAGTCCTCGCTGATGTCGGCGCTGCGTCGCATGGCGATCGTGGCCAGCGACCAGACCCACCGGATCCGGATGTCGTTCGGTGACGGCTCCTGCCGGCTGTCGGTGACCACGCCTGACCTGGGCGAGGCACAGGAAGAGATCACCGTATCGTACGATGGCGAGCCGCTCGATATCGGCTTCAATGCCAACTACCTGCTCGAAGTGCTCAAGTACATGCCGACCGATGAGGTCCGGCTCACGTTCAAGGCACCAGAACGCGCCGCGACCGTCGAACCGGTGGGCTGGGATGACCCGGCCGCGTATCTGACCCTGGTGATGCCGCTCCGGCTCCTCGATTAGCGCCGGAGCCCGGCTCGCGCCGCGCCGCTGGCGTCGTGCCGCTGGCGTCGTGCGCTGCGCGACGCCTCCGTCCCCGCCCCCGGTAACCTCCCGCCGGATCCGCGCGTAAGACCGACAACCCGCAAGAACCTCCCATCTCGACCGCTCCACGAAGGAATCTCCTGATGCGCAATCGTTCCCTCGTTCTCGTGCTGCTCTCCGCCCTCGTGGCGTGCAGCGGCTCCAAGCCCGGTAACTCCCCGGTCCCCAGCGGCGACAAGGTGGTCTGGCCCGATGAGGGCCCCCGCACCTGGGCCCCGCGTCCGACCGAGGCCGCGATCACCGCCAACGACCTGCGCACCCGGCTCTACCAGCTCGCTGACGACTCGATGATGGGTCGCGAGGCCGGTACCCTCGGCAACTTCAAGGGCACCGAATACATCGCGCGTGAGTTCAAGCGTCTCGGCCTGCAGCCCGGCGGCGATAACGGCACCTGGTTCCAGGAGCTGCCGCTCGGCCCCACCGGCTACGAGCTGGCGCAGAGTCGGCTCGCGGTCGGTGGTGTGGTGCTCGCCCCGATGACGGAATGGGTGCCCACCGCGCCGTCGGCGCTCAACGGACTCGCCGCGAAGTTCACGGGCGACAACCTGCCGACCGTATTCGGTGGACGCTGGGGTGATACCACGGTCGTGCTCGATCCCGCGCTGCTGCGTGGCAAGGTGGTGGTCTTCCTCCCCGCGGCAACGACCGCTGCGGCAACCGGAACACGTGGTACCACGGCGGTGCGTGACACCCGCGCCCAGAGCGCTGGTGCCGCCGCGGTGCTCGTCGCTTCGGTCGACGGCATGAACCGCGCTCTACTCAATGGCGTCTTTGCCGGGCGGATTGCGATGAAGCCCGCGACACTCCCGGGCGGCGCGTCGACCACCGGTGGCGCGAATATCTCGCTCGCGGCCGCAACGAAGATCTTCGGCAAGCCGCTCGACCAGCTCAGCATTGGTGCAACCGGTCAGGCCGTCGGCGGCGCCTGGAGCTACGAATGGCGGATGTCGAAGTACCCGGGTCGCAACGTGATCGCGATCCTGCCGGGGACCGATCCGACGCTTCGCGGAACCTACGTCCTCATCGGCGCACACAACGACCACATCGGAATGAACGCGGCCGCGCCTGACCACGACTCACTGCGCGCGTACAACCGGATCATCCGCCCACAGGGCGCCAATGATGCGGGTCGTACGCCGACGGCCACCGAACAGCACCTGATCGATTCGATGATCGCACGCGCGCGCAGTATTCGCCCCATCCGTCGCGACTCCGTCAACAACGGTGCCGATGACGATGGCTCCGGGACGGTGGTGCTGCTCGAGATCGCCGAGCGCTTCGCAACCCAGACGCCGCCCCGTCGCTCGATGATCTTCATCTCGCACGTCGGTGAGGAAAAGGGCCTCCTCGGCTCGCGCTGGTTCGTCGATCATCCGACCGTGCCGCTCGACTCCATCGTCGCCGCGCACAACATGGACATGCTCGGCAAGGGTCGCGTCACCGA
>JBDSMX010000016.1:0-8329 GCA_039915645.1 Gemmatimonadales bacterium | reverse complement strand
TGAAGTGGTCTCGATTTGACGGACACCGCCATCGCCTCGATCTTCGAGGCACGGAGGTGTGTCATGCGCCAAGTCCGACGGTCCTTCTCGGATGAATTTAAGGCTGAAGCGGTGCGGCAGGTGATGGAGCTGGGTCGCCCGATCAGCCAGGTGGCCCGCGAGTTGTCGCTCCGACCCGAGCAGATTCGCGATTGGAAGAAGAAGCTGATGGCGCAGGGTACGGTGGCGGCACCGGTCCGCGTCGAGACGGCCGAGGAGGAGGTGCGGCGTCTGCGGCGGGAGCTCGCGGTGCTGCGCCAAGAGCACGAATTCCTGGGAAAAGCGGCGGCGTTCTTCGCGAGAGGGCCAGCACGAGGTACGCCGTGATCGCTCGCCATCGTCGCGAGTACCCGCTGACCCTGATGTGCCGCGTGCTCGACGTCGCCCCCTCGGGCTTCTACGACTGGCAGGCCCGCACGCCGTCGGCGCGCGCGCAGACCGATGCCGCGTTGCGCGTCCAGATCGCCGCGACCCACGCGCGGTCGCGTCAGGAGTACGGGACGCGCGGGCACCAGCGAGCGCTGCGCGCGACGGGGCAGCGTATCTCGCGGCGGCGCACCCGGCGCTTGATGCAGGAGGCGCAGTGCGTCGCGCTGCAGCCGCGGCGCTGGCAGGTCACGACGCAGGCTGACGCGACGCTGCCGGTGGCCCCGAATCATCTCGCGCGGCACTTTACGGTCGACCGGCCGAATCGCGTGTGGGCCGCCGACCTGACGTACTGCTGGACGCAGGAGGGCTGGCTCTACCTCGCGGTGGTGCTCGATCTGTGCTCGCGACGCGTGGTGGGCTGGGCGACGAGTCGCTCGCCGGATGCGGAGGTCGCGTTGCTGGCGTGGCAGCGGGCCGCCGCGCTGCGGCGGCCGGGGCCGGGGCTCCTGCATCACTCGGATCGCGGTAGCATTTACGCGTCGCGGGTTTACCAGGCCGCGCTGGCCGAGCACGACGCGCGGCCCAGCATGAGTCGACGCGGCAATTGCTGGGACAATGCGGTCGTGGAAAGTTTCTTCGCGACGCTGAAGCGGGGGCTGGTGTACCGGCAGTCGTGGGCCACGCGCAGCAGTCTGACGCGCGCGCTGGTGAGCTATATCGAGGGGTGGTACAATCCGGAGCGGCAACACTCGCACCTCGGCTATGTCAGTCCGATCGCGTACGAAGCGCAGCTCACCCGAGCCGCGTAACTAGGTGTCCGTTTTTGCGAGACCACTCCACTTGAACAGGAGGGTCTGGTCGTTCCACCTGTCCCAGTCCCAGTCACTTCAAGACAACACGCGCCCCATACTGCCGTATCCTTCGTGCACTGCCCCGACTCACAGCTCCAGGTCTGGCAGCCCGCCCAACTGTACGTGAAGCTCGGCATCGCTGTTTCCTTCTCCTTCGGCAGGGTTCCGAGATCGCCGCCGCACCCAGCGAGAACGACTGCCACGAGCAGCGCTACAATGCTCTTTCCAAATACCATTTCGTGCCTCCTAGGGGGATTCCTGCGTTGACCTGCACCACTACCTCCCGGCACTTCGGAGGCTGTCCAGCAATCGCTTGATTTCTTTCGCCGGGTAGGCTCCATCAAGCAGCATGCCGACGACCGAGTCGACGCCCACGCGGCGCCCCAGGATGAAGGTCGGAGTTCCCCGAATGCCAAGCCGCGCCCCCTCGGCCATGTCCCGCGTCACCCGCGGGTGAGGAGCCTTCGCACCAAAGCATGCGCCGGCTTCGGCTGCCGAAAGTCCGGAAGTTCGGACGAGCGCGTCTCGCCCGGCCGAATCGAGCGACTCTCCCCTCGCGTACAGCGAACCGTAGAGCTTCCAGCCCACGGCAGGCACTGCATCAATCGCGCACTCCACGAGCGATGCGACTCGCATGGATTGGGGATGGATTTCCCTGATCGGGTAATTTCTGACGACAATTTCGAGGCCGGCAGTCGTTGCAAACTTTCCAGAAAGTTCGGGGAGATGCGTGACGGCCCAAGTCCCGCAGAACGGGCAGAAGTAGTCGGTGAACTCGACCAACACGAACGGCGACTTCGGATTCCCCTCACGCAATGAACCGGTGATGCGCGTGGCGGCGGGCCTCAGCACTGGAGCACCCCCGCTTGCGCGCCCCGCAGAACGCCCCAGTGCAGTCACGGCTTTGGCGAGACTATCTACCCGCAGGGCCAAACGCTTCAATTCGCGATCACTTGAGCTGTTGCAAGCCGATGTGGCTAGCGAGAGTCCGAACAGGAATGCAACGACGATGCGGGAAAGCGGAACGGCAGGGCGCGCGGAGAGGAGGTACGAGTGTCCGGTAGAAGTAGCCATGTTTCACACTACCGAAAGCCTGCCGCCTGCGCTATTCACTGGGGAGAGGGGATCTGCGCAGCGCTCCTCTGAAGAGGGGAGGCCGGATTCAACTATGCCGCAGAGTCGAGAGCCTCCGTAGGAAAGGCATCGGCAATCACCATGCCAAGCATTAGACGGTTTTCGCAGTCGAGTTCATCGAAAAGGTCACGGATGTGGGCGTGCACCGTGCACGTCGCGATCTGGAGCCTAACACCAATCTCGGCCTCGGTATGGCCGTGGGCGAGAAGGCGGATGATGTCGGACTTTCGCAAACTTCGTGAAACGACGCCGCGAAGTTTTTGCGCGCGGGACGAGCGCAGGGCAGGATCATTCAACATAGGCAGCAGCCTCGCAGGGGACGCGGCAGTGCAGATGGAGCTTAGGTGCAGGTGAGCTTCAAGATGTACCCCCCCCCCCGAACATTGTCAAGAGATGGGGGGCGGGTGGTGGCGCCGCCCTAACGGCTCCTCGCCCCCGCAATCGCATCCAGCAACGGCGCCGGATCAAAGCGCACCGGATCGGTGCACGGCAAGCCCGTTTCCTTTGTGGCCGCTTCGCAGGCTGCGCGCGCGCCGGCATCATCGAGATCATAGGTATTCATCGCGATGCCGATCACCTTGGTCGGATGCACCGCGCCGCCGATCGCCTCGTACCACTTCACATACTGCGACAGCGGCGGAATCCGGAGCCAGCTCGCCTGGCGATAGTCACCGATGTATTCGCGCGTCGCCTGGTGACAGAGAATCATTGCATCAGGACACGAGCCGTGCAACAGGCCGAGGGTGACACCGCTGTAGCCCGGGTGATTGATGCTCCCCTGCCCCTCGACCAGCACCACGTCGGCGCCCTCGGCGCCACGCAGCGTGATCTGTTCGGCAGCGCCGGCGATGAAGTCGGCGACCACGGCATCGACGCCGATCCCCCACCCCTCGATCATGATGCCGGTCTGGCCGGTCGCCACGAAATGCGTCTTGATGCCGCGCTCGTTGAGTTTCCCGACCAGCTGCAGCTGCGCCGTCATCTTGCCGACGTTGCAGTCGGTGCCCACCGTGAGCACGCGCAGCGCCTTGGTTCCCTTGGCGAGCCCGCTCGCGATCGGCAGGTTCGTCGGCGGGCGACGGATATCGGTGATGCTCCGCCCCGCCAACTTTGCCGCCTCGGCGAGGGTCGGGTCGTCATTGAGGAAGGTGTGCAGCCCGCTCACAATGTCGCAGCCCGCCGCGAGCGCCTCGCGAAGCCATTCACGCCACTCGTCGGGGAGCCGACCACCCGCCGGTGCGATGCCGATGAGGACCGAGTTGGCCCCGTGATCAAGCCCCTCACGCATCGAGGCCACGACCGGAATGTCACCACCGAAGCCGAGCACCTGTTGCGCAGTCTTGCCGGCGTTGCTGCGGTCGAGAACCGCTACCACCCGATCGGGTTGGTAGCGGATCACCGAGTTTGCTGTCTTCGACGTCATCGGGCCGAAATCGCCGTCGGCCACAATCAGGTGGCGCAGCTGGGTCACGACTTGCCCTCGCCGCCACCCTGGCCGAGTTGCTTCGGCACTTCGGTGGTACCGGACTTGAGGGCGCCCATCCGCGCCTTGAGCTCAAGCAGCTGCTGATCGGACGAGCCGTGGTACTCGAGCTGCTCGAATTCCTTGGCGAGCTTGTCGCCGGTGAACTCTTCCTGCAGTTCGGCCGCCGCGAGTGCCTTCCGCTCGTTGTTCTCGATCTTCTCCTGCATCCGCTCGAACGACTCGAAGGCACTCTTGTCGCCCATCCCGCTGAGCGTCTCCTGAATCCGCTGCTGCGCCTCGGCGCGCCGCGCCCGTGCGATGAGGATGTTCTTCTTGCGCTTGGCTTCCTCGATCTTGTCGTTGAGCATGCGGAGTGATGCCTTGAGCGACTCCGTCTCCGACTTGCTCTTGACCCAGGTCTCGTGCAGCTGCTGGGCGCCCTGCAGCGCCTCGTTGTAACGCATCAGCGCCTGCTTGGCGAGATCGTCGCGGCCTTCCTGCACCGCCAGCATGGCGCGGCGCTCCCAGTCCTCGGCCTGCTTCTTCATCGAGATCGAGTCGGCCTCGAGCTTCTTCTCGTCGGCGATCGATTGCGCGACCTGCTGCCGCGCCTTGTCGAGCTGCGTCCGCATGTCGACAATGAGCTGGTTCAGCATCTTCTCGGGATTTTCGGCGCGCGAGATGAGGTCGTTGAGGTTCGAACGCATCATCGTGGCAAAACGATCAAAGATTCCCATAACGATTACCTCTCCCCGAACGGCGCGAGTGCGCTCACGTGGGACGCAAGAGCCAGGGCGAGCGAATCGACGCTGGCCTCGAACTCGCTGAAGTCGAGATCGGACAGTTCCATGGCATCGGTGAGGACGACGTGGTCACCCTCGATGCCGTACGACCCGTGGACCAGGTCATGCGCATTGTATTCGAGCAGGCGCCGGCAGAGTTCGGCCGACTTGGTGGCATCGGCCGGCAGCGGCATCACGCGGACCCGGAGCACCAGGACCGGCGGGGCGAAGTGCACCACCAGCTCGGCGTCCTCCGGCGTCTTGACGCGCCACATATCGTGTGCGACCAGCTCGACCGGCAGGTCGAGTCGATCGAGATAGGCCTGCACATCCTCACGTGATGTCATCGAACTTCCTCCAGCCCGGGGCATCCGGGGTTCAATCGGGAAACGTAGTCCGGGCCATGACGGCCCGGCAATCAGGCCGGCGGATTGCTGTCCTGTTTCGCCAGCAACCGCTCGGAGAAGTCGACACGCTCTTCGAGTTCGCCGACCCGGGCACGCAACTCATCCAGCTCGGCATAGAGCTCTTCGGGCACCTGCGCCACGACATCCTCACCCTCGAACTGGTTGCGACCGGCGATCCGGTCGGCGATCGCCTTGCCCAGCGGGCCGCGCAGTGCGAAAGTCGCGCCGCCGATGGCAATGAACCAGATCGGAATCGAAGCAGGGCCAAGCCGCTGACTCACCTCGCTCAGTCCGCTGAAGAGCGCGATGACCGAGACGCCCACCAGAATGAAAGGCCATGCCGATCCGCGATGCCGTCCCATTTCAGGTCCCACGACCCACCTCCTTCATCGGCTCGTTCTGTGTCTGTGCCAGCAATCGATTTCGAGAAATCACTGCCGATCACCCGAGGAGAGCCCTTCGCGCTGCGAAATCATTCGCTCGGTGAAGTCGAGGCGATCCTCGAGTTCGGCGACGCGTGACTGCTCCATCGTCAGTTCGGCGATCCGAGCCTCGAGATCTTCGACGCGCATCGCGAGCTGATCATCGGCCGGGGCCTCGGCTTCGAGCATCCTGCCCACTGCCTTCCCAATCGGACCGAACATCAATGCCGCAAAGATCCCCCCTCCAGCGAGGAGGGCGAATACCGGCATCGGGTTGTCGATGTTGCGGCCCTCATCCATCACGAATGCGAGGTAGAAGAGCCCCATCCCGGTCACGCCGAGGGTGAGCAGCAACCCCATACCCCTTGATCCCTTGTTGCTCATGGCAGGCGCTCCTGTAGAGTCGGATCAACGCGCGCCAGCAGGCGCTCGGCAAAGTCGAGTCGATCTTCCACTTCGGACAGACGAGAGAACTGGGCTTCGACTTCGCCCGAACTCAGGCCGCGGGTCTCCATGTTCGCAAGACGAGCCTCGAGGTCCTCAAGCCGCATCGCCGCGAGATCGTCGCGAGGGCCGCCCTCGAGCATGCCCTTGATGGCCTTGCCCACCGGGCCAAAAAGCAGCGTGCTGAAGATTGCCGTGCCCATCGCGATCACGAAAATCGCCATCGGGTCGATCGGGCGCGTCTCGCGATGCATATACGGTTCGGCCGTGGCAAACACGAAGATCAGCGCCATCGCCGCCAGCCCCAGCGCGAGCACCAGCCCCATGAAGCGCGAGCCACGTCCGCTCACGAGTCACCCGCCGTGAGGTGCCCTTCGCCCTTGGTCAGCATCCGCTCCGCAAAATCCAGGCGTTCCTCCACCTCGGCGAGTCGGGTGAACTGCGCCTCGACTTCGCCCGACGTAAGATTGCGCTGCTCCATGCCGGCCAGGCGCGCTTCGAGATCCTCGACACGCAGGATGAGCTCTTCCTCGCTCTCATCGCCTTCGATCATCCGACCAATCGAGCGCCCGAGCGGGCCGCGAAGGGCCACCCACGCGACGCCGCCGCCACCCGCGAGTGCTGCGAGGAGATACTCGAATCCACGGCGACCAGGTCCTTCGATGGCCCAGCTCACGAACAGCAGTCCGATCACCGCCATGCTCGTGGCGAGCACCATGCCTGCGATACGACTGTTTCGCATACTCACCCCTCTGCTGCCGGGAGCGACGACTCGGTCCGGGTGATCATCCGTTCGGCAAAGTCGAGGCGTTCTTCCACCTCGGCGAGCCGGTGAAATTGCGCTTCGACCTCACCCGAAGTGAGGCCACGCTGTTCGAGATCGGCGAGCCTTGCCTCGAGCGCCATCACGCGTTCGTCACCGGGGCCGGTCTTGGCGTCGATGCGGCGCGCGAATGCCTTGATGATCGGCCCCATCGCGGACCAGAAGGCGAACTGGCCCAGGCCCATCGCGATCCAGAATGCGAAATCGCCTACGCCGTCGCCCATCAGGCCCCCCCTTCACGCGGGAGGCGCAGCGCCTCTTCGCGTTGCGAAAGCAGCCGCTCGGCGAAATCGACCCGCTCCTCGAGTTCCTGCATTCGGGAGACCTGGCCCTCGAGATCGTTCACCCGGTCGCGCAGATGATTCACTTCGTCGAGCAGCCCGACATCCATCGCGCCGGCTTCGTGACGCCGTGCCCAGGCACGCGCCATCGGATAGAGCAGGATGCAGGCGACGATCACGATCAGTGAGAAGACGATCACCGGTGCGAGCCACTCCGGCGGACCAGCCGAGCCGGTGTCGACCACGATACGGCCGAGATCCGGTGGCGGCACGGGTGCCTGAGGCGCGGGGAACTGGATCATCGTCCCTCCTGATGGGCGTCTTCACGCCCCTTGGCAAGCAGTCGTTCGGCAAAGTCGAGCCGCTCGTGCACTTCGAGCAATTCCGTCCGCGCCTGATCGACATCGCCGCGCAACTGCTCCATTTCAGCGGAGAGTTGCTCGAACTGCTCGCGCGTGGATGCTCCCTTGTCGGCGCCGCTGTTGTGTCGAATCGCATCGGCAATTGCGTGACCGATCGAACTCTTCGACACCACCGCCACGAGCGGGATGCTCACGGCAAGAGCTGCGATCAGCATTCCGCCATCCATTACTGGCCTCCCCGGGCAGCAGCATCCTGCGACTCATCGCTCCCCTTCGAGAGCAGGCGCTCGGCGAAATCGACGCGCTCCTGCAGTTCCGAGACATCGGTGCGCAGGCGGTCGAGTTCGTCATAAATCTCGTGATCGATCTCGGGAGCGGGCAGTTGCTGCACCCCATGGCGGAGGCGATCGGCGATGGCCCGGCCCAGTGGCGAGAACGACAAGCCGACCACGGTCGCCCCACCGAAGATCAATACAATCGCGAGAATGTCTTCCACGGGCGGTCTCCGAATAGCGGGAACGCCCCCAATTACGGGGGCGCCCGGCGGAATGTTTCAGCCAGAAACGAGCGAGTCAGCTCCCTTTACGCGGCTTCAGCTGAACGAGCCGTTCCCGGGCCAGTCGCCGGCCGGTCGGGGTGGCAGCGAGGCCCCCACCGGCCGTTTCACGGTAGCGGACGTCCATATCCCGCCCGATCTGGCCCATGGTATCGACCACCTCGTCCGCGGGGATCGGGAACTCGACCCCGGCCAGGGCCATCTCGATCCCGGCCAGCGCCATCGCCGCGCCGGTGGCGTTTCTATAAACGCAGGGCACCTCGACCAGCCCACCGAGCGGATCGCAGACCAGTCCAAGGGTTCCCTGCATCGTCACCGAGACCGCGTGGATCGCTTGCCACGGAGTCCCGCCGAGCAGTTCCACTCCGGCAGCCGCCGCCATCCCTGCGGCAGC
>JBDSMX010000148.1:0-3730 GCA_039915645.1 Gemmatimonadales bacterium | reverse complement strand
ACACCGATCGTCGCCAGCAGGATGGCGATTCCCTGCCGCTTGCTGACCTTCTCGATGCCGAGGAGCGACGCGGCCACGGTCACGACCACGGGCATGGCGGCGAGGATGAGCGAGCTCTTGGTGGCCGAGGTCCGGGCGAGCCCCTCGACGAAGAAGACCTGATAGAAAGTGTTGCCCACGACACCGAGGACGATGAGCGGCCAGAGCGTCCCGGGGGGGAGCGGCGCCGGCCCCTCGACCCGGCGGACGATGAACCAGATCACCACGGTCGCGAGGACGAATCGGAGGGCGGTGAAGGCCAGCGGCTCGATCTGGGTGAAGGCGAGCTTGGTGGCGGTGAAGTTGCCGCCCCAGAAGAGGGTCACCAGGACCATCCCGGCGGCCGGGGAGAGACGGGACTCCTGGGAGGTCGACATGGACCGAATATAGGACCGAAACGAGAAGCGAGAAGCGAGATGCGAGAGGCGGTGATGGGGGCCGAAAGGCTCGCTTCTCGCTTCTCGCGTCTCGCTTCTCCTATATTTGCGCCATGAATCAGGACAGGATCCGGAATTTCTGTATCGTCGCGCATATCGATCACGGCAAGTCCACGCTGGCCGACCGGCTGATCGAGGTGACCCAGACGGTTTCCAAGCGCGAGATGCGCGAACAGCTGCTCGATACGATGGATCTCGAACGGGAACGTGGGATCACCATCAAGCTCAATGCGGTCCGGATGGGCTATGTGGCCCGCGATGGCGTCGAATACGAGCTGAACCTCATCGACACCCCCGGGCACGTCGACTTCACCTACGAAGTCTCGCGTTCGCTGGCCGCCTGCGAGGGCGCCATTCTGGTGGTCGACGCCTCGCAGGGGATCCAGGCTCAGACGCTCTCGAATCTCTTCCTCGCGCTCGATGCCGGACTGGAGATCATTCCGGTCCTCAACAAGATCGACCTCCCGGGTGCCGAGCCCGAGAAGCGCGCCAAGGAAATCATGGATCTCATCGGCGCCCGCCGCGAGGAGATTCTCGCCGTCTCGGCCAAGGACGGCACCGGCGTCCCTGATCTGCTGGAAGCGGTCGTGGCGCGCGTCCCTGCCCCCACGGGCGATCGCGATGCGCCGCTCCGCGCGCTCATCTTCGATTCGTACTACGACCGCTATCGTGGCGCGACACCCAGCATCCGGGTGGTCGACGGCGAGCTGAAGAAGGGGATGAGCATCGCCTTTGGTGCCCACCCAGAAGACCTCTACACCGTCGACGAAGTCGGCGTGCTCACGCTGGGTCAACGGCCCACCGCCGTACTGCAGGCCGGTGAGGTCGGCTACTTCGTCGCCAACCTGCGTGATGTGCGCGATGCCCGCGTCGGCGACACTGTCCTGGATGCCAAGAATCCCAACAGCGACCTGCTCCCCGGCTATCGCGATGTAAAGTCGATGGTCTTCGCTGGCTGTTATCCGACCGATGCCGCGCAATACGAAGATCTGCGCGACGCGCTCGAAAAGCTTCGCCTCAACGATGCCTCACTTCAGTACGAGCCCGAATCCTCGACGGCACTCGGGTTCGGCTTCCGCTGCGGCTTCCTCGGACTGCTCCATCTCGAGATCGTGCAGGAGCGTCTCGAGCGCGAGTTCGGGCTCGACCTGATCACCACCGTGCCCACAGTGAAGTACCATGTGTACCTCACCGATGGCGAGATGGTCGGCGTGCAGAATCCGAGCGACCTCGCCGATCCGGCCAACATCACCAGGATCGAGGAGCCTTACGTCAAGGCGCGCATCATGGCGCCGACCGAGTACATCGGCGGCATCATGAATCTCGGCAAGGAACGGCGTGGCGAATACATCGGGATGACCTATCTCGATTCGGCGCGGGTCGAGTTCACCTTCGAGTTCCCGCTCGGTGAGATCGTGCTCGACTTCTACGACAAACTCAAGTCGATTTCGCGCGGCTATGCCTCGCTCGACTACGAGATGTCGGGCTTCCGCGCTTCGCCGCTCGTCAAGCTCGACATGCTGCTCAACGGCGATCCGATCGATGCCTTCAGCGTGATCATTCATCGCGACAAGGCGTACGAGTGGGGTCGCAAGCTCGCGAGCAAGCTCAAGGAACTGATCCCGCGCCAGCTCTTCGCCGTGGCCATCCAGGCAGCCGTTGGCACCAAGGTGATCGCGCGCGAAAGCATCTCGCCGATGCGGAAGGACGTGCTGGCGAAGTGCTACGGCGGCGACATCACCCGGAAGCGCAAGCTCCTGGAGAAGCAGAAGGAAGGCAAGAAGCGGATGAAGCAGGTCGGCAGCGTCGAGATTCCGCAGGAGGCGTTCCTGGCAGTGCTGCAGGTGGATTGAGATGTTCGCGGCGTGCCACCGCTGGGGTCGTGCTTGCGCGACCCATCGATTCACTGAAGCCGCCGAATTCTTCAAATGACGGCCACGACACTGGTGATCCAGACCGCTTTTCTGGGCGACGTCATCCTCACGACGCCACTGCTCTCGGCGCTCGCGGCAGAGTTCGGCCCGGTGGACGTCGTCACCACGCCGGGAGCAGCCGCGTTGCTCGAATCACACCCCGCCGTCCGCAAGGTGGTGGCGCACGACAAGCACCGGACCGAGCGCGGTGTTCGCGGCGTCCTGCGACTCGCGCGACGACTGCGTGCCGAAGGGTATGCGAGGGCGTATCTTCCGCATCGAAGTTGGCGGTCGGGACTCGCGGCACAGTTGGCGGGCATTCCTGAGCGAATCGGCTTCGATTCGGCACCGGCGCACTGGACCTACACCCGCACGGTACGGCGAGATCCGAATCTGCACGAGGTTCCTCGCCTGCTCGCTCTCGCCGGCGCACCAGATGAGTATCCCGTCTCGCTGGGAGTGAGCGACGCAGATGCTGCGACCGCAGCGGCCTGGCTCGATCTTGCAGGTGTCCCGAGCGATTTCGTCGCGCTGGCACCAGGCTCGATCTGGGGCACCAAGCGGTGGGGAAAATTCCCGGAGCTCGCGTCACAGCTCGATACTTTTGTCGTGACGGTGGGTGGGCCGGAAGATCGCGCCCTCGGCGACACGGTGGTGGCGGCGGCACGACGCGGCGGGATCAATGCTGCCGGGGCGCTGCCCTTGCGAGTCTCGGCCGCACTGCTGGGTCGGGCCCGGGCACTCGTGAGCAATGATTCGGCGCCGATGCACATGGCGCAGGCGATGGGCACGCCTGTGGTGGCGCTCTTCGGTCCGACGATTCCGGCGTTCGGCTTCGCCCCGCGCGGCCCGCGCGATGTGGTGCTCGAAGTGCTCGATCTCAACTGTCGTCCCTGTTCGTCGCATGGGCCCAAGGTGTGTCCGCTGGGGCATCACCACTGCATGACCCGGCTTGATGTGGTTCGCGTCCTTGAAGCGTTGCATCCCCTGCTGACTTCCGCGTGAGCGAGGCTCCCCTGGATTTCGTTCTTGGCATCGACATCGGTGGCACCAACCTCGTCGTCGGCGCTGTCGCCGCCGATGGCTCCTGCGTGCTCGGCTCCCATTCTGCACCAACGAATCCCGGCCGCGGTCCTGACGCCGTTGTCCACGATCTCATCGCGATGGGCGAGCAGACGCTGGCCACACTGCAACGCGAGATCCCCGGCGCGAAAGTGCTCGGCATCGGCGTCGGCGCACCGGGACCGCTCGATCGGCGGGAGGGCGTCGTGCTCCTCACGCCCAATCTCGGCTGGGTCAACATGCCGTTGCGCGCCCGCCTGTCCGAGGGATTGCACCTCA
>JBDSMX010000258.1:0-3356 GCA_039915645.1 Gemmatimonadales bacterium | reverse complement strand
TCGGGCGAAGATGTCGCGACTGTGATCGGCAGTGCGATGGATGGTGCGGGTCAGTTGCGCTGGGTCGATGGCTGGCAACTGCTGCAGCCGGCGCAACGCGACAACATCCGGATGCTCGCCGTTGCCGATGCAATGAAGATTGCGAAGCAGCAGCGCTGCGCCTGGGCGGTGCTGGGCCGACTCGTCGCCCGCGGCGATTCAACAGATGTTTTTCTCGAACTCTATGATGTGCAGGGCGACTCGGTCGTGGTGCGCACGCCCGCCAAGAGTGCCGCGATTACCGAGGCGTGGCGCGGCGGCATGCGCGCCGTCACCGAGATCCTGCCGACCTTGATCTCGACCGCGACTCCCGACGTCGAGAGCGAGTGGAAGGCCCGCCCGCCGCAGGCTGTAGCGCATTTCCTCCTCGGCGAGGCCGCCTTCCGCCGTGTGCAACTCACCGGCGCACTGCACGAGTTCCGCGCCGCGGTCGAGGCCGATTCGAGCTTCGGGATCGCGGCCGTACGCGGCGCGCAAGTCGCGACCTGGAATCACCAGCCGAAGGAAGCAGGATCACTGCTCGCGGTTGCACTGCGACAGAAACTCTCGCCGCGCTATTTGCTCTTCGCGACCGGCTTCCAGAGTTATCTCGATGGTCGGGCCGATTCGGCAGCGGCACAACTCCGCGCGGCACTCGCGATCGATTCCACGATGTCGGTCGCCTGGATGCAGCTCGGCGAGGTGTACACCCATCTCCTCCCCACCGAGGGCGAAACCGATTCGCTCGCCGAGGCCGCATTCGGAAAAGTCCACGCACTCGACTCGGCCGTGACCGCACCGCTCTATCATCTGATTGAACTGCGTGCACGTCGCGGTGATCCGGCCGGTGCCGCCACACTCGCGACACAGTTCCGCGCCGCTGCCGCCGACAGTCAGCTCGCGCGCGAGGCGACGCTGGTGTCGTCGTGCGGCCCCAAGGGATTCGGCGGTGTCGACCTCAAGACGATGGCGCGGGAGAATCCGCTCGCGCTCGTGGTTGCCGCGAAATCACTGGGGGCGTCGAGCGCCACGGCGAGCTGCGCCCGCGCGAGCTACACCACATTGCTCCGCGACGACACCCTCAAGACCGACGCGGCCGATGGCCGGCGCTTCACCGCGCTCCTCGGCCTCGTGAACGTGATGGTGGGGGCCGGCCAGGACGATGCCGCCGACAAGCTCATTGAAGACTTCTCGAAGCGCTGGGGCTACGGCTCCTCCATATATCTGCTCGCCGCACCGGTGGTGCCGGCCTTTGCCGATCGGGCCCGCGCCGTGGCCCGGCAGGACTCGGCCGCCAGCGGTGCCAACTATGCCGCGGTTCGTTTTCCGGTGCGGCTCTGGGAGCTCGGCGTCTGGGCGGCAAAGGAGGGGCGGGCGCCGGTGGTAAGGGCGATCGCGGCCGACCTCGCGACCCGATCGGCCACGGGCTCCCGCACCGATACCCTCCTGGCCGCGTCGATGGCGGCCCATGCGGCACTCGCCGGCGGCGATTCCCTGCTGGCGCTCCGGCAGTTCGAGCGGTTGATTCAAGCGGCTGCCCCGGTCGATCAGCTGACCTGGAACGAAGCGGCTTCCCTTGGCTTTGATCGACTCGTACTGGGCAGGCTCCTGATCTGGCACAAGGAATACGCCCGCGCCATCGGCGTACTGTCGATACACGACTCCGCACTGCCGGCCGTGTATCCGTTGTATCTGAGGGCGAGTCTGGCGATGCGCGTCGAAGCCGCCACCGCCCTCAATCAGGCGTCGCTGGTCACCGCGCTCCGTGCCCGGATGACGGCGATGTCGGGAAGCTGATTCAGCACGCCCCGTTCACGAGTACCCGGAGGACACGATGTCGAACAAGGAAGACGCCGCCGAGAGCCGCGAAGGTGCCACTGCGCCACCACCAGCAGGTGGCCGTGAAGGGGCAACCGCACCGCCGCCTGCAGGTGGACGCGAAGGCGCGACTGCACCGCCGCCAGCGGGTGGACGTGAGGGTGCCACTGCTCCTCCGCCAGCAGGTGGGCGTGAGGGTGCCACTGCTCCTCCGCCGGCAGGTGGGCGTGAAGGTGCCACTGCACCGCCGCCGGCAGGTGGACGCGAGGGTGCGACCGCACCGCCGCCAGCAGGTGGTCGCGGTGGTTCCGAGAAGCCGCCGCAACCTGGCAAGTAGTACGACCACGGGTACCATCTCCTCAACCGACTCGAGCCGATGAATTCTCCGCAGGCAGCCATCACGCAGCGCGCACTACTCATCGGCATCGAGGACTACCCGGGACTCCCCAAACTTCACGGCTGCATCAACGACGCCCGGTTGATGCAGGCGATCCTGCGCGACACTTTCGGCTTCCCGGCCGAGAATATCACGCTGCTCGAGAACGAAGCGGCAACGCGCGATGCGATTCTCGCGGCGTTCGATGCGCTCATCGCCGCCACCAATCGAGATGATGTGGTGGTGATCACCTACGCCGGTCACGGTTCGCAGATGACCGACCTCGAGGGTGATGAACCGACCGGCCTCGACAGCACCATCATGCCGTTCGACTCCGAAGGGTGGCAGGGCAAGAACCGCGACATTACCGACGATGAGATCGGCCTCAAGCTCGAGGCGCTGGGCGAGCGCACCTCGTGCATCACCCTGATCTTCGATTCCTGTCACTCGGGCACGATCACCCGCGATGCGATGGGAACCGGCGGCCGATCAGTTCCCGCCGACACTCGCTCGCCTGCAGCACTCGGTCGCTCACCGGTGCCGGGCGTGGCCACCGATTCGGGCTCAGCAGGCCCCAGCGGCTGGATGCCGGTGACCGAGAAGTACGTGGTGATCTCCGGCTGCCGTGACGAAGAAACTTCCTTTGAATACAACCCGCCCGAAGGAAATGGCGAGGTCACTCACGGCGCGCTGACGTACTTCCTCGCGCAGCAGCTGAAGCAGGTGACGCCCACAACCACCTACCGCGACATCTTCGAGCGTGCGGCAGGGTTGGTGAATGCGGTGCATAGCGCGCAGCATCCGCAGATGGAAGGGAAGTCCAATCGCGTGATCTTCGGGATGCGCGAGCTGGTCCCCCAGAAGTTTGTCAGGGTGGCCAAGCGTGACGGCGACACCATCACCCTCGCGGCCGGCGTCGCGCAGGGTGCCACCGTGGGATCGGTCTACGCTGTGTACCCGCAGGGCACCAAGACACCCGAAGGTCTCACCGCGCTCGGCGAAGTCGAGATCACCGACGTGAGCGTGGTGTCGTCGCAGGCAAAGGTGCTCACCGAAGCCGTGGCCGGCAGCATTGCCGCCGACGCGCGCGCCTTCGAGACGAAGCACGCCTACGGTGACTTCCGGCTCGCGGTGGCGCTCAATG
>JBDSMX010000235.1:0-5029 GCA_039915645.1 Gemmatimonadales bacterium | reverse complement strand
GCGGTGCTCGCGGCCGCGGCCGAGCGACTCAGCGCCGAAGATGTGGTCCGGATGATCAAGCTGCTCACCGACACCGAACCGGCGATTCGCCGCAGTGCGAATCCCCGGCTGGTGCTGGAGACCTTGCTGCTTCGCTGGGCGATGATGGACCGGATGATCGACCTCAAGGCGCTGCTTCGGGGCGAGACGCCAGCGGTCTGGGCTCCCTCAGCCGCAGTGCCCGTGCTGCCGATACCTCAGGAGCGAAGTGCGCTTCCGGCCAAGGCTGCCCTCACCCCCAAGGGACCGGCGAGCTCGGCAGTGGCCTCGAGTCCGGCGCCGTCGGCTCCGTCGGCACCCAATGTGGCGGTCCCGCAGAGCGCCGAGGCGTTGCTGGCGGTCTGGCCCGATGTGATCGCTACGGCGACTCGCCAGAGCCGGCTCCTGGCCCAGGCGCTCGATCATGCCACCGCCCGCCTCCAGGGGCCGGGAAAGGTGGTCCTGGTGTTCGGGCCGGACAGTGCCGTGTTTCAGGAGGGGGTCGAGCGCCAACTGGCCGTGGTGGAAACGATCCTTTCCGCCCGGATGGGCGTTGCGATGACGGTGAAGCTGGAGCAGGGTGCCAGCGGCTCGGCTCCCACACCGGCCAAGGGGAAGCGACTCTCCGCCGAGGATCTCCGGGCCGACCGGCTACGAGAGTTGAGGGCCCGGGATCCGGCGCTGGATGCAGCGGCAGACTCATTAGATTTGGAGCTCGTGGACGAGGGGTGAGCCCTCCCACCGGACCGGCTTCAGAAGGCAGGATGATGCGCGATACGTCAGCAGAATCGAAGGAATCACTTCAGCTTCGTTCGCGCGTCGAGCGGCAGCTGGTCAATCTTGACTCGGCCCTCACCCGGGCTCGCGCCGAAGCCACAGCAGGCGGCGGATTGGTGCGCGTGAGCGTCGATGGGTTGCACCGCGTGCGCGAGCTGGTGATCGCCCCGGAAGCTTTCGAATTACGAGATGCCGGGCTGCTTGCTGATCTGGTGATGTCGGCGATCGCCGAGGCGCAGCGTCGGGTCGAGGTTGTCGCCAACGAAGCGACCGACGGCGTTATCGCCGCGGCGGACGACGCGGCACCCTGATTTCGTGAGCGCCCTCGAGACGCTCATCGCCGAACTCGCGCGGCTTCCGGGAGTGGGGCGGAAGACCGCACAGCGGCTCGCCTACCATCTCCTGCAACAGCCTCGCGATCGGATGGCCTCGCTGGCCGGCGCGCTGGTCGCGGTGGCTGAGCGAGTGCACCCGTGCACCCGCTGTGGTCAGCCGACCGAAGGTGAGGTCTGCACGATCTGCAGCGACCCGCGTCGCGATGCGGGGGTGCTCTGCATCGTGGAAGAGCCGAGCGGGGTGGCGGTCCTCGAACGCTCGGGGGCCTTCCGTGGCCGCTATGTCGTGCTTGGCGGGCGGCTGTCGCCTCTCGATGGCATTGGTCCCGATGCGCTGCGAATCGACCTGCTGGAGCGGCGACTGGCGGCGGGAGAGGTGCGGGAAGTGATTCTGGCCACCAATTCCTCCCTCGAGGGAGAGGCCACGGCCACGTACCTGCAGCAGATCCTTGCCGGACACGCCGGAGTGCGGGTCTCCCGTCTGGCACGCGGCCTGCCGGTTGGTGGAGAGCTGGAATACGTTGACGGGGTCACCCTGACCCATGCCCTGACCGCTCGCGAGGAGTTGTGATGTCCCGTCGTCCCTTTCCGACCACCACCTTTCTGGGTGCCGCCGTCGTTGGCGTCCTCGGCGGGTGGCTGCTGGCCGGCGGGTACGATCATCGCCATCGTCGCAATCTCTTCTCTCCGCGGCGTCACCGGCGCTTTGCGGCGCTCGGGTGGCTTGAACGCCGGCAGGAACCTGCGGCGCTCCCGCTGCTGCTCGACTATGTCGCGTGGGAACCGGTGCCGGTGTTGCAGGGCCGTGCTCGCCGGCTGATTTCCCAGCTCGAGGCCATCGCGTGACCGCCCCGCGAGCGGCATCATGGGCGTTCCACGAGGAAGACTCGCACCGGATCCGCACTGTGCTGGTGGACTTCCTGCGCGATGCCTCGGGGCGCACCGCGCTGCTGGTCGACCGGGCGGGGCAGATGCTGATTACCGTCGGCGAAACGCCGACCTTCGATCCCACCGCCTTCGCGTCACTCACGGCCGCCGATTTCTCGGCAAACGACCAACTCGCCCGCCTGCTCGGCGAGCCGGAGTTCGGCGCACTCTTTCATCAGGGTGAGAAAGAGTCGCTCTACCTCGCCGACATCGCGCGGCGCGTCATTCTCGTCGTCCTGTTCGACAATCGCACCACCCTCGGCCTGGTGAAGCTGCGGATGCGCAGCGCTGTGTCTGAGCTCACCACGATCTTCACCGCGATGTTCGCCCGCGACGCAGGCACGACGGCCCAGGTGGATGCTGGCTTCGTGGATGCGGCTGAAGACGAACTCGATAAACTCTTCGGCGCCTGAGAGGTCGACCAGGATGTCCCTGATCAACTATGCATCACGTGAAATCAACTGCAAGATCGTCTACTACGGGCCCGGGCTCGGTGGCAAGACGACCAATCTCGAGTATGTCTACGAGAAGGTCGCCCCGTCGTCGAAAGGGAAGCTGATTTCCCTCGCGACCGAGACCGAACGAACGCTCTTCTTCGATTTCCTCCCGGTCGACCTCGGCACGATTCGCGGCTTCCGCACTCGCTTCCATCTCTACACGGTTCCGGGACAGGTCTACTACAACGCGTCGCGCAAGCTGATCCTCAAGGGCGTCGATGGCGTGGTGTTCGTCGCGGATTCGCAGATTGATCGCATGGAAGCCAATCTCGAAGCGATGCAGAACCTCTACGACAACATGGCGCAGCACGGCTACGATCTCACCCATCTTCCGTTCGTGATCCAGTACAACAAGCGCGACCTTCCCAATGCTGCCGCGATCAGCGATCTCGATGCGGCGCTGAATCCAGGATGGCCGGTCGAGGACCCCGAGCGGCAGAAGGTCACGCCCGATCCCTACCGCCCGGGCGCCTTCCTCGTTTCCGAGCACAATGGTGTCTGGGTCGAGCGCGTCCCGACCTTCGAAGGCGTCGCGGTCCGCGGTGATGGCGTGTTCGACACCCTGAAGGCGGTCAGCAAGCTGGTACTCAAGACGCTGGGATGACCCGCCCTACGGTCTGGACCCTCCCCAACATCCTTACGGTCGCACGAATCGCGATCACGCCGGTGGTGGCCTTCCTCCCCTTCATTCAGGGATACTGGCCCAAGCTTGCGTGCTTCGTGATCTTCGTCACGGCCGCGGTGACCGATGTGATCGATGGCCGCATTGCCCGTCGGCGCGGCCTGGAATCGGACCTCGGGCGCACCCTCGATCCGCTTGCCGACAAGCTGCTCCTCTTCGCGACGCTCGGACCCATCTGGTGGATCTCGCAGCAGCGCCATGAGCTCTACGACATCCCCGTGTGGGGAAGCATCCCGCTCTGGGTCTGCCTGCTGCTGATCGGCCGCGAATTCGCGATGACAGCATTTCGCGCCTGGGCGCAGACCAAGGGTGTCGTCATCGCCGCGGGCAACGCAGGAAAGATGAAGGCGGCGCTGCAGAACGTCTTCATCGGCGGCACGCTGGCGTGGTTCGCCTTTCGCGATGCCGTGCGGCCCCTCGGCTGGCAATCGTCGCGATTCGCGCTCTGGTGGCACCAGTTCCACGGCGGCTTCGTCGCGGCGACGCTGGGCATCGCGCTCACGCTGACGATCTACTCGTTCGTCGTCTATCTCGTGCAGTACCGCCGCCTTTTCCGCTGACCCCTCCGTGAACATCGAACTTGTCACCGTGGGTACCGAGCTGCTGCTCGGGTTCACCGTCGATACCAATTCCGCATGGATGGGGAAGGCGCTCGCCGCCGTCGGCGTGCCAGTGGTGCGTCGCACGTCGATTGGCGACTCTCCCGACGCAATTCGTGATGCCATCGATGCCGCACTGCAACGCACCGGCTTCGTGATCACCACCGGTGGCCTCGGCCCCACGCGCGATGACATCACCAAGAACGTCGTCGCCGATCTTCTCGGCATGCCGCTGCAGTTCGATGATGCCATCTGGGCGATGCTCACCGAACGCTGGGCGCGTTTCGGTCGCAAACTGGTCGAGAGCAATCGCACGCAGGCGATGGTGCCGCGGGGCGCCACGGTGCTGACCAATCATTGGGGAAGTGCGCCGGGGCTCTGGCTGGAGTCGCCACGCGGTGTCGTGGTGATGTTGCCAGGGGTGCCGGGCGAGATGATCAAGCTGATGGAGCACGAAGTGCTGCCACGCCTCGCTACGCGTGGTGATGGCACCGTGATCCGATCGACGACGGTGCGCACGAGTGGCATCGGTGAATCCGTGCTTGCCGAAGGGATCGGCGTGCTTGAGGATGAGCTCGCTCCGCTCACACTGGCGTATCTACCTGGTGTGGCCGGCGTCGACCTGCGCGTCGACGCCTGGGGACTTTCACCCGCCGAAGCAGACGCGCGCCTCGCCGATGCGAGTGCACGCCTGCACCACAACGTCGGGGTGAACGCCTGGGGCGATGGTGAGGATGATCTTGCGGCGTTGCTCCTCGTCCGGTTGCGGGCACGGGGTCTGACATTGGCCGTCGCCGAGTCGTGCACCGGCGGGATGCTCGGCGCCCGACTGACGGAGGTGCCTGGCTCGTCGGACGTGTTCATTGGTGGAGTGCTGACCTATTCGAACGCTTCGAAAGTCGAGCTCGCCGGCGTTCCGGTGTCGGTGCTGGAGGCCCATGGCGCCGTCTCGCAGGAGACCGCCGAGGCGTTGGTGGCTGGGGTTGCGGCGAGGCTCGCGACGCCCACGGCCGTCAGCATCACCGGGATCGCCGGGCCGGGGGGCGGGTCGGAGGAGAAGCCGGTTGGCCTGGTCTGGATCGCGACGCTCGCAGATGGGGAGGTGCAGTCTCGCCGACTCCATTTTTCCGGCGACCGGGGAGAGATCCGGGCGCGAGCGGTGCAGACGGCGCTTTTCGACCTCTGGCGGCGGGT
>JBDSMX010000231.1:0-3243 GCA_039915645.1 Gemmatimonadales bacterium | reverse complement strand
CTCTCGGGCGACCTGGGGCGGATCATGGCCGAGGTGAATGCCAAGCGGACGAAGCCAATCGGCCTCGATAGCCGTTTCGATGATCCCACGCTGGGGACGCCGGTCAACGGTGTCGTGCACTGGCCCGGCTACAACAACATCTACGGCCGCAGCGATCACGCGAACTATTCCAACAAGTGCGTGCCGATCGTCTTCTTCTTCACCGGCCTGCACGGCGACTACCATCAGATCACCGATGAGCCGCAGTACATCGATTACCCGCACTACGCCCGGATCACCAACTTCATCAAGGATCTCGCGGTGGCCGTGGGCAACGCGCCGGTTCGGCCGGCGCTCGACAACGCCTGCGTCCGGCGCTAGAACGCTGCGATAGCGCAAGCGGTGCAAACGCAGAAACCCGGCAACCAGTTCATGGTTGCCGGGTTTCTTGCGTCGGGCATCAGCGGGGTGCGCCCCACAGATCCGTCTGCTCCGCTGCAGTTGAGCGCGACCAGCGATCGTTGAAGGTGCGATCACGGGTGGCGCGGGCGAGGCCGATCTCGTCGAGGATGCTCGCGAACCGCGCCTTGAGTGCGTCGGCGTAGTCGCGGCGGACGCCGCTGCGCAGTTCGTAATGCTGACGATAGCGGAGCGCGAGGGCGGGGCGTTCCCGCTCGAGCCACGGGATCAGGGTGTGTCTGGTGGCGCGCCCCATCCGCAGTGGATCACCAGCGGCCCAGCCGGCGCCGGCATGCTTCGCGGCCAGCAGCAACGCGTGGAGTGCCTCGCGATCGTCGGTGAGGCCGGGGAGAATCGGCGCGAGGAGCAACCCGACGGGGACGCCAGCATCGGCGAGAATCCGCATCGCTCGCAAGCGTGCCGCAGGAATCGGCGTACGCGGCTCGAGCTGGCGCAACAATGGCGCATCGAGCGAGGCGAGCGAGATGTGCACCGAGATCCGGTGCCGCTCACTCAATTGGGCCAGCAACGCTGCATCGCGCGCGATGAGTGCCGACTTGGTGATGATGCCGATGTGCAGCCCCTGATGCTGACGCAGCAGTTCCAGCAGGGTGCGGGTGAGCTTGAAGCGACGCTCGGCCGGTTGATACGGATCGGTGGCGGTCCCGATGACGATGGGCACCGCGCCGACACGTGCGGGGTCGAGGGTCTTGGCGAGCACCGCCGCGGCGCCCTGCTTGATGAGGATGCGTTGCTCGAATGCCTTGGCGGCCGGCAGCGATGCGGCCTCGCGTGCCGTCGCCGGTGCACCTGGCCGGTTGGCCGCTCGTTCGACGGTCCAGCGATGGGTCTCCCGGGCATAGCAGTAGGTGCAGCCGAACTCGCAGCCGATGTAGGGATTGATCGACCAGAAGACCATGCCGGTCGCAGCTGGCGGATTGAGAATTCCCTTGGGCGGCACCGAGAGGAAACGGGTGGTGCGATGGCCATTGCTGCCGGCATGCTCGAGCTCCACCCAGGCAGCATAGGTACGAGGAGGGGCCTTGCTTCCACCCGGTGGCAGCGCCGAGGCCGGGGTGGTCACCCGCACTTCCCCCAGCCACAGGCGAGGCAGGTGACGCATCCCGAGGTATGGGCGAGATGGCCATTACAGTCGGGACAGTTTGCTAACCTCGCACTGGCAAAAGGGTTAGCAGCGGGACGCTCGATCGGACGGGGGCGGACCGGGGGCGTTGGTGCGGCGATGCGGGCCAGCGTCGGGGGGATGAGCATGCGGATGCCCTGCTTTCGGAGTTTGTTCTGCTTTGAGTACCGAATATACGCCGAAAGTCGAGGAGGTCAAATGCAGGGGAAGAGGGAGGAGGGAGGAGAGAGGAGAGAGGAGAGAGGAGAGAGGAGGGAGGAGGGAGGGGCGCGGGGCAGGGACCGTCAGAGGAGGATCAGTAGGGAGCGCGTCCGTAGCCGGCGCTCCAGCGTCGGCGAGCGATTCGCGAAGACGAGCCGCCTGGTGGGCGCGGACCCGCGCCCATCAGGTGGACTCGAGCGAATCGTGGACGCGCGGGATTTGATCCGACGGGTGACGGCCCTGCGCTGCGCCCCGCTGGCAGGGATACGCGTTGGCTTGCGTCGAAAACCGGTGCCGCGCAAGCACGGCACGACCGGGGGTTATTCCCGCACCAATGCTCTCAATCTGGTGAGAGAATCCGCGGGAAAACCGGACGGCGCGATGAGCTTCCAGGTAATCGTGCCGCCCATCAGCCGCTGAAGCAGGACCAACTCGCCGGTCGCCAGCGGATAAATCACACGCACGTCACTGCCCTGTGCCTCAAGCCGCTTCGGGACCGCCCCGTCAATCAACCGGATGTGTCCGGCGAGGAGTCGCATCGCATCTGCGAGCTGAATCGTGTCGATCGGGATGGGGATGCCATCCGCGAAGGAACCATCGACCAGCTGCTTCGAAGTCATTGCGTTGCGTGGCGAGAGTGCGCGTGACTCGTCGGCTCGTCGCATCGCGTTGCCGGATACGGCATCGCGTAGTGCTCCCACAGCTGCCCCGGCGAGCGCTGGCGCAGGGAGAGCCGCAGGCGGCGCCGCTTCAATTCGCTCGCGTAGTTCGGCCGACGGCTTCGCGGTTTCGGCGAGTGCCATCTTGCCGCCGGAGGGAGGTGCCGCCGCCTTGGCGACCGGCTGATTGAGCACCTGAGGGGCCGCTGCGCTGGGTCGCGTTGGCGCAACGCTGTCGGCAGCACGCTGCGGTGCCTCAACGGCGACCGGCGGCGGCGACACGAGCACGAGATTTCCTCGCGCGGCGTACCCTGCGCCCGCCGCAATGGCGAGCGATGCCGCCCAGGCCACCGGTGCCAGCCAGCGTCGCGGACGTTGCTCGGGAGCAGTCGTGACTGTCGACACGGCCGGCGTGGTCGGCAGGTCGAGGATCTCCACCAGCGCGTCGGCCTCGGCCATCAATGTCTGCGCCTGCTCGAGGCGATGGCGACATTCCGCACAACTCGCGAGATGTGCTGTCAACGGCGGCAACTGGCTCGACGGAATTTCGCCATCAAGCAGCTCGTGGATCATTCCCTCATCAAGATGCGGCATCGTGCTCCTCCTTTCCGGCGCGATACGCCTCGACCAGCCGAGCGCGTGCTCGCGAGAGCGTGGTGCCCACCGCGCCACGTGCAAGCCCGAGCGTGGCGGCGATATCGTCGTAACTGAAACCTTCGGCCTTGAGGAGCAAGGCGTCGCGGTCGCGTTCACTGAGGGTGTCGAGGGCCGACCGAACCGCGGCGATCCGGTCGTTGCGAT
>JBDSMX010000223.1:0-5476 GCA_039915645.1 Gemmatimonadales bacterium | reverse complement strand
ATCGACGCTGTTCACCGATGCCATCAACCGGCTGCTGAGTATTGCCATCCGCATCGGCTCGGCACTGCCACTCGCGTTGAAGGCATCGCTGATGGTGGTGTCGATCACCGCTACCGGCCTGCCACTCCGCTGGGCCTGCTTGACCGCCGTCGGTGTGACCTCGCGGCCGCAGGCGATGAGGAGCAGCGTCGCGAAGATCGCCGTGGCGGTGGTGGGCTTCGTCGGCATGTCAATTCTCCAGCTGGGTAAGGGCGGTAAGGTCGTCGCCTGCGGCGAGGTGTGCCGCCGCTGCGGCGACAATCACCTGAAAGCGCGCTTCGGCGAGGCCGAGGCGAGAGTCGTTTTCTGCGGTTGCGGCGCCAAGCAGTTCGGCGATGGTGGCGAGGCCGCCGGCGTATTTGCGCTCGACAATGCGATGCGCTTCGGTGGCCTGCGCAAGGGAAGCGCGTGCGATCTCGAGTTGCGCGATCGCAACCGAGAGCAGCGTCCGGGCTGCTGATCGTTCCAGAGCGGCCCCGACCTCGGTGGCCTCGAGCGCGGCACGGGCACTCGCGGTCCTGCCCTGGGTGGCGTCGCGGTCGGCGATCTGCGCGGCGCCTCGAAAGGGCGACCACGACGCCATGACGCCGAGGGTGTAGCTGCTGCGCCCCCCGAAGAAGCGATCGGCGCTGTTCCAGTCGGAGCGGGCGAAACCGTTGAGTCGCGGGAGATAGCCTGCCTTCGCGCGGAGGCCATCGCGGTTGGCAGCATCGAGGCCGAATTGCGCGGCGGTGACGTCGAGCCGCGTGGCAGCTGCATCCCCGGTGGTCACGTTCGCCAATGCGCGAACCCGCATCGCTGCAGGCAGCGAATCGGGCAGGGTAAACGAGGTGTCACCTGGTTGCCCGAGCAGGAGCGCGAGACGTTCGCGGGCGATGGTGGCGTTGCCTTCTGCGCCGAGCAGCTGGGCCTCGAACCGGCCTTGCTGGATCGAGGCAAGCAGTGCATCGGAGCGAGTGGCAAGCCCGTTGTTAACCATCGATTCGGCCTGGCGCACGTGCGCCGTTGCGGCGGTCACCGCGGACACGAGTGTGCGCGCCTGCTCTCGGGCAAGTATGGCCGCGAAGTAGGCCCGGGTGACCTCGGCGCGTGTGGTGGCGCGGACCCAACCGGCGTTTGCCCGCGCCGCATCGGCGAGCTTCGCGGCCGCCGTGCGTCCCACCAAGGCGTCGGCGTTGAAGATCGGGATCTCGGCCACCACGCTGCCATGCCAGTTGGTCACCGGATCGGGGGCGTTGAGGCGCATCGGATCGAAGGCCGCCGCCGTGACGCTCCGTTGCTGGAGCGTGAAGCCGAAGGCGGCCAGCGGGTCATCGGTCCGGGCAACACCCCCCTCGACGCGCAGGGTGGGGAGGATCCCCCGGAGGGCGGCGGTGACCTGCGCCGACTGACTCCGACTGGCGCCGTCTGCGATCCGGTTGGCGTATCCGGCCGCATCGGCTCGCCGGAAGGCCTCGGCGAGCGTCAGTGGCGCCTGGGCGGCGGCAGGGCTCGCGGCGCCCAAGGCGATGGCAAGGAGCAGGGCGGATCGGTCCATCTGGTCGGCTCCGGTGGGGAGTGTGTGACTTTACAACTATATAGTTGATTAATAGGCGTGACAAGGCGGCGGAAAGCGACATGGCGGGACACGGCAAGGGGAGGGAGACATGGCGTCCCCCTCCCCTGACCTCTTTCGGGCGTTGCCCCCTGGACTCAGGCGATGCCCTTCTTGATGGCGCGCTCGACGATGTCGGCGAAGGTGTCGATCTCGTCGATCGTGGTATAGACATTGGGGGTGACCCGGAGTCCGCTGAACTCGGGGTGCGAGATCGGCGTCGAGACAATGCGGTGCTTGTCGAGCAGCCAGGCGCCGAGCTTGCCGGGGTCGATCCCCTCGATCGAGACCAGGGCGATGGCACCGGAGTACGGCGTGTTGATCTGGGTCGGGATGGTGACCCGATCGCTCGCCGCAAGCAGGCGCTTGGCCCAGCGATCGCGCAGGTATCGGAGCCGGGCGATTTTCCGCTCCGAGCCGATGCCGCGATGGAACGCCAACGCCGCCGCAATGGCGTTGTGGTTCGCCGCCGGGTGGGTTCCGATCTCCTCGTACTTGCGGATATTCGCGTTCATCGTCGCCGGCGCCGCCATCATCGGCCAGATGTTCTTGATCTTGGCGTTGCGGACATAGAGGAAGCCGGTGCCGATCGGCGCGAGCAGCCACTTGTGCAGCGACGTGCCGTAGTAGTCGACATCGAGCTGATCGCGATTGAACGGAAAGTGGGCATAGGCATGGGCGCCATCGATGAAGACCTCGATGTTGCGCTCGCGCGCCAACTGGACAATCTCGCGCACCGGGAAGATCTGGCCGGTGAGGTTGGTGATGTGGGTGATCTCGATGACTTTCGTCTTCGGCGTGATCGCCTTGCGGATGACATCGACCAGATAATCCTGCGACGGCGGCGGCACCTTGAACGACACCTGCTTGAGCACGATCCCGTTGCGGCGCACGCGCTGATCCCAGGTCGTGAGCATGCGGCCGTAGTTCTGGTTGGTGACCAGCACCTCGTCGCCGGGCTGCAGATCCATGCCGAGGATCAGCGTCTCGAGCCCTTCGGAGGCGTTGCGGGTGATGGCGATCTCTTCGGGATCGCAGCCGAAATCGTGCGCGAGGTCACGACGCACACTCTCGATCCGCGGCTCAAGCACGGCCCACATATGGTTGGCCGGGAGCTCGTTGCTGAACTTGAGATCGCGAATCATCTGCTCGAGCACGTGCGACGGGGTGGGCGAGACGCCGCCGTTGTTGAGATTGATCATCGAGCGGTCGGCGTCGAACGCGCGCTGGATCTCGCCCCAGTAGGCTTCGTCCTCGGCAGCCGAGAGCGGGTTGGCGCTGCCGAGGCGATCGGTGGCGCGAACCACCTGGCGCATCGCCGATTCACGGAACACGGGAAGGGCGGCAGACGCCCCGGCGAGGGCCTGGAGGAAATTTCGGCGCGAGGACATCGGCGCTCCGGGAGAGATGGAGGACGGTCAACGACAGCGGTTTTCGGGAAGCCGGACGATACGACGATGCACCGCGGGGCGCCAGTCGGGAGCCAGATGACGGATGACGGATGGTGGATTGTGGGCCGGGGAGGTGTCGCCCCTGGCCGTCGGGGTGTAGGGGCGGCGCATGCGTCGCCCTCCACCGAATGCGACGCCTGGGGCCTCCGAAGTCGGATGGGCAGGGCGCTCGTGCCGCACGCCAGTCACCCTGAGCAAAGCGAGGGGGCGGAGCCCGCCTTCACTCGGGTTGTGACCTGGCCCATCCAGCGGCACCTTGTAGCAATCTCCCGGCGCCCGCTCCCTGACGCACAAGGACCTCGCTACGTGATCACCGGCACCATCAAGTCGCAGATCGACCAGATCTGGAACGCTTTCTGGTCGGGCGGGATCTCCAACCCGCTCGAAGTGATCGAACAGATCACCTATCTCCTCTTCCTTCGCCGGCTCGACGACCAGCAGACTCTCGAGGAGAATCGCGCCCGGACGTTGAAGGTGCCGGTGAACCGGAAGGTCTTCCGTGAGGGCTCCGACAACCGTGGCCGGCCCTACGACCAGATGCGCTGGTCGCGCTTCAAGGATATGGCGCCGGCCGAGATGTTTGCGGTGGTCAGTGAGCACGTCTTCCCGATGCTCAGGACGCTCGGCGGCGACGACTCGACCTACGCCCAGCATATGAAGGACGCCCGCTTCACCATTCCGTCGCCGGCGTTGCTTGCGAAAGTGGTCGACCTGCTCGACGGCATCGAGATGGGCGATCGCGACACCAAGGGCGACCTCTACGAGTATATGCTGGGAAAGATCGCGAGCGCCGGGCAGAACGGGCAGTTCCGCACCCCGCGTCACATCATCCAGTTGATGGTGGAGCTTACGACGCCGACTCCGACCGACACCATCTGCGACCCGGCGAGCGGCACCTGCGGCTTTCTGGTGGCGGCGGGGGAGTACCTGCGGGATCATCATCCTCATCTGCTGCATGATGCCAAACTCCGTGAGCACTTCCATCATGGAATGTTCCACGGCTACGACTTCGACAACACCATGCTCCGCATCGGCAGCATGAACATGCTGTTGCACGGGGTCGAGAACCCCGACATCTCCTATCGCGACTCGCTGGCCGACTTGCATTCCGGCGAAGACGAGAAGTACTCGCTGGTGCTGGCGAATCCGCCGTTTGCCGGGAGCCTCGACTACGAGAACACCTCCAAGGACTTGCAGCAGATCGTCAAGACCAAGAAGACCGAGCTGCTCTTCCTGGCGCTTTTCCTCAAACTGCTGAAGCCCGGCGGTCGCGCGGCGGTGATCGTGCCCGATGGCGTGCTCTTCGGCTCGAGCAAGGCACACAAGGAGTTGCGGCGGATCCTGGTGGAGGAACAGAAGCTCGATGCCGTGATCTCGCTGCCCGGCGGCGTGTTCAAGCCGTACGCCGGGGTCTCGACGGCGATCCTGCTTTTCACCAAGACCAATTCCGGCGGCACCGATCAGGTCTGGTTCTACGACCTCGACGCCGATGGCTGGTCACTCGACGACAAGCGCACGCCGCTGCTGCTTGAGGCGAAGCTCGGCGCAGTGCCCGAGGTTGCGTTGTCGGCGGAGGAGCACGCGAAGAACAATCTGCCGGATGTGGTGGCGCGGTGGCCCGAACGTGCGGGAGTCGAACGCGAACGGAAGCGCACCGAGCAGAGTTTCTGTGTGCCGAAGGAAGAGATCGTGGCGCAGGGGTATGACCTGTCGCTCAACCGCTACAAGGAAGTGGTGCACGAGGTGGTGGAGCACCGGCACCCGCGGGAGATCCTGACGGAACTGGCCAAGCTGGAGGAGGAGATCCGGCGGGGGATAGAGGAGTTGGGGGGGATGTTGAAGTGATCTCCCGTACCAGCCTGACGGGGGCCTATACCGTAAAGAGACTTGGAGACATCGTCGAGTTCCTGGATCATATGCGTCGGCCGGTCACCGAATCGGATCGCCTCAGTGGCCCAATCCCCTATTATGGCGCCAATGGCCTTCAGGGGACGATTGATGATTTTATTTTCGACGAGCCTTTGATCCTCTTGGCCGAAGATGGCGGCCATTTCGAGGCGCCGGAGAGGGGTATCGCATATCGCGTGTCCGGCAAGACCTGGGTCAACAACCACGCGCACGTACTGCGGCCGAAATCTGGTGTGGAGTTGAATTTCCTTTGTCGGGTCCTCGAAAATTACGATGTCACTCCTTGGGTGACTGGGACCACTCGTGGCAAATTGACCAAGGCTGGCGCTTCGCAAATTCTGGTACCAGTACCTCCAGTGCCTGAGCAGCGACGCATCGCGGCCATCCTCGACCAGGCCGATGCGCTGCGAGCCAAGCGCCGTGCTGCCATCGCCCAGCTCGACACCCTGACGCAGGCGATTTTTCTGGAGATGTTCGGGGATCC
>JBDSMX010000203.1:0-3544 GCA_039915645.1 Gemmatimonadales bacterium | reverse complement strand
TGCGCGGGGACGTCCGCGATCCCCGCGTGACGATGGTGACGGTGAGCTCGGTCGAAGTCACCCGCGATCTGTCGCACGCGACGATTCGCGTGGTGCCGCACGGGGATGATGCCGCGAAGGATGCGGCCGTGGAAGGTCTGGTGAGCGCCGCCGGCTTTCTGCGACGGATGGTCGCGCAGACACTCACGACCCGGATCGTGCCCGAGCTGCATTTCGTTCGCGATCGCGGACACGAACACGCTGCGCGTATCGACGAGTTGCTCGCGGGATTGAAGCACGAGGAGGAACCCTCCTGATCGGGGGGCTGCTCATTGACAAGCCGGCGGGGTGGACGTCGCACGATGTCGTCGCGGTGGTCCGCAAACGCCTCAATACCCGGAGCGTGGGTCACGCGGGCACGCTCGATCCGTTTGCGACGGGGCTGCTGGTGGTGCTCGTCGGGCGGGCAACGCGACTGGCGCGGTTCATCGAGGGCGCCGAGAAGCGCTACGATGCCGTGGTGCGGTTCGGTCAGGCGAGTGACACCGACGATTCGACTGGCACGATGACCGATCCGGTGACGCCATCCGCATGGGCGTCGCTGGCAGAGGTCGAGACGGCGACCCGGACGCTGCTCGGCCGCCAGCTGCAGGTGCCGCCGGCCTATTCGGCCAAGCATGTGGCCGGGACTCGGAGTTATGCGCTGGCGCGTGCCGGGCACGCGGTCGAACTACCGCCGGTCGAGGTGATGGTGCACGGGCTCGACGTGACCGATTGGTCGCCGCCCGATCTGCGGCTTGCAGCGCGCGTGGGACGCGGGACCTACATCCGGGCCCTCGCGCGCGATCTGGGAGTGAGGCTCGAGATCCCGGCGCATTGTGCCGAACTGAGGCGGACGGCGATCGGACCATTTCTGGTGGCCGATGCAGTGGCGCCCGATGCGGTAACGGTCGACTCGCTGGTGACGCCCGCGCGGATGTTGCAGCACCTTCCGTCCGAAGTCGTGAGTGTCGAGGCAGTGCGCGAACTCGGCTTCGGGCGAGTGCTGCCACAGCAGGTGGCGTGCGAAGGCTTCGGGGCGCTCGTCGCCGATGATGGCCGGCTCGTCGCCGTGGCGGAGGGACGCGAGGGAACCTGGTTCCCCGTGGTCGTGCTGGAGCCAGCGGCGTGACGCCCGTGGCAGTGCCGGCGAGTGGCAGTGTGGTGACCGTCGGCACGTTCGATGGCGTCCACCTGGGTCATCTCGCGGTGCTGGACGAGATCACGGCCCGGGCACAGGCAGCGGGGCGGGCGAGTGTGCTGGTCACCTTCGAGCCGCATCCGCTCGAGGTCGTGAATCCGGGCGCCGCGCCGCAACGTCTGACGACCCGAGAAGAGCGACTGGAATGTCTGGCGGTGTCACGACTCGATCGCGTAGTCGAGCTGCACTTCGACCGGGCGATGGCCACGATGGGGCCGGAGCAGTTCGTCGACGAGGTCCTGCTGGCGCGCTGCGGCATGCGCGAACTGGTGATCGGACACGATCACGGATTCGGGCGCGGGCGCAGCGGGGACGTCGAGACACTTCGCCGGCTGGGTGAGGTTCGCGGCTTTCCGGTCGATGTGGTGGAACCGGTACGCGCCGATGGCAGCATGTCGGTATCGAGTACGGCGATTCGTCGGGCGATTGCAGGCGGCGATCTCGAACACGCCGCGCGCTGGCTCGGACGACCCTACTCGGCGAGCGCCGAAGTGGAGCACGGAGCGGCACGGGGCCGGACTATCGGCTTTCCGACGCTGAACCTGCGGGTCACGCCCCGCAAGCTGCTGCCGCCTGATGGTGTGTATGCGGTGGTGGTCGATACACCGGCTGGCCGCTTCGGCGGCATGATGAATCAGGGGCACCGTCCCACGTTCGACGACGGGCGCCGCTTGCTGGAAATCCACCTCTTCGGGTTCGAGGGGGATCTGTACCACCGTTGGGTGCGCGTCACCTGGATCGCACCGCTTCGAGAGATTCGCCGTTTTGACGGCGTGGCGGCGCTCCAGCAGCAGTTGCTGGCCGACCGTACCCTCGCGATGGCCATGCTGGCCGCCGCGAATCCGGACCTTGATGCGCCGACAACGGCGCCCGAGTGATGATGCTTGCTACCATCCGCAACCGATTGATCCTGATCGCCGCGCTCATCGTGGTGTCGATCGCGTATCTCATCCCGCGTACCGTGACCGTGCGTGAGCGCGGCGCTGACGGGGTGATGCACGACGTCGCCATCAAGCGCGTGCCGCTCAAGCTCGGCCTCGACCTGCAGGGCGGGATGCATATCGGTCTCGACCTCGATCAATCGCAGAAGGTCTCGGCCAACCCCTCGGGCGACCTCGACATCGCGCTCGGTGTGCTCCGCAAGCGCATCGACCAGTTCGGCGTGACCGAGCCGGTCATCCAGCGCGTCGGCGACCGGATCGTCGTCGAACTCGCCGGCCTCAAGGAGCCGGAGCGCGCCAAGGCGATCGTCACCAGCAACGCCTTCCTCGAATTCCGTCTCTCCGACAAGAGTGGCGCCTTCGAGAATGCCTTGCCCTCGATGGATCGCGCGCTCTCCCAGCTCGGCGTCAAGAGCCTGACCCCCGACGGTGCCGCGCCTGCGAAGGGTGTCGAGGCGCTGCTCGGTGGCAAGGACACCACCAAGCCGGCAGCGGTCGACACCACCAAGAAGCCCGCGGCCAAGGGCGACACCAGCAAGGCAGCGCCGGCCGCGAAGGCCGCCGCCGATACGGCGACCAAGGGTGGATCAGTGCTGCAGAGCCTGATCACCTCGTCGACGGCGATTGGGAGCCGGGTGCCGGGTGAATATGTCGTGCAGGAGTCCGCCTATCCGCGCGTCGACTCGCTGTTGCACCTCCCCGAGATCAAGCGCCTCTGGCCGCGCGGCGTCGATCTCAAGTGGGCGCAGGCGCCCGTCGCGGTGGGAGCGGAACAGGTCCGCATGCTCTACGCGCTCGAGGACAAGCCGATCGTCACCGGTGAGTCGCTTGAGGATGCAACGGCGCAGATTGACCAGCTCACCAATCGCCCGATCGTGAACTTCGCGCTCGACCGCGCAGGCGGCCGTCGCTTCGGCGCCCAGACTGGCGCACACGTTGGCGACTTCATGGCGATCGTCCTCGACAACTTCGTCCAGGGCCCGCCGCCGGTCATCAACTCGCGCATTGACCGGCGCGGACAGATCGAACTCGGTGGCCGTTCGATCGCCGACGCTCAAGATCTCGCGTTGACGCTCAAGGCCGGTTCGCTGCCGGTGCCGCTCAAGATCGTCGAAGAGAAGCAGGTGCTTGCTTCACTCGGCGCCGACTCGATTCACGAAGGGGTGACGGCCGGGATCGTCGGTACCATCTGCGTCGTGTTGATCATGGTCGGCTACTACCGGATGTCGGGAGCGCTCGCGGTCGGCGCGCTCGCGCTCTACCTGCTCTTCACGCTGGCCGCGCTGAGCGCCATCGAAGCGACGCTGACCCTGCCGGGTCTCGCCGGTATCGCGCTGTCGGTCGGTATCGCGGTCGACGCCAACGTGCTGATCTTCGAGCGCAT
>JBDSMX010000165.1:0-20714 GCA_039915645.1 Gemmatimonadales bacterium | reverse complement strand
AGGTACCCCCTAGCGGAACCATCCCCGACCCGATATCTTCTTCGGTGTCTATTCGGTGAGCGCAGTTGAGCACTCCCCGGATCGACCCCTCGAATGAAGCGCTCCAACGTTTGGGTTGTCTCAACCTCCCAAGCGTAGTAATATCGGGAGCTATCTGTCGCGGGCGATTAGCTCAGCTGGTTAGAGCGCGCGCCTCACATGCGCGAGGTCGGGGGTTCGAGCCCCTCATCGCCCATCGGTCCGACCCGCCTCGCTAGGCGGTGTGAAGACCGCCGAGTCAGTCAGTGAGTGGAGCCTCCCGGGCTGGCTCGGAACGGGAATACAGAACGTCCCCGACTTCTTCTGAAGTCGAGGACGTTTTGCTCATCCCGGCTAACTCCTTATCCGCAAAGGATGTGGAGTGTGGAAAACGGCGATTGTGGAAAAGTGTTCAGTCCCCCAGCTCGTGATCCCAGGCAGCGAGCAACTCATCCCGCGTCACAGTGGCCGTCCCGCGCTTGCCGACCTCGACCCCGGCGGCAAGGTTCGCGATCCAGGCGGCTTCGTCGACCGTGGCGCCCGCCCCGAGTGTAGCGGCCATCATCGCCGACACGGTATCGCCAGCGCCCGACACATCGAACACCTCCCGGGCAATGCTCGGCGTACGTCGCAGCGGTGCATCCGGAGAGACCAGCGCCATTCCATCGGCTCCCATGGTCAACAGTAAGTTGTCCACATCGAGGCGGGTGCGGGCAGTCTCGAGGTCACGATCTTCACCGCCGAAGTGCGCGGCGAAAGCATTCTCGAGCTCACGGCGGTTCGGCTTGAAAACGGTTGCTCCGGCATACGCGAAGAAATTCCGCTGCTTGGGATCGACCACCACCGGGATGCCACGCGCCCTCGCGGCGGCAATGAGCGCCTTGGCCAACTCAGGGTCGATCGCGCCTTTGTCATAGTCCTCGAGTATGAGCGCGTCGGCATCGGCCATCGCCACGGCAGCGGCAGCGAGCAGCAACTCACGATGCGAATCGGCGAGCGGGTTGGTCACCTCCCGATCGATTCGAACCACCTGCTGGCCCCGGGCCACGATTCTGGTCTTGCAGGTGGTCGGGCGCCCGCTCACCGCGATGAGCCCGTCGGTCCGGATGCCGAGGGCGCGCAGTTCTTCGACCAGTGCGGAGGCTTCGTTGTCGACGCCGATGACCCCGAGCAGGATCGCGGCCCCTCCGAGCGCCGCGATGTTGGCCGCGACATTGGCCGCGCCACCAGGAACGTCACGCTCGTCCTCGACCGTAACGACCGGCACGGGAGCTTCTGGTGAGACGCGGTCGGCGTCACCAGTGAGGTAGCGGTCGAGCATCACATCCCCGACCACGACAATCTGCAGGCCGCGGACTGCCTCGAGGAGTTCCATCAGGCGGGCACGCGGTACCGAAGCGAGCGGTGTCGTCATTGCAGCCGTCCCTGGGCAGCACCGCCAATCGTGACGATGACACGCCCCTCGAGAGAAGAGGTCGAACGTCCGACCACCTGATCAGCATTTCTCACCCGGTTGACCCCGACGTCGGCAAGGACCTTTGCCGGGCCGACGCCACCCGAAAGCCCGACTGCCGCCCGCAGAGTCCGTCGAACAGTACCGATGAGGAAGGTCGGCGTCGACGCATTGAATGGCGGCGTCACATCGAGCCGGCCCTCGCCCTGTCGCTGCCAGCTCAGACTTGGCGAGAGGAGGAGCGCGTGCGCCACCGGCACGCCAATGGTACCGGTCAGCTCATCGTTATCAGGGATGATGCGAACCGTTCCAACGCCATCGGCCGTGAAGTTCTGCAAGGGGTTGGACGTTCGGTAGGCCAGAGAGGACACTCTGACATAGTGTGCCCGCCAGGAGAGCCCCCGCGGCAAGGCACCGCGCGCACCCATCGTAAAGGCATAGCGATTGGGGCGGTTCGCCTCGCCTGCAGCGCTGTTGGTGCTCCCGAGCCGGATGTCATCGCCGGCGAACTGCGCCTCGAACTGGAGTCGGGGCGTGGCGCGCCAGCGGGCATCGAGACCGAGAATGCTGTTGGTGTTGGCCTTGCGCCCGAACTGGGCCGCGAAGGTCATCACGGAGAACAACGATCCAATGGCGTTGGTCCCGTTCTCCGCCTCATCGGCGAGGATCATCGTCTCCCATGCGCCAATTTCGAATCGTGTGCTCGGCCGCCACCCGATGCGATGCGCTGCAGCATAGCGCTCGACCAGATTGCCGTTCGCCAACCGCTCACTCGGAAGTGGCGTGAAGACGAATTGCGCCGTGAGCCTGGAGGTGACCAGCTCAAGGGATAGGTCGGGGCGGGGATAGCCGACATTCGAAACGCCGAGCCCCGCGACGCCGGCAGGACCCCAATTGCGATCGACCTGGCCGAGATGCAGATGCACGAGTCGCCACTGGGCAGCGACATACGCATCGGCTGCCCGGAGGGCGAGATGCTTCGACCGCTGCTCGGCGTCGCCGGTCCAGTCGGGGTCGTCTTTGAGTCGATTCTCGGCGACCACCCGCGATCCCACGACCACGGCTCCGAAGGTTCCGGAGAGCGCAGCCTCGCCGTAGAACTCTCCAGCGCGAGCCTCGCCCGATGGCTGCAGCGCATCGCGGCGGGCCGCGCCATAGCCCTGCGCACCCACGCGTCCTGCCGCTCGCCAGGTCGACTCACCCTCCGGCAGCTCCCACCGTTTCAGGAGTCTGGCCACCAGCGCTGCATCAGCGGACGACTGCGCACCTCGGAGCACGCGGGTCGCGTCCCGGCGTGTGAAGGGTCGCACAAAAGGTGATGGGTCGGCGACGTCTCCCCGGCTGATCAGGTGCTCCAGCAGCGGGAGGTCGGGGTCGTCGAGGGTGAGGTAGGGCGATCCCTGGGCGCGCGCGATCGACGGGATGGCGAGCAGCGCAAGGACGAGGGCAGGGCCGGAGAGTCGGCGTAGGAGCATTCCAGAAGCTACCCAGCAAGGGAGGCGGCCGGGTATCTTCGCCGAACTATGTCAGATTTTGCCGTCGTCGCCGTCCGCGGCCCTTTGGTCGAATCCCTCCATCGAGTCTCGGTTTCCGTGACCCGGGCGGATGGTGAGCAGGTGGCGTGGGCGGGTGATCCCGCGCAGGTGACCTTCTGGCGGTCGGCGGCGAAGCCTTTCCAGCTCCTCCCGCTGGTCGAGGATGGCGGCATCAGCGCGTTCGGACTCGATCGCGCCATGCTCGCACTTGCCTGTGGTTCACACAACGCGGAGCCGATCCACCGTGAAGTCGGTGCGCGCTGGCTTGCGGCGCTGGGGCTCCAGGAAAGCGACCTTGCCTGCGGTGGCCATCCATCGCTTTGGCCTGCGCTCGCCGATCAGATGATTCACGATGACGTTGTCGCGACGCCACTCTGGAGCAACTGCTCGGGGAAGCACTCCAGTCTGTTGGCGCTTGCGCGACTGCACGGGTGGCCGACGGCCGGCTACGAGGAGGCGGGTCATCCGGTGCAACAGCGCGTTGCCGCGACGATCGCGGAGTGGTCCGGGCTCTCGCCGGCCGCGCTGCAATGGGGGGTCGATGGCTGCACTGCAGCCGCGGTCGCATTGTCGCTGCAGGGGATGTCGGTCGCTTATGCTCGCCTCGCGACATCGGAGCTGCCAGCGATGCGCACGATTCGCGAAGCGATGATGGGCGAGCCGCATCTCGTCGCCGGCACCGATCGCCTCGATACCATATTGATGCAGGCGTGGCCCGGGCGAGTCATCGCGAAGATCGGCGCCGAAGGGGTCTACTCGGCCGCGCTTCCCGAACTCGGGCTTGGCATCGCGCTCAAGGTCGAGGACGGCGACATGAAGTCTGCCGGGATCGCCCTGGTGGCGGTGCTCGACTTTGTCACGACGACCTTCGGCTCGCATCTGATGTGGCCGGGTGATGCGTTGCAGCCGTGGCGGGAGCCGCCGATTCGCAATACCCGGCGAGAGCCGACCGGCCTCTACGGCACTATCGGGGGACTCCGGCTCGCATGACCACAGGTGCATCGATTGTTCACCCTCTCGTCCCTGATGAGGAGGCCTCATGACGGAACCACGTGCTGTGCTCGACGACGCCACGCGCGCGCTCGTTGCACTCGCCGCCGCCATCGCCCAGGGTGAAGAGCCGGTGGTGCGCGACAAGGTGACCGACGCCCTCGAGGCGAAGGTGCCACCTGAATGGATCGACGAACTGCTGCTGCAATCCGTACTGATGTGCGGCTGGCCGCGGACGCTCATCGCGGCTTCGCTGTGGCGGAAGGCCGTTGGCGTTCCGGCGGTCGATGGTGATGCCGGCCTCGACTATGCCGACTATCCGGAGTGGAGCCGTCGCGGTGAAGAGACGCTTCGGACCGTCTATGGCGACAACTATGCCAAGCTCCGCGAGAACGTGAACAAGCTGCATCCCGCGCTCGACGTCTGGATGATGGTTGAGGGCTATGGGCGCACGCTCTCGCGGCCGGGACTCGATCTCGCGCGCCGTGAGTTCTGCGTCATTGTCCAGACGGCTGTGCTCGACACCCCGCGACAGTTGCACTCGCACCTGCGGGGCGCCCTGAATGCCGGCGCAAGTATCGCCGATGTGGAGGCCGTGCTGGGCCTCGTGAACCCGTTCCTCTCCTATGATCACTGGAAGTCGGTCAAGGAGCTCTGGGAATCGGTGGTCGATGGATGGAGTCCACTCGCATGAGTTTTGTTGATCGGGTCGTCGTGGAAGTCTGGGGTGGCCGCGGTGGCGATGGTGCCTGTTCCTTCGCGCGCTTCAAGTACAAGCCCAAGGGCGGCCCCGACGGCGGCGATGGCGGCCACGGCGGTTCCGTGGTCGTCCGCGCCGAAGCCAACCTCGCGACGCTGCTGGACTATCGCTATCGCACGGCGTGGAAGGCCGATCGCGGTGTGCACGGCAAGGGAAAGAACTGGACCGGCGCGTCGGCAGACAACATCGTGATGCCGGTGCCTCCGGGCACGGTGATCGAGGACGATGAGACCGGCGAGGTGCTCGGCGAAGTGCTTCGCAATGGCGACGAGATCATGGTCGCCAAGGGTGGTCGCGGCGGCCGGGGGAACCTGCGGTTCGTTTCGGCGACGCACCAGGCCCCGCGCGAATGGCAGGAAGGTGAGGAAGGCGGCCATCGTCGGCTTGCCTTCATTCTCAAGATGATCGCCGATGTCGGCCTCGTGGGCGAACCGAACGCGGGAAAGAGTACCCTGCTGTCGGTCATTAGTGCCGCGCGCCCGAAGATCGCGGACTATCCCTTCACGACACTGGAGCCGAACCTCGGTGTCGTCGGGCTCTCCGGATCGCGCTCATTCGTGGTGGCGGATATTCCGGGCATCATCGAGGGTGCGCACGCCGGCAAGGGCCTCGGTCTGAAATTCCTGCAGCACGTGGAGCGAACGCGGTTCCTCGCCTACCTCGTGCCGCTCGATTCTCCCGACGCGCAGGCCACCTACGACGGCCTGCGGAACGAGGTCCGGCTCTACAGTGAAGTGCTGGGCGAGAAGCCCCACATTCTCGTGCTCACCAAGCGCGATCTCCTGCCCGACGACGAACTGTTGCCGGAGGTCACCGCGCCCGATGCATTGCGCATCGTGAGCATTTCATCGGCCGCAGGGCTGGGCCTCGAGGATCTGAAGGAGATGCTGTGGTCGCTGGTGCAGGAAGTGCGCGAGGGTGAAGTCATCGACGAAGACGACACCACCGGACTCTTCGATGACGAGGCCGAGCCCGCCCTCGCCGACAGTGATGTCGCCGACGACGAGCTCGACGCCGCCGCCGACGACGACGAGTTCGACGCCATCCAGTGATCCGGCGGAGCGTCTCGCCTACCTGGCGCTGGCGCTCATCGAAGGGCTCGGCCCCCGGCGCATCGCGCAGCTGCTTTCATGCGCCGGTTCGGCAGAGCGGGTCTTCGCGAATCCTGCTCTGGCTGTGGGCGGACTTCGCGTAGCCCCACCCGGATTGATGGCCACGCTGCGGCGTCCGCCAATGCAGGCTGCGCGCGATCTCATCGAGCAATGTGCGACGCTCGGCTACCATATCCTCACGCCAGCGGACGCCGAGTTTCCGGCGCTGCTCCGCTCCATTCCCGACCCGCCGCCGCTGCTCTACGCCGCAGGGAATCTTGCGCTCACCAATGTCGAGGCGATCGCGATCGTCGGCAGCCGGAATCACACGCGCTATGGTGGTGAGGTGGCCGAGCGACTTGGCGCGGTGGCGGCGGAGGCGGGGCTGGTCGTTGCCAGTGGCATGGCCCGGGGCCTCGATGCAGTGGCGCAACGTGCCGCCCACACCGCTGGCGGTACCTCGATCGGTGTGCTTGGCACCGGAATCGATATCGTATATCCCCGCGAGAATCACGAGTTGTTCGAGCTGGTTGCCCGCGACGGACTGCTGCTGACGGAATACCCACTGGGGACGCCACCGAATCCGGGATCCTTCCCCCGACGCAACCGGCTGATCAGTGGTCTCGCGCGGGCCCTGGTTGTGGTGGAAGCCGCCGAGAATTCCGGCACGCTCATCACCGTGAGTACGGCACTCGAGCAGGGACGCGATGTGCTGGTGGTGCCGGGCCCGATCAACTCGGTCAACTCGTCGGGTACCAATCGACTGCTTCGCGACGGTGCGGTGCCGATCCTCGAGCCATCGGACATCCTCATCCCGTACGGCATCGTCGCGCGCCCCGGCGTCATCACGCCACGACCGGTCGCGGCACCGTGTACCCTCTCACCAACCGAGGCCAGGGTCTTCGCGGCCTTGACCGCCGAGGGACAGTCGGTGGACGACCTGGCCGAACTCATCGGAATACCGGTTGGCGAACTCCTCGCCGCCCTGCTCGGGCTCGAACTGGGCGGTCTGGTGCAGCAGTTGGCCGGCGCCATGTATCGCCAGCGACAGCCCTGACGACTGCCTCGACCGCGTCGATCCTGCTAGAGTTGCACCAATGCACGTCTATGTCCACGTCCCGTTCTGTGCGCGCCGCTGTTCCTACTGCGATTTCGCCATCGCGGTCCGACCGACGACGCCGAACGACGCGTTCGTGCGGACGATCGTGTCGGAGTGGCGCGAACGGACCGGTAACAGTGCGTTGCTCGGTGACGAACCGATCACGACCCTCTATTTCGGCGGCGGCACCCCGTCGCGGCTCGACCCGGCATCCCTCTCCCAGATCATCGTCGAGATCTCGAGTGCTCGACCGCTCGCGGCCGACGCCGAAGTCACCATCGAAGCCAACCCGGAAGACGTCACCCCCACGAAGGCCACCGCCTGGGCCCTCGCCGGGGTCAACCGTGTGTCGCTGGGCGTACAGAGCCACGACCCTGCCGTGCTCACGTGGATGCATCGCACCCATCACGCCGAGCAGGTCCCCGCCGCGATGGCCGCGCTTCGCGAGGCGGGGATCGTCAACGTCTCGATGGACCTGATCTTCGGTCTCCCCGCTGCCCTCGACCGCAACTGGGTGCGTGATCTCGAGCTCACCTTTGCGCTGTCACCGACGCATATCTCGCTGTACGGGCTCACCATCGAACCGCACACTCCGCTGCAGCACTGGACCGATCGTGGCGAGTCGCTGCCCGTGGCCGAGGAGAACTATGCCGCCGAATACCTGCGGGCCAATGCCGAGCTGATGCGACATGGATTCGAGCATTACGAAGTCTCGAACGCAGCGCTCCCAGGGCATCGGTCGAGGCACAATTCGGCGTACTGGTCGGGGGCCGAATACCTCGGCCTCGGACCCTCGGCGCACTCGCTACTCGGGGGAGTTCGCTCGTGGAACGTTCGCGAGTGGGCGGAATTTGCGGAGCGGTCGGTCGCCGGCGGGCCGCTTCAGGCGGGTTCCGAGACCCTCGATCCGGCGAGTCGGCGGCTCGAATCGCTCTACCTCGGGCTGCGAACCAATGCCGGGCTTGCCACCAGTAGAATCCCCGAGGAAGCCCGCGCCGCCTGGCTTCAGGCCGGCTGGGCCGAGGCCGCAGGGGAGCGGATTCGCCTCACGGTGGAGGGGTGGCTCCGGCTCGATGCGCTGGTGGGGGCCATCGTCCATTCCTAAGTTTCGCCCCCATGAGTGACACTGAATCCCTCTCGGAGCGTGAACGGCGCGTTCTCGAGGCGGTCATCGAGACCTATATCGCGACGGCGGAACCGGCCGGGAGCCAGACCGTCGCGCGTCGGTCGGCGCTGGGCATCTCGCCAGCCTCGATCCGGACCACGATGGTGGAACTCGAGGCCAAGGGGTTCCTCTTCCATCCGCATACCTCGGCCGGACGCATTCCGACCGATGCCGCGTACCGCGTGTACGTCGATTCGCTGGTGCGCCACACGCCGCCGTCGGCCGATGTGCAGGAGCACCTCGCGACCCAGCTCAACGCTGCCGCAAGTGCCACCGAGGAATTGTTGCAACGGGCGGCACAGGTGCTGGGCATCCTGACCCACGAACTCGGCGTCGCGGTTGCGCCGGCACTCGAAGAGATCATCCTCGAGCGCCTCGACCTCGTGCCTGTTTCGGCGGAGCGTCTGCTACTGGTGTTCAATCTTCGAAGCGGGGCGGTGCGCACCATCTACGTGCGCATTCCGGTGCATCTCGACCGCGAGCATGTCGACGAAGTCCAACGGCTGTTGAATGAGCGGCTGGGAGGATTGTCGCTGCGCGAGATTCGCGCGACCCTCGGCTCCCGCTTGCGCGATGCCGCGACGACCTCGGAAGTGACGGATCTGCTTGATATCATCCTGGCCGAAGGCGACTCGCTCTTCGACCTGCAGGATGAACGGGAACCTGTGATGCTCGGCAGCGCTTCAGTACTGGTGGAGCAGCCGGAGTTCGCGTCCAATGAACGGATGCGGACCTTGCTTTCCCTCACTGAGCGCCGCGATGTGCTGCACGAGGCGCTCGCGCAGCGGAAGCAGGATGGACTGACGGTGACCATTGGTGGCGAACACGGGGAAACCGGGCTCTCCGGCTTCACCCTCGTGACCGCCACATATCGGCGGGGCGGTGCGACGGGCGTCATTGGCGTCCTCGGCCCGACCCGCATGCCCTATGACAAGATCATCGGCCTCGTGGAGCACACGGGGCGACTGGTGGAAGGATTGATTCGGTGAGCGATCTCTATGTGATGCTCGAAATCGGCCGCGAGGCGACCGACGACGAGATCAAGAAGTCCTATCGGCGGCTGGCGATGGTCTACCATCCCGACCGCAATTCGGCTCCGGATGCCGAGGCCAAGTTCAAGGATATTTCCGAGGCGTACCAGATCCTCAGTGATCCTGACAAGCGCGCGCATTACGACCGCTTCGGGACGGCGCCGGGCGCGAGCTCGGGCTTTGGCGGAAATGCGGGGTTCGAGCACATCGACCTGTCCGAAGCGCTCAACATCTTCATGCGCGACTTCGGCGGCTTCGGGGGCTTCGAGAGCATTTTCGGCGGTGGCCGGAGTCCGGCAGAGGCGAATCGTGGCCAGGACATCCGTGTCACGGTCAAGCTCACGCTGCAGGAAGTCGCCCTGGGTGCCAAGCGCAGCATCAAGATCAAGACGCTGACCTCGTGCGCGAACTGCGGCGGGAGTGGTGCCGCGAAGGGAAGCAAGCCGATCACCTGCAGCACGTGTGGTGGTTCCGGCGAAGTGCGCCGCGCGACGCGCTCGATGTTCGGACAGTTTGTGCAGGTCGGGCCGTGCCCGACGTGTCATGGTGAAGGACAGACCATCCAGACGCCATGCGAAGTCTGTCGCGGTGAAGGTCGCGTCAAGGGCGAACACACGGTGAGTGTCGACATCCCTGCCGGGATCTCGGCGCAGAATTACCTCACCCTCCGCGGACAAGGCGCCGCCGGCCCACGCGGTGGTCCGAATGGCGATCTCGTGGTGATGATCGAGATCAAGGACGACGACCGCTTTCAGCGCAACGGCGACGACCTGGTCTACGAGCTTGCGGTGTCATTCTCGCAAGCGGCGCTCGGGACTTCGGTGGTGATCCCGACACCGTACGGCGACGAAAAGCTGACCGTCCCTGCGGGGATCCAGTCGGGCACCGTCTTGCGGCTTCGCGGCAAGGGATTGCCTCGCCTTGGTGGCAACGGCAGCGGGGACCTCAACGTGCGGGCGCACATCTGGACGCCGGATGATCTCAACGAGGAGCAGAAGGGCCTCTTCGCGGAACTCGCCAAATACGAGGCCGATGGTCCGAGCAAGAAGGGCGGCTTCTGGGCCAAGCTCAAGGAAGCGCTCCTCAAGGAAACGAGCGGCACGTGACGCATCGGTGGTGGCGCATCGCAATCAGCTGCCGCGACGAGGATACCGATGCCGTCGCGGCCGCGCTGATTGATGCAACGGGGCAGGCGGTGGAAGAGCCGGATGCCGGATCCCTGCTGACCGTGGCGACCTCCGAAGCCGATGCCAAGCGGATTGTGGCGGAGTTGTCGGTGGTGTTCGCCGATCTCGAAGGGGCGGTGACGCCGCTCGAGCCGGTCGACTGGTCGGTGAAGTGGCGGGACGGCATCATCACGCGCAGCTTCGGCAACCTGACGCTGACACCGTCGTGGTTGCCGGTCAGGCCATCCGGCGATCAGGTCGTGGTGACCCTCGACCCGGAGTCGGCCTTTGGCAGCGGGGAGCATGGATCCACGCGTGCCGCGCTCCAACTGCTCCAGCGCCACATCATTGCCGGACAACGGGTGCTCGATTTCGGCAGTGGCTCCGGCATCCTCGCGATTGCCGCGGCGAAACTCGGCGCCGTGTCGGCAATCGGCATCGAAGTCGATGATGAGGCGTTCCCGATCGCCGAAGCGAATGCGAGCAAGAACGACGTCGCCGACCGGGTCACCTTTCTCGTGGGCGACGCCGGGGAGCTCGGCGTGCTCGCGGGACCGGCAGAAATTGTCTGCAGCAACATCCTCCGATCCGTCAACACGCTGCTGTTGCCGAGCATCGAGAAGGCGCTCATACCCGGTGGACTCGCCATCTTTTCGGGGATGGAAGACGCGGAGGAATCGCTCTTCCGGCCGGTGCTCGCGCAGCACGGCTTCTCTGTGGTCGAGGACCTGCACGACGCCGGCTGGTGGGCAGTCGCTGCGCGCCGGCGATGATGCGCTTCTTTGCCGAGCCCGGAGCCTTGCAGGCCGGGGCACTGATCGCACTGGACGAAGACGAGACCCATCACGCCGATGTTCGGCGCGGACGGGAAGGCGAGTCGGTGGAGTTGCTTGACGGAGAGGGTGCCGTCGCAACGGCGCTGCTGCAGCGCGACGGGAAACGCTGGTCGGCCAAGGTAGCCGATGTGCGGAGTATTCCAGCCCCAGCAACGCTCGTGCTGGCGCTTGGCGCCGGCGACCGCGATCGCTTTCTCTCCGTCGTGCAACAGTGCAGTGAGCTTGGCATCACCCGCATCGTCCCCATCGAAACCGAACGCTCGAGGCAAGTGGAGAGTCGCCTGCGCTCCGCCGGTGTCGAGAAGGGACGACGGCGCGCGCGTGAGGCCTGCAAGCAGTCGGGGAATCCCTGGTTGCCCGTGATCGATGACGTGATGCCGCTGGTCGAGCTCGGCATCACCGGGAGTGGTGTGCGCTGGTTCTTTGGTGATCCCGTTGGCGCCCCGCTTCCGGCACTCCGTGAGCAGGCGCCGGTCGGTTGGGTCATCGGCCCCGAGGGCGGCTTCACGCCCGATGAAGAGCGCTGGCTCCGTGAACGGCTCGATGCTACGGGCATCTGGTTCGGCCCCCACATTCTTCGGTTCGAGACGGCGGCTGCTGCTGCGGCCGTCCTCACCTTGCAACAGCGCGAGTGCGCGCGGCTCTCCCGATGACCGATTGCATCTTCTGCCGCATCGTCGCCGGCGAGATCCCGGCGCAGATCGTCGGGCGGAGCGACCACGCGCTGGCGTTCCGCGATCTCAGCCCTCAGGCACCAACTCACATCCTGGTGATCCCGACGAGCCATTTCGACTCGGCGGCGACCGCCACCGGTGAAGCGGGGAAGCAGGCCCTGGGCGAAGTGATGGCCCTTGGGGTCGAGGTGGCGGCGGGGCTTGGCCTGGCAGCGGGGGGCTACCGGTTCGTGATGAATACCGGCCGGGACGGGGGGCAGAGCGTGGGGCATCTCCATCTGCACCTGCTCGGCGGGCGGCAGCTGCACTGGCCGCCGGGCTGACGGACCGGGGAAACCCGGGTCCCGCGGTTGCCCCAACCCCTTCCGGCCATTAAGCTTGAGGACTCTATGCACCAACCGCTCCCTGACCGGAGCTAGAGAGGGGTGATTTTTAATGTCGGAAGTCGTCATCCACGAGGATGAGAGCTTCGAGCGCGCGTTGAAGCGCTTCAAGAAGAAGTGCGAGAAGGCCGGGATCCTGTCGGATCTCCGCAAGCATCGCCACTACGAGAAGCCGAGCGAAAAGCGGAAGCGCAAGATGAACGCCGCGCAGCGCAAGACGCGTCGTCGCCCCTCGCATGCCTGAGATTGCCGCCCGTCTGCGCGCCGATCAAATCGGTGCGCGGAAGGCGTCAGACAAGGACCGGACCCTGGTACTGGGGACGGTCCTTTCGTCGTTCAAGAACCGGGAGATCGAACTCGGCCGCGAACCGACCGACGATGAGATCGCCGACATCCTCCGCAAGCAGATCAAGCAGCGCCTCGACTCGGTGGAGCAATTCACCAAGGCGGCGCGGCTCGATCTCGTCGCCAAGGAGGAGTACGAGATCGGTGTCCTCCGGGTCTATCTCCCAGTCGAGGCCGACCCCGAAGAGATCCGCGCCGCCGCCCGCGAGGCGATTGCTGCCGGCGCCGCCGACCTCGGTCGGGTGATGGCCGCCCTGATGGCGCGCTACAAGGGCAAGGCCGACGGCAAGGTGATCAACCAGATTGCTCGAGAGGCACTGCAGCAGGGATGACCGTTCCATCGTTGGTCACGCACGGGGTGCGGTCCTTTGTCGAGGACGGCACCCCGTCGCCATTGGACCCCGCCCACTCCGCCGATGCACTCGATTCACTCGAGTTCGAGATCGCGCTCGAGGTCGTCGCCGAATATTCGGCCGGCCCGCTCGGTGCCGAGGCGATTCGCGCGCGGCAGCCCAGCACCGATGCCGACTGGATTCGATTCGAGCTCGCCTATGTGGGCGAGATGCTGGCGCTGCTCCGCCGAGGTGAATCCATCGCCGTTGCTCCGGTGCCGCAGATCCGCGGTGCGCTGGGCCGACTCCGCGTCGACGGCAGCGTCCTCGAACTCGGCGAACTCGCCGATGTGAAGTTCACGCTCGCGGCGGGCCGGGCGATCGCCAACGAACTCGAGCGTGTCGCCGACGCCTGTCCGCGGCTGGCGATGTTGCGGGTGCCCCCAGTTGATCGCGGCGTCGAGCGGATGCTCGACCGCTCGATCGGCGACGATGGCGAACTGCTCGACAGTGCCTCGCCGGCGCTGGCGGCGGCACGGCGCGAAGTACACGCGGCACGTGAGCGACTCGTGCGGCGACTCGAGGCATTGCTGCGTGACCTCGATGGGGCGGCTGTGCCGGGCGGCGCCACGGTCACGATGCGCAGCGGTCGCTACGTGATCCCGGTGCGACGCGATGCGCGCTCGCGGCCCGAGGGAATCATCCACGATGAGTCGGGTAGCGCCGGCACGCTCTTCATCGAGCCGAGTGCCGCGATCGAACTCGGCAACGCGGTCCGGGCCGCCGTGATTGCCGAGGAGCGCGAGACGCTCAAGGTGTTGCGCGAACTCACGGATTCGCTTCGCCCGAGTCGTGACGCAATCCGTGCGCTGCACCACGTCGCCGTCGAGGTCGATACCATCGTCGCGCGGGCGAGATGGGCCTTCGAGACCGATGGCGAAGTGCCGGCAATTGCTGCGGCCGGAGGAGCCATGGCGCTGAGGAACGCGCGCCATCCGCTGCTGCTCGCGCGCGGTATCGCAGTGGTGCCGTTCGATCTGGTGCTCGATCCGGGCGAGCGCACCTTGCTCATTTCCGGTCCGAACACTGGTGGCAAAACGGTGCTCCTCAAGGCCACGGGATTGATGCTCGCGCTCGCCCAGAGCGGAATCGTGCCGCCGCTCGGCGCAGGCAGCGTGCTGCCGGTGGTGCGACAGATCTTCGTCGACATCGGTGATCATCAATCACTCGCAGCCGACCTCTCGACCTTCTCGGCGCATGTGGCAGAGCTGCGCCGGATTCTCGATGCCGCTGATGATGCCACCCTCGTCGTGCTCGACGAGGTGGGCTCGGGGACCGATCCGGCGGAGGGCGGAGCGCTTGCGATGGCCGTGCTCGAAACGCTCACGCGGCGAGGCACGCTGACGCTGGCCACCACCCATCTCGGGACCCTGAAGTCGTTGGCGATGCGGGTGCCGGGAGTGGTGAATGGTTCGTTGAACTTCGACAGTACCACGCTCTCGCCGACGTACCGATTCACCAAGGGAATTCCCGGTCGCTCCTACGGTCTGGCGATCGCGCGGCGGCTCGGTGTCGACGCCGCGGTGCTGGCCCAGGCCGAAGCGCTGGTCCCCGAGGCAGAGCGGGAACTTGATCAGTTGCTGGCGAGAGTGGAGGCGCGGGAACAGCTGTTGACGCGCGAAGAGTCGGCACTCGCCGAACGATTGATCGAGGTCGACCGACGCGAAGCGGTCGCCGCCGTCACCGAATCCTCGCAACAGGCCCGCGACAGCGAACTCCGGCGGCAGGAGAAGGAGGCCGAACGCGATCGGGCACGCCAGGCGAAGGCTTATCTGCTCGAAGCACGCAAGCGAGTCGAGGAAGCGCTCTCACTCGCGAAGGGCGCGGCTGACGAGGCGGCAGCGCGCGAGGCGCGTCGGATTCTCGAAGAGGGAGTGCGCGAAGAGACTCGGCGGCTCGACGAGCCGGATGCGTTGCCCGCAGGTGCCGGAGAGCGGCTCGCCGTGGGTGCGCGGGTACGTCTCACCACTGGCTCTGTCGGCGAAGTCGCGGAGCTTCGCAGTGATGGCAAGGCCGTGGTCATGGTCGGGACGATGCGACTGGTGGTCGCCGCCAAATCGTTGGTCCTGCTGGCAAAGGCGGGTCGGTCAGCGGGTCCGAAGGTGGAGCGGATCCAGGGAGATGACCCGGCGAGGGAGGCAGCGTACGAGATCAACCTGCTGGGGATGCGGGCCGATGAAGCCGAGTCGATGGTCCATGCGGCGATCGATGGTGCCACGCTCGCCGAGCAGCCGCATCTTCGTATCATTCACGGCATGGGGACTGGCGTGCTTCGCGATGTTGTACAACGCTTGCTGAAGAATGACCGTCGCGTTGCGTCGTTCGAGTTCGCACCGCGGCAGCAGGGCGGTACCGGCGTGACCATTGCGGTGTTCAAGTAGTGGCGCGGATCCCCGACGAAGTCATTGAGCGGGTGCGTGACACTGCCGATCTCCTCGAAATCGTGCAGGAGTCGGTTCAGCTCAAGCGACAGGGGAGCGATTACCGCGGTCCATGCCCATTTCACAACGGCACCGGTCGCAACTTCGCGGTGATCCCGAAGAAGAACCTCTACTACTGCTTTGTCTGCCACGCCGCAGGCGACGTCTTCACCTGGTACCGCGAACGATTCGGGATGGACTATCCGACGGCCGTGCGTGAAGTCGCGCGACGGTACGGCATCGCCATTCCCGAGGCGACTGAGCGCGCCGGCCCCGATCCGCGTGAGCCGTTCTACCAGGCGGCCGATGCCGCACAGGGGTGGTTTGCCGCCCAGCTGCGCGACAACCCGGAAGCCGAGGGCGCCCGCCGCTATCTGCTCGAGCGCCAATTCTCCCTCGATGCGGCAGCGGAACTCGGGCTGGGCTATGCGCCGCGGGGCAATGAACTGATCGCGGCGATGAAGCAACTCGGAATCACCGACGAGGCGATGCTGGAAGCGGCGCTGGTGATGCGCCGCGACGACGGCACCTTCTATTCCCGCTTCCGCGGCCGGCTGATTTTCCCGATCCACGACCTGCGCGGGCGCACGGTGGCGTTTGGCGGACGCATTCTCGGGACAGGGGAACCGAAATATCTCAACTCCCCCGAGACGCCGATCTTCCACAAGGGTGAGCAGCTCTATCACATTCACCTCGCCAAGCACGCCATCCGGAAGGCGGGCTTTGCGATTGTGGTCGAGGGCTATTTCGACGTGCTGCGGCTTGCACTCGCGGGCATCGACTACGTGGTTGCACCGCTCGGTACCGCCTTGACCGAAGCGCAGGCGACGTTGCTGAAGCGCTACAGCGAGGAAGTGATCCTCCTCTACGACAGTGACGGTCCCGGCCTCAAGGCGACGTTCCGGGCGGGCGATGTGCTGATCTCGCACGGCGTTCGGGTCCGGGTGGCCACGATGCCGTCGGGCGACGACCCCGACACCGTGGTGCAGCGTGGTGGCGCGGCGGCCCTGGAACCGATCCTGCACGATGCAGTCGACCTGCTTGAACGGAAGCTGCACCTGCTCGAACTCAAGGGGTGGTTCGGCGACGTCCGGCGGTCGCGGGAGGCGCTCGACCGGCTCCTGCCGACGTTGCGGGCGGCAGCCGATCCGGTGACGCGGGAGCTCTACATCAGCCGGGTCGCTGAACGCCTCGGCATTCCGCGCGATGTCGTCGCGACGGATGTCGCCAGCAAGCCGCACTACGACGCGCCGCGTCCGACCTCCGAGGCCCCCAGCGTCCCATCGCGGCCCACCACCCGTCCGGTGGGTGATCGCGGTCCCAAGCCGCCCGGCGCTGAGATCGAGCGCAAGCTGCTCCGCCTGCTGCTGCTCCGGCCGGAATGGCTTGCCCGGGCCCGCGAGGAGATCCCGACTGACCGGTTCACCGTGGCGGCATTCCGGCGGATCTATGGTGCGCTCGCGGCCTTGCCCGACGATGCCCCGATTGGGGACGCTCTGCCAGCGCTCGATGAGCGGGCCCGGGACGCCTGGGAGCGACTTACGGCGGCCGGCGGGGCCCCGGAAGGGTACGACGTCGATCGAGAGTACGTCGGGGCACTCGAGGCGCTCGAGGAGATTCATCAATTCCCTGATATCGCATCGGAAGCGGATCCGCTTGAGCGTCGGCGACGCTGGCAGGCGCTCAGCAAGGAAGGTCAGGCGCGGTTTAGGTTGTATCTTGCCACCAACCAGAGGTCGCGCAGCGACCCCGGTGCTATGCCACCCGAGGAGTAAGACTGATGCACCCCGATCTTCCCAAGTTGCTGGATGTCCAGAACAAGGACCGCCGTCTCGCCGAGATCAATGCGCGCGTGAGCGAAATCGCGGCCGAGCGTTCCGCGTTCGATGTCGTGCTCGATCGGGTGCGCTCCGAGATCGCATCGGCGACTCGTACGGCGGACGACATCGCCCGGCGACGTGACGAAGTCGGTGTCAAGCTCGAGGCACAGCGGACCAAGCACGAGTCACGACGTCAGCGGCTCGAACAGGAACGGAATCCCCGGCTCGCGGCACAGTTGATGGCCGATGTCGAACTGGGTCGTTCGATCCTGACGCAGGAAGAGGGCGAGTGGCTGCGGCTCTCCGAAGATGCTTCGACGCGCGCCGGCGCGGTCAAGGGCGCGCACGAACGACTCGCAGCCCTCGAGGCGGAGCAGCAGACGGCACGAGCGGCGCTCGACGAGCGGATGTCGGCCCTCAGCGGTGAGCTCGCCGAAGCGACCGCCGAGCGTGAAAGCTCTGCCAGCCAGCTCGATCGCCCGCTGCGGATTCGCTACGATCGCCTGCGTGGTTCCCGCACCTCGGAAATCCTTGTGCCCGCCGGAAATCCCCAGGGTCATGCGACCTGCACCGCCTGCTTCACGGCAATTCCTCGCTCGCGTATCGGCCGACTGCAGGCCGAGGGATTGCTCCTCGACGGCTGCGAGATGTGTGGCGCGATCGTGTATCTCGCCGAGGTCACGGTCTGATCAAGGCGCCGCGGTGGCGCCTCGCGCCGGCCCCCGATGGGGAGGCCGCGCGATCGCTTGCTGCCGCGCTGTCCTTGCCGATGCCGCTCGCGTCGCTGCTGGTGCAGCGCGGGCTCGGCAGCATCGAGATCGCACGATCATTCCTCCGCCCGCCGCTCGACTCTCTCGCAGATCCCTATCGACTCACCGGAATGGCCGCTGCGGTTGAGGTCATCTCGACTGCCGTGCGCAATAATGTGTCGATTCTCGTGCACGGCGACTACGACGTCGATGGGCAGTGTGCCGCCGCCCTGCTGACGCGCGCGTTGCGTGCCGCCGGTGCCAGTGTGCACGCCTTCGTGCCGCACCGACTCACCGATGGCTATGACTTCGGCGCCGCAGGACTGCGCGAAGCCCAGCGCGTCGGTGCCGGGCTGATCATCACCTGTGACTGCGGGATCACGGCCGTGGATGCTGTGGCCGCGGCGAAGGCGGCAGGGCTGCAGATCGTCGTGACCGATCATCACCTGCCTGGGGCGGTGCTACCCGCCGCCGATGCGGTGATCGACCCACAGCAGCCCGGCGACGATTCGGGGCTCGAGATGATGTGCGGCACCGGTATCGCGTTCAAGCTGGTCCAGGCTCTCGTCGCGCCGCTCGGCCTCCCGATCGCGCTGCCGATGCATCTGCTCGACTATGTCGCGGTCGCGACCGTCGCCGATGTCGTCCCGCTCTCGGGCGAAAATCGCATCCTCGTCAAGCACGGCCTGCGCGTATTGGCCGACTCGCGGTGGCCCGGCTGGCGCGCCCTGCTCCAGACCGCAAAGATGGTCGGACCGGAACTCCGCGCTGGCCAGGTCGGCTTCATCCTCGCGCCACGTCTCAATGCTGTGGGCCGGATCGCCGACGCGAAGGATGGGCTACGGCTGCTGCTGACCGATGATGAGGGTGAGGCCAGGCAACTCGCGAACGCGCTGGAAGAGCTCAATCGTGAGCGGCAGGCAATGGACCAGCGGATTCTCGATGAAGCGCTGGTGATGATCGAGCGCGAGTATGCCGATCCCGACGAGCACGTCGGACTCGTGCTCGCCTCCCGAGGCTGGCATGCGGGCGTCATCGGCATCGTGGCATCCCGAGTGGTCGAGCGATTCGGCCGGCCGGCGTTTCTGATCGGGCTCGATGGCGAACTCGGGAAGGGGAGTGGACGCAGCATCGATGCGTTCGACCTCCATGCCGCGCTCACCGCGTCAGGCGATCTGCTGGAACGTTACGGCGGCCACCGCATGGCGGCGGGTCTCACGATTCGACACGATCAGGTCGAGCACTTCAGGCAACGCTTCAACGAGATTGCTCGTGCGCAGCTCTCGCGAGCCGACCTCGGGTCGAGTCAGCGCGTCGACCTCGAACTGTCACTCGATGATGTCACCGATGATCTCGAGCGGCTCGGTCGCTACCTCGAACCCTGTGGCATGGGGAATCCTTCCCCCGTCTATGGCGCGCGACAGGTCCGCCTTCAGGGCGCACGCACCGTGGGTGGCAACCATCTCAAGTGCGTGCTGCACAGCGGCAGTCGCGATCTCGACGCCATCGCCTTCAACTGGGCCGACCGGGTCGAATGGCTGGGCGATGGCATGGTCGATGTCGCATTCCGGCTCGAGCGCAACGAGTTCCAGGGGCGCTCCTCGCTCCAGGCGCGCGTTGTGGCGCTGACCCCACCGGGGGATGCGTGACGCGAATCGTGAGTGGAACCTGGGGCGGTCGGCGCCTCACCACGCCTCGGGATGCGCGGGTCCGTCCCACGGCGGAGCGGGTGCGCGAAGCCTGGCTCAACATTCTCGGCCCCGAGCTCCACGGGGCGCGCATCGCCGATCTCTTTGCGGGAAGCGGCGCTCTCGGACTCGAGGCGCTCTCGCGGGGCGCGGCGCACGCGACGTTCATTGAACTCAACACACCGTCGCTCAATGCACTGAAGGCCAATGTTGCGGGTCTCGGTGCCGAGGCCCAGTGCACCGTGCTCCGACATGATGCCATCCGGTTTGCGGCAGGGCTCGAAGCGAGTGCATTCGATGTGGTACTTGCCGATCCGCCGTTCGCGGAGACATTTGCTGAACAGCTGGTGGCCCGGTGGCAGCTGGTCACCTTCGCACCGGTGCTTGCCGTGGAACATTCGTCCAAGGTGACCATCCCGGGCGGCGAGACGCGTCGCTGGGGTGATGTCGCCGTCACTTTCCTCCGGGCCCCATGACTCGCATCGCCATCTATCCCGGCTCGTTCGATCCGCCGACGCGTGGCCACGAGGACCTGATCCGCCGCGCGATCGGGCTCGCCGACACCCTGATCGTGGCGGTCGCGATCAATCCCAACAAACAGCCGCTGTTCGATGTCGACGAACGCCTGCGCTTGCTGCAGCTCGCCGTTGGCGACGAGCCGCGGGTCGAGCTGGCATCCTTCTCGGGACTGCTCGCCGATTTCGCACGCAAGCGTGGTGCGACGATGGCCGTGCGAGGCCTCCGCGCCGTGAGCGATTTCGAGTACGAATTCCAGATGGCGTTGATGAATCGACGCCTGAATCCGGAACTGGAAACCGTCTTCCTGGTCCCGGCGGTCGACCTCACCTATCTGTCGTCATCGCTGGTACGTGAGGCAGCCAGGTTTGGCGGCAATCTCGACGGGCTGGTGCATCCCGCCGTGGCGGCAGCTCTCAAAGAACGGTTCGGTACGTGACCTTCCGCGAGCGACTCCGCTCGCGCGCCGCGGGAACACCGGCCAGGATCGTCCTCCCCGAAGGCGATGATCCGCGCATCGTCGCCGCCGCCACCGCCATGGTGGAGCTGGGGCTCGGCACGCCGGAACTCCTCGGCAGTCCGA
>JBDSMX010000127.1:0-6220 GCA_039915645.1 Gemmatimonadales bacterium | reverse complement strand
GGAGAAGGGAGGAGGGAGAAGGGGTTGTCATCCTGAGCTTGTCGAAGGATCTCTCGAAATTCGGAGGGGTCCTTCGACTCCGTCGGCTTTGCAGGCTGCGCTCAGGGCGACATGCGGTTCCCCTTCTCCCTTCTCCCTTCTCCCTTCTCCCTTCTCCCTTCTCCCTTCTCCCTTCTCCAAGTCCTACGCTTTGTTGGCTCGAAACTGAAACGACGACGGCACCGTGATGCAGTCGCGCACACAGACCCCGCACGCCACGCACCCCTCGGCCTTGAGCACCGGCCGCCCATCGGCATCGAGACTCAGCGCCTTCTCGCCCACCGGACAGGCGCGCACGCAGACGCCACATTCCTGACCATCAAAGGTGACACACCGCTGCGGCACGAATTCGATGGTGCCGAGGCGAGTGCCTTGCCAGCCATGTTCGGGGACGATGAGCGCGTCGGTGGGGCACTCCGTGGCACACGGCATCTCCGGACAGGCGATGCAGGGAATCCGCGCAGGCTCGAGGTAGGGCGTCCCGGCCGCGAGGCCACCGCTGGTGGGGACATGGAGAATCGCGCCGGCCGGGCAGGCGGTCGCGCAGGCGCCGCAACGGGTACACGCCGCGAGGAATTCCAGCTCGGGGAGGGCGCCCGGTGGGCGGACATAGCTCCGCTGCACCAGGCGCTCCTCGGTGGCCTTGCCGAAGCGCTGCATGGCATCGCCGAAGGCCTGACGGAAGAAGGAGCGGCGGTCGCCGGGAGAATCGTTCAGCATGAGGGGAGGCACGAGTCTGACACCAGCCAAAGATAGCGGCGCCGGAAGCCGTTGAACGATCTTGCTTTCGCGCCCCGGACGCGAGGCGTGGCCGCAACTCCTGCCGGAATACCACGTACGGCACCCCGACTCCTGAATTGTCCACTCTCTCAGGGCCGGGCCCCGTGGTCGAAACCAGCGTTCCAGCAACCGCCCGGACCGGGGCATTCCTCACTCGGGTCGAGCTCTCCATCGGTGCCATCGACCTGATCCGCTTCGTGCAGTTCGACCACGATTTCCCGCGACACGCACACGACTACTTCACCCTCGGCGTCTTCGGCTCCGGCAATGGCACGCTGGGCTACCGCGGCGCCCGCTGGCAGGCGAGTTCCGGCAGCGTCATCGCCGTCCCGCCCGATGAAGTGCACGAGGCCGAGCCGGTGGCTGGTGAGGGATGGTGCTACGATGCCCTCTACCCGTCGCGAGCGATGGTGGCACTCGCGCTGGGCCTCGATCGCGAACAAGGCGTTCCCTTCCTCGAGCGGCCAATCTTTGATGATGCCCGTCTGGCCGGGGAAGTGCGCGCCGTGCATCAGGGGCTGCGTGACGGCGGCGAATTGCTCGCGACCGAAACCGCCCTGCTCGGCATGCTGCGCCGGTTGATGGAGCATCACGGCGCATCGCGCAGAGTACCCAGTGCGGCGCGCGGCTCGTTGCACGCTGTGGCAATCGCACGTGACTACCTCCACGCGCACTTCGCCGAGCCGGTGATGCTGCAGCAGCTCTCGACCGAATGCGGCATGAGCCCGTTCCACCTGTTGCGCATCTTCCGCAACGCCACCGGCCTGCCGCCCCACGCCTACCTCACCCAGGTGCGCGCCGCACACGCCCGGGACCTGCTGCGGCAGGGCGAATCGCTGAGCACCATCGCCTATCGTTGCGGTTTCGCCGACCAGAGTCACTTCACGCGTACTTTCAAGCGGATTTTCGGAGTCACCCCCGGCGCCTACCAGGTCGCCGCGCGTCCGGCGGCCTGAGCGCCTGGGTTCATGGCGCCGGCGGTGGATGCCTGATGCAATCGGTTGGCTGATAGGTATCGGCGATCGACACGATCTTCCAGCCTGAGGCGGTGCGCAGGAGTTGCACGGCATCGAAGCCGCAGTGGCTGAAGGTGGCACCGAAATGGAAGTCGTATTCGGCCCAGACGGTCGCCAGTGTCCCGATGATCTTCATCTCCGGATTCCAGGCTCGCTCGGTCCAGTTGGGACGCGGGTCGCGACCCACGAACCCGACGAAGGCGTCGACCGACAGCGACTGCACCACGGTCTCGCCGCGAGCATTGGTGCGGATACCGACGAGGCGGGCGCCCGGCTCGAATGCAGCGCGCACACCAGTGGTATCCTTGGCACGCATGGCATCGAAGAAGGTCTGGATGACGGCGAGCACCTGTTCGCGGTCGCCCCCGGCCTGGGCAGTGAGCGGGGCCGCAGCAAGGCTGAAGAGAGCAGTGACAAGGATTCGTGAGCGCATAGTCATGGGAAGAGTCTGCCCACTCGCTCGCAATCACGATTGAAGCTTTTTGCCTCCTTCTGACAAAGGCGGCGCGACCCGTGGCGGCCCCGGCGCATCCCATCTGCGTCCCCACCCAGTGAGTGCCCGATGATCCGCCCCGTTCTGCTCCTCGTACTCTGCCTGGCGACCACCCCCGCGATCCTGGCCGCGCAGCAGGGCCCCGTCCTGCCCAAGGTGCGGCGCGTTGCGGCGCGCGCCGAGGAGTTTCCCGAGACCTTCACCTCGGTCCGCTCCCTCACGGCGCTCCCCGATGGGCGGCTCGTGCTCAGCGATGTTGCCGAGAAGAAGCTCCTGCTGGTGGATTTCGCGAAGCACTCGATCACGCCGCTCGCGCGCACCGGCACGGGGCCGCGCGAGTATCAGAATCCAGGCGGGACCTATCGCGCCGCACGCGGTGGCGTGCTCATCTATGACCAGCAGCAGAAGCGCTTCCTGCCGATTTCGAGTTCCGGTCAGGTCGCCGACGTATTGGCCCTGCCGATGACGCCGATGTCGTGGGGGGCGTCCGACGATGGTCCCGATACCTTCGTGCCCGACTCGCTCGGCAACTTGTATTCGCCCGGCCAGCGCTACGGTCGCGGGGGGCTTCTCGACTCGGTGCCCTTGATGCACTATGACCGAAGCGGGGTCATTGCCGACACGGTGGGGTACCTCAGGCAGCCGGAGCAGCGCGCGATGCCGTCGTCTCAGCCTGGCGTCACGATGAGTCAGCTGGTGGCATTTTCCCCCAACGAGATCTGGGCCGTTGCTCCCGATGGCGGCGTGGCGATCGTCAAGGCAAGTCCCTATCGTGTCGACTGGTTCTCCACCGGAAAAGCGCGTGTGCACGGGCCGGTGATTCCCTACACACCGCTTCCGGTGACCCGCGCCGATGTTGACACCCTCCGCGCCCGGATGAGTCACGGGAGCTTCGCCAGCGTCAACAGGAATGGGAAGTCGCAGAGCGTGCCGACGCCGACACGCGAGCCGATCACGATGCCGACCAAACCGCCATTCCCCGCGCAGATGCCGCGCATCGACGAGACGGGGAGGCTCTGGGTCGAGCGGAGTGCCGCCGCCGATGCCACGGTGCGGACCTATGATGTCATTGACCGTCGGGGCGTGGTCGTCGATCGCATCGAACTCCCGGCCGGTGTGCGGCTGGTCGGCTTCGACGCGCGTTCGCTCTACACCGTACGCAAGGACGACGACGATCTGTTGCACCTGCAACGCTACGCCCTGCCGTAGGGGGCCAAGCTCCTTGCCCACTCGCGCTGCCGCGTTGCTCGCCTTCACCGCCCTCGCCGCCGGACTGACTGGGACGAGCCAAGCCCAGGGCGTCGCGACCGAGCGGTCGCCACGAAAGTTGGCCGGCGCGCCATCGGAATTCCCGACTCCCTTTTCATCGATCAGGTCGGTCACCGCGCTCCCCGATGGGCGGCTGGTGATCAGCGACCCACGCGACAAGGAGCTCCATCTGCTCGACTGGTCGGCGGGCACCACCACTCCGATCGCCCGCGCAGGCGCCGGCCCCAGGGAATTCAAGGATCCCGGCAGCGGCTACCGCGCACGAGGCGGTGGCGTGCTGGTGTACGATCAGCGGCAACAGCGCTTCCTCCCGATTGCGCCGGCCGGCAGCGCGCTCGATGTGATACCGCTGCCGCTGCAACCTGGCGGCGCCACCATCAGCGCCAATGACCCCGACCAGTTCGTGCCGGACACCCTCGGCAACCTCTACTCGCTCGGATCGCTGGGGCGGCCACGCAGCGGTCGCGATTCGTTGCCGCTACTGCGCATCAACACACACGGGGCGATCAGCGACACCATCGCGCGATTGCAGCAGCAGGAATTTCGGAGCGTGCCGGGACCGAACCCGCGCATGAGTCTTGGTCTGCTGGTCGGTTTCGCGCCGCAGGACGCGTGGGTGGTGGCGCCGGATGGCTGGGTGGCGGTAGCGCGTGCAGAGCCGTACCGCGTCGACTGGTTCACTCCTGCCGGCAAGCTGATCCAGGGACGGACCATCCCCCATCTCGTGCTACCGGTGACAAATGTCGACCGCGAAGCTGCGCGAGCCCAGTTTCGAGCGGCGGCGCCACCGACGGTCACGACCAACGGCGAGACCCGTGCGATTGCGGTGCCTGCCATCGAGCCGCCGATGCGCGACGACCGGCCACCGTTCCCGCCGCAACGGCTCGCAGCCGATGAGCGCGGACGGATCTGGATCGAGCGGAGCGCTGCCGCCGAGGCGACGAGACGGATCTATGATGTGGTGGACCGGCGCGGTGTGGTCGTCGATCGCATCGAGCTCCCCGCCGGTGTGCGGCTGGTCGGCTTCGATGCGCGTTCGCTCTACACGGTGCGCAAGGACGACGATGATTTGCTGCACCTGCAGCGGTACAAGCTGCCGTAGCAATTGCTACGACAGCTTGCCGCGACCTGCAGGACTACTTCCGCTTGACTTCGAACTTCTTGGTGCCGGCTGCGACACCGTTGAGGGTCACATCGACCTGATAGTTGCCAGCCGGCCACGGCGACTTCTTCATCACGTGGAACTCGGTCCAGGCCTCGCCATTCGAGTTCATCGATTGCGACGTCGAATCGACGAGCTTGCCGGCTTCGGTGGCCCAGCGCACGCCGATCAGTGCCGGCCCGACGCCATCGGTCTTCACCGCAACGTACATGGTATCACGCTGCCCGAAGGTGCCGGTGTTGTCGTTGATGCTCTTGTCGGCATTCAGCGACTTGCCGAGGTCGACGTTCTTGACGGAGACGACCGGCGGCGCAACTGGCGGTGGAGCATTCGCGGCCGCCATGCTGTCGGCATCGGGGGCTTTCTTCTGGCTGCCGCAGGCGACGAGCGTGGCCGCCAGGGCCACCTGCGCGAGGGTACGCATTGACAATGACATCATGACTCCAGGTTGGTGATCAGGGGAGACGCAGAACTTGGCCCGGGTGAATCTTGTCCGGGTCGGTGATCTGGTCCTTGTTGGCATCGAAGATTTCGCGCCAGCGATTGCCGTCGCCGTAGGTCTGCTTCGCGATCTTCGAAAGCGAGTCGCCGGCGACGACGGTGTGAGTCTTCTCCGGAATGCCGTCGGCCTGGGACTCAGGAACCGGGGCGGTCGACGAATGTCCCGAGGAAACATCCAGGAAATCGTCATTCGGTGTTGGCTTCGAATCCATCCGGTCCTCCTGCAAACTGTGGTGGTGCGGGCCTGCAACATCGGGAAGTACGGTGGTGACGTCCCAGAAGGCGTCATCCGCACCACCCGACCGGGAATCAGGTGCGCCGGGGGAGTTCCTTCGCCGCGCCGAGGTGGGCCTGCACCACCGGAAGCCCGCCGCCGATCAGTCCGCGCAGTCCGGCGTTGGTGGTGGAATTCTCGAGGAACGCCCGGAAGGCGGCCTCTTCCTCGGTATGGCTCGACATCATCTGACCCCGGTAGGTGAGGTCAAAACCGTCGACCGCGGCACTCAGGGCGCGCAACCGCTCCTGACCCGTGAGATCGAGCGTCGTCGGCACCTGCATCGAGGGATCGGCTGTCCGCACGGTGGCGGCGAGTCGTTCGGCCATCGCGGTATGATCGGTAATCATCCCCTCGGCGTACCGGCGCACGACATCGTTCTTGCTCTTGGCGAGCGCCACCTTCGCGGCCGCGATCTGGTAGTTCGTGGTCATCGCCGCAGCGGTCACGAAATCCTTCTCGGCCGGCGTCAGCCCGACCCGTACCCCTTCCTGCGCGCGCGCGGCCCCGTGTCCCGCGATCACCAGCATCACGACTCCGACGGCCGTCCACCGCAACTTTCGCATGAATTCCGGCATCGAACACCTCACCGTCGCAATGTGAACGCTATGCTGCCCTTCGGCACTGCTGGGGAGACGCGAGGCATTGCATCGCGCAACACATATCGCACGCAAGCCAGAAGCGGC
>JBDSMX010000133.1:0-7961 GCA_039915645.1 Gemmatimonadales bacterium | reverse complement strand
GGAGAGATGTCCTCTCCACCCTGCGACCGCCCGGGGATGTGTTGGCGGCAGGATCGGTCTCTGACCGTTCCGTCATTCGGCGACCCGCCTTGCCAGTGGGCGTCGTGAAAGGAGCGACATGGCCAAGAAGATCGTAGCCATGGTGAAGCTGCAGTGCCCGGCCGGAGCGGCTAATCCCGCGCCGCCGGTTGGTACTGCGCTCGGCCCTCACGGGGTCAACATCATGGAGTTCTGCAAGCAGTTCAACGCACGCACCCAGGCGCAGTCCGGCATGGTGATTCCGGTGGTGGTCACGATCTTTGGCGATCGTACCTTCACTTTCATCACCAAGACGCCGCCTGCCCCGAACCTGCTCCTCAAGGAAGCCGGGATCGAAAAGGGAAGCGCTGCGCCGAACCGTACCAAGGTCGGCAAGGTGACCTCGGCTCAGGTCAAGAAGATCGCCGAGATCAAGATGGTCGACCTCAATGCCTCAGACCTCGATTCGGCGATGCGGATGATCGCCGGCACGGCCCGTTCGATGGGCCTGGAGGTCATTGACTGATGGCGACTCATGGCAAGAAGTATCGCGATGCTGCCGCAAAGGTCGAGGCTGGGCGTGAGTACACGGCGCAGGATGCCGTGTCGCTCGTGAAGCAGACCTCCTACACGAAGTTCGACGCGACGGTGGATGTCGCGGTCCGGCTCGGGGTTGACCCGCGCCACGCCGACCAGGTGGTCCGCGGGACCGTCATTCTCCCGCACGGCACCGGCAAGACGGTGCGCGTGCTCGTGGTAGCGCAGGGCGACCGGGCGAAGGATGCCGAGGCCGCGGGCGCTGACTTCGTGGGTATCGAGTATCTCCAGAAGCTCAAGGACGGCTGGCTCGAGTGCGACGTCATTGTCGCCACGCCGGACGTGATGGGACAGCTGGGCGCGCTGGGCCGGATCCTCGGTCCCCGCGGCCTGATGCCGAATCCGAAGGCGGGCACGGTCACGATGGATGTGGCCAAGGCCGTCAAGGAGATCAAGGCGGGCAAGATCGAGTTCCGCGTCGACAAGACGGGGAACGTGCACGCGCCGATCGGCAAGGTGTCGTTCTCCGCCGACCAGCTCGCGGAGAACCTGCAGGCCTTCCTCGAGACCATCGTCAAGGCGAAGCCCTCTGCAGCCAAGGGCACCTACCTGCGCTCTGCCACGGTCACCAGCACGATGGGACCTGGTGTGACGCTCGACACGGCGGGGTATCGATGAGCAAGATTGAACGCCAGGCAGAGGTGGATTCCCTCACCGCTGACATCAAGGCATCCCCGGATCTGTTCGTCACCGACTTCAACGGACTCAACGTCCTGAAGATGACGGATTTCCGCCGCAAGCTGCGTGCAGCCGGCGGCAAGTACGTCGTGGTGAAGAACACGCTCGCCCAGCGGGCGCTGGCCGCGAATTCCATCGCGGAGCTCGATGAGCACCTTGCCGGCAACACCGGCCTTGTCTTCGCAGGCAAGGATCCGATGGCAACGGCGAAGGTGATCGGTGAATTCGCCAAGCAGCACGAAAAGCCGACGGTCCGGGCGGGGTGGGTTGACGGCAAGGCCGTCGCACCCGCGTACGTCAAGCGTCTCGGCGAGATCCCGCCCCGCGAAGTGTTGCTGGCGCAGTTCGCCGGCTCGCTGAATGGGATCCTCTATCAGGTGGTCGGCGCCCTCAAGGCGCTCCACGAACAGCGCTCGGCCGGTTCGGCCCAGTAACACACGGAGATACAAACAATGGCAACGATGCTCAGCAACGACGAAATCATCGACGCGATCGGCGGCAAGACTGTTCTCGAACTGGCCGACCTGATCGAAGCGTTCACCACGAAGTTCAACGTGCAGGTTGCTGCCGCGGCTCCGGCCGGCGGTGGTGGCGGCGCGGCCGCAGCAGTGGTCGAGGAGCAGACGGAGTTCGCCGTCATCCTCAAGGCCGGCGGCGAGAAGAAGATCAACGTCATCAAGGTCGTCCGCGAGCTGACCTCGCTCGGCCTGAAGGAAGCCAAGGACCTGGTCGATAGTTCGCCCTCCACGGTCAAGGAAGGCGTGTCCAAGGCCGAGGCCGAGGAAATGAAGAAGCGACTCGAGGATCAGGGCGCGACCGTCGAACTGAAGTGACCCCGAAGGGGTCATCCTGAGCCGGCCGCATCCGCGGTCGGCGAAGGATCTCCCCCCTTCGTAACGGTCACTTTCAGTGAGACGCGATGCCAACAGTACGCGACCTCGAAATCCGGATGACGACAGGCTCGGCCCCCACTTGGAGTGGGGGTCGAGGCTCTGCCGTCGCCATTTGCAAGGGATGTACCGATGCCTGAGACGCTGCCGGTAATTTCATTCTCGTCGATGCAGGGGGCGATGGACATGCCTCACTTGCTCGACATCCAGACCAAGGCCTTCCAGTCCCTCCTCGTCCCCGACGACGTGGAAGGGGACCGTCAGGACGTGTCGCTCGAGCGGGTCTTCCGAGACCTGTTCCCGATCTCCGACGTCAACGGGAAGTACTCACTGGAATTCGTGGGCTACTCGCTGGGCGAGCCGAAGTACTCCGTTGAGGAGTGCATCGAGCGCGACATGACCTATGCCGCGCCGCTCCGGACCAAGCTCCGCCTCGATGTCTTCGAGGAAGTGGACGGCCAGCGCCGCCTCAAGAACGCGATCGAGAAGGAGGTCTACCTCGGCGAGCTGCCGATCATGACCCCGCTCGGCACCTTCGTCATCAACGGCGCCGAGCGCGTCGTGGTGTCGCAGCTGCACCGGTCGCCGGGCGTGGTGTTTGAGGAAGACACCCACCCGAATGGCCAGCGCCTCTTCTCGGCACGCATCATCCCGTTCCGCGGGTCATGGGTCGAGTTCACGATCGATATCCACGACGTGATCTACGTCCACATCGACAAGAAGAAGAAGTTCCCGGCGACGGCGCTGTTGCGCGCCTTCGGCTACGGCCAGAATGCCGACATCCTCCGGTTGTTCTTTGCCGAGAAGGTGCTCGACATCACCGGTCGCGCCGACTCGCGTCAGGAACGGCGTGAAATCGTCGGCGCGATGCTCGCGGCCGATGTGCCGAACCCGGAAGACAAGGGTGGCGAACCGCTCGGCAAGCTCGGCGAGGAACTGACGCCGGAGCGCCTGCTGGCGATGCGTCACGTCGGTGTGAAGCTGGTGCGGGTCTTCGCCGGCTACACCGTGATCGACATCCGCGATGACGAACTGCCGACCTCGAACCGCGAGCGCGCCAATCACGTGCTGGCGTTTGCCGTGGCTGATCCCGAGACGGGTGAAGTCCTGGCCGAGGGCTCCAGCGAACTCACCGACAAGCTCCGCGCCAAGCTGGTGAAGGCCGGGGTGACGAAGGTCGAGATCCTGCTCGCTGCCGGCAAGGGTGAGTCGCCGCTGATCCGCAACACGCTTTCCAAGGATCCGACCCACTCGGAGCAGGAGGCGCTGGAGCAGATCTACGCCCTGCTGCGTCCGGGCGATGCGCCGAACCTCGAGACCGCGCGTCAGCAGATCCAGAAGCTCTTCTTCAATCCGAAGCGCTACGACCTCGGTCGCGTCGGACGCTACAAGATCAACCAGCGGCTCCGGCTCAAGGTCGATCCGAACCACACGGTGCTGACCGAGGACGATTTCGTCCAGATCGTCCGCTACCTGATCGACCTGCACGATGGTCGCGGCTACACTGACGACATCGACCACCTCGGCAACCGCCGCATCCGGTCGGTCGGCGAGCTGATCGCCAACCAGTTCTCGGTTGGTCTCTCGCGCATGGCCCGGCTCGTCAAGGAGCGGATGAGCATCAACTCCGATCCGGAGAAGATCTCGCTCGACGACCTCGTCAACGCCCGTACGGTGTCGGCGGTCATCCAGGCGTTCTTCGGCAGCTCGCAGCTGTCGCAGTTCATGGACCAGACCAACCCGCTCGCCGAGCTGACCAACAAGCGTCGTCTCTCGGCCCTCGGACCTGGCGGCCTCACGCGTGAGCGCGCCGGCTTCGAAGTCCGTGACGTGCACTACTCGCAGTACGGCCGCATGTGCCCGATCGAGACGCCGGAAGGTCCGAACATCGGCCTGATCACGTCGCTCTCGACCTACGCGCGCATCAACGAGCTCGGCTTCATCGAGACGCCGTATCGCGTGGTGAAGGCCGGCAAGGTGACTGGGGAACTCCACTGGCTCTCCGCGTCCGACGAAGAAGACTTCGCCGTGGCGCAGGCCAATGCTGCGCTCAAGCCGGACAACTCGTTCGTCGATTCGCTGGTGCTGACCCGTAAGGGCGACGACTATCCGCTCCTGCCGCCGTCACGCATCGACTACATGGATGTGGCGCCGGAGCAGCTGGTCTCGATCGCCGCCGCGCTGATTCCGTTCCTCGAGCACGACGACGCCAACCGCGCGCTGATGGGCTCGAACATGCAGCGTCAGTCGGTGCCGTTGCTCTTCCCGCAGGCGCCGACCGTGGGCACCGGGCACGAGCGGAAGGTCGCCGTCGACTCAGGCGCCGTGATCCTCGCTCGTCGTGGTGGCGTGGTCACGCTTGTCACCGCTGACGAGATCATCATCGATGCCGGCGTCGAGGGCACCGATGCCACCCAACCGCTCGGCCGCCTCGCGCGGATCGACCGGTACCGGGTCAAGAAGTTCTGGCGTACCAACCAGGACACCGCCATCAACCAGCGTCCGCTGGTGCAGCAGGGTGAGCGGGTGGTGGCCGGGCAGATCATCGCCGACGGCGCCGCGACCGAGGCGGGTGAACTCGCCCTCGGCTCCAACGTGCTGGTCGCTTTCATGCCGTGGTACGGCCACAACTTCGAAGACGCCATCGTGCTCTCCGAACGCCTGGTCAAGGACGACGTCTACTCGTCGATCCACATCCAGGAACTCGAGCTCCACGTCCGCGACACCAAGCGCGGCCAGGAAGAAATCACGCGCGAAATTCCCAACGTCTCGGATGAGGCGCTGGTGGATCTCGACGAGCGCGGGATCATCCGCGTCGGCGCGCACGTCAAGCCGGGCGACATTCTCGTCGGCAAGATCACGCCGAAGGGCGAGACCGAGCTGTCACCGGAAGAGAAGCTGCTGACGGCGATCTTCGGTGAGAAGGCCAAGGACGTGAAGGACTCGTCGCTCAAGGTCTCGCCCGGGATGAAGGGCACCGTGATCGACGTCAAGATCTTCTCGCGTGTCGAAGGCCCGGTGGTCGACAAGGACCGCGGCGAGCGGATCGGCGATGTACGCCGGCACGAGGCCGAGGAGAAGACCCGCATCACGCAGGCGATGCTCGAGGAACTGACCGAGAAGCTCGAAGGTCAGGAAGTCGGGCTGATGCTCAAGGCCGGCACCGTCGAGGAGCTGAAGCCGCAGGGATTCAAGCTGAGCAAGTCCTCGCTCGAGTCGATCGACCTGGGCGATGTCGACCTCAAGACGCTGCGCGTGGCCGACAAGAACGCCAACGAGAAGATTCGCGCCACGCTCGATGCCGCCACGCGCGAACGCGCCAAGGTGGAAGAGAAGGCCGAAGACCAGATCGACAAGATCCTCCAGCCCGATGAACTCCCGCCGGGAGTGATTCAGCTGGTCAAGGTGTACATCGGCGAGAAGCGCAAGATTTCCGTCGGCGACAAGATGGCCGGCCGTCACGGCAACAAGGGCATCGTTGCCCGCATCGTGCCGGAAGAGGACATGCCGTTCCTGCCGGATGGTTCGCCGGTCGACATCGTGCTCAATCCGCTCGGCGTGCCGAGCCGCATGAACGTCGGACAGATCCTCGAGACGCACCTCGGCTGGTGCGGTCGGATCCTCGGCTTCAAGGCGAAGACTCCGGTATTCCGCGGGGCCGAAGAGAACGAGATCGGCGTGCTGCTCCGTCTGGCTGGCCTGAGCTGGGCCGGTACGGCATTGCGTCTGCCGGTCGAGGCGCCGTCGCCTGATGTCGGCACCATCGAAGCGCTGGTGAAGGACCTCAAGGGTTCGGCGCACCATGTCGGACACCTGCTCGATGCCACCGGTGTCGAAGCGCTCTGGATGAAGGGCGCATCGAAGAGCACGACCGCGCTGGCCAAGGAGGTCGAGAAGTTCCTGGTCGCAGCTGCTGCCGAACTCGTGAAGCGCGAGCGGTCGCAGGTCGAGACCGAAATGACGATGCACGATGCGCTCATCGCCGAAGCCGAAGGTGACGACAAGGCGCATCTGCAGACCGCGCGCAAGGCGCTGGCAGCACAGGCCAAGGGCGACGACGCCACCTTCCTCAAGGGGATGGGGCTCGAGACGCTGGCGGCCGCTGTCGATGGCTCGGCCTCGGGCGACGTTATTGGTGAGGCCGTCGACAAGCTGATCCGCCACGCCGGGCTCACGCCGGCCGGCAAGGCGCGCCTGCGCGACGGGCGCACCGGTCAGGAATTCAAGGGTGACGTGACCGTCGGCACGATCTATATGCTGAAGCTCAGCCACCTGGTGGACGACAAGATCCACGCCCGGTCCATCGGGCCGTACTCGCTCGTGACGCAGCAGCCGCTCGCCGGTAAGGCGCAGTTCGGCGGCCAGCGCTTCGGCGAAATGGAAGTCTGGGCCCTCGAGGCCTACGGCGCCGCGCACGTCCTGCAGGAGATGCTCACCGTCAAGTCCGACGACGTGAACGGCCGCAGCCGCGTGTACGAAGCCATCGTGAAGGGGCAGAACCTGCCTGAGCCCGGCATTCCCGAGTCGTTCAACGTACTCGTGAAGGAATTGCAGGCTCTCGGCCTGAAGGTCACGCTCGGCACCACCGAAGCGGGCGAGGAGTAAGACCATGATCGATTTCCGCAGTGGCCGCGAGCCCAAGAGCTCGAGCTTTGACTACATCAGCATCCGGATTGCGAGTCCCGAGGAGATCCGGGGCCCGCGCGATCCGAAGGAACGCGAGCGCCTGGAGCTGCAGGGCTCCCGGTACTGGTGGTCGTGGGGCGAGGTCACCAAGCCCGAGACGATCAACTACCGCTCGTTCAAGCCGGAAAAGGACGGCCTCTTCTGCGAGCGCATCTTCGGTCCGGTCAAGGACTGGGAATGCCATTGCGGCAAGTACAAGCGCATCCGCTACCGTGGCGTGATCTGTGATCGCTGCGGCGTCGAGGTGACGCTGAGCAAGGTGCGCCGCGAGCGGATGGGCCATATCGAGCTGTCCGTGCCGGTGGCGCACATCTGGTTCTTCAAGACGCTGCCGTCGCCGATGGGCAACCTCATCGACATCACGCTCAAGGAGCTGGAGCGCGTCCTCTACTACTCGTCGTACATCGTGCTCGATGCCGGCAAGCAGGAAGTCGAGGAGAAGCAGCTGCTCGACGAGGACGAGTACCTGACGATGCGGAGCAAGGCCGCGCAGGAGGGCGATACCGCCTTCCGTGCCGAGATCGGTGCGCCGGCCGTGCGCGAGCTGCTCAAGGGACTCGACATCAAGACCCTGGCCGAAGAGCTTCGTGCCGGCGTCGCGGTCGAGACCTCGCAGCACCGCAAGAAGCAGATGCTCAAGCGCCTCAAGATCGTGGACGCGTTCCTCTGCTCGGGTGACAATGGCGAGTCCGCCAACGATCCTGCGTGGATGATCATGGACGTCATCCCGGTGATCCCGCCCGACCTGCGGCCGCTGGTGCCGCTCGACGGTGGGCGCTTCGCCACGTCCGACCTGAACGATCTGTACCGACGGGTGATCAACCGGAACAACCGTCTCCAGAAGTTGATCCAGCATCGCGCCCCCGAGGTCATCCTCCGGAACGAGAAGCGGATGCTGCAGGAAGCGGTCGACGCCCTGTTCGACAACGGACGCCGGTCCAAGGCGATCCGCGGCCGCGGCAAGCGTCCGCTCAAGTCGCTGTCTGACATGCTCAAGGGCAAGCAGGGCCGCTTCCGGCAGAACCTGCTCGGTAAGCGCGTTGACTATTCCGGCCGGTCGGTGATCGTGGTGGGTCCGGAGCTTCGTCTCCA
>JBDSMX010000130.1:0-3719 GCA_039915645.1 Gemmatimonadales bacterium | reverse complement strand
CGCACCTCACTCGGAGATCCTGATGTCCGACGCAAATCGGCAGCCGGCCTTTGTGCCACTTCGATCATATCGCGAATACCCGGAGCAGGAGATGCTCGACCGCAGTCGGGCCTTTGCGGCCGACCTGCAGCGCCGGCGGACGGTTCGCCACTTCAGCACTCGGCCGGTGCCACGGCCGGTCATCGAGGCGTGTCTCGAAGCAGCCGGGACGGCGCCGAGCGGAGCGCATCAGCAACCGTGGCACTTTGTCGTCATCAGCGATCCGGCATTGAAGGGCGCCCTCCGCGAGGCGGCCGAGAAGGCTGAAGTCGAGTTCTACGCCACGGCACCTGCCGACTGGTTGGCCGCGCTGGCCCCGCTGGGCACCGATGAACACAAGCCGTACCTCGAAGCGGCGCCGTATCTGATCGCAGTCTTTGCCGAACGGTACGGGGTGCGACCCGATGGCACTCGACAGACGCACTACTATGTGATGGAGTCGGTCGGCATCGCGGTCGGCTTCCTGCTCGCCGCGTTGCACACCGCCGGGTTGACGACCCTGACCCACACGCCGAGCCCAATGGGGTTCCTCAACGAGCTCCTCGGGCGACCGGTCAACGAACGCGCCGTGATGCTGGTGGTGGCCGGGTACCCTGCGGCGGACGCGGTCGTGCCCAACTTGACGCGCAAGCCGCTCGACGTCATCGCGACCTTTCGATAGCCGACAAATCGCCGAGGCGGAACCTTTCCGGGTCAGTCCGGACCGCCCATACTTCCCCCTTCTCGCCCCGGACGACACACTGACAGACCGCGCGTCCCGCCTCGTCCCGATGATCGCTCTCACGATGGTCGCCTGGCACCCCTCAACGGCAAGCGCCCAGCGAGTGCGCACCTTTACGCGTGCCGATTCGCTCCGCGGCTCAACAACGGCCCCGGCGCGCGCCTGGTGGGACGTCACCTTCTACGATCTGAGTGTCACGGTGCACCCTGCCGACAGCACCATCGCTGGCCGGAACAGCATTCACTATCGCGTCCTCACACCCGCGCAAGAAGTGCAGCTCGACCTTATGGCGCCACTGCAGCTCGACAGTGTCGTACAGGAGGGCAAGGCGCTCGCGTTGCGCCGGGATGGCGACGCCTGGTTCGTGACACTGGTCGCACCACAACGTACTGGCGAGCAGCGCGCGTTCACTGCGTGGTATCACGGGCGCCCCAAGACGCTGCCGAGCGACGGCTTTCACTGGGCCACCGACTCGCTCAAGCGCCCGTGGCTCATGACCGTCGATCAAGGGGTCGGTTCGTCGATCTGGTGGCCGCTCAAGGACAGCTGGGTCGATGAACCCGACAGTCAGCGGATCGCGATCACGGTCCCCGATCCGCTGGTTCAGGTGGCCGCGGGCAGGCTACGCAGTACCACGCACAACAGCGACAGCACCACGACGTATGAGTACGTGGCCAGCAATCCGATCAACGCTTACGCTGTCAATGTCACCGCCGGCAACTATGCCCATTTCGCCGGAACGTATCACGGTGAGCAGGGCCTTCTTACGCTCGATTTCTATCCGCTTGACTATCACCTCGCCGCCGCGCGGAAGCAGTTCCTGCAGGTTCGCACCATGCTGCAGTGCTACGAGCACTGGTTCGGACCGTACCCCTGGTACGCCGACGGCTACAAGCTGATCGAGGCGCCCACCACCGGGATGGAGCATCAGACCGCCATCACCTACGGCAACGGCTACGCCAATGGCTACCGCGGTCGCGACGTTTCGGGCACCGGCCTCGGTCTCGGCTGGGACTACATCATCGTGCACGAGAGTGCGCATGAGTGGTTCGGCAACGGGATCACCGCACGGGACCAGCGCGATATGTGGATCCAGGAAGGCTTCGCAAGCTACGCCGAGGGGCTGTTTACCGAGTGTCTCTACGGGAAGGAGGCGGGCGAGGATTATTCCGCTGGCACCCGCCGCAGCATTCGCAACGATGCCCCGATCGTGCTGCCGCAGTCGGGCGTTGGCGCCTCGGGTTCGGGCGACCAGTATGCCAAGGGGGCCGCGCTCCTTCACACCATCCGACAGCTGGTCCACAACGACGAGAAGTGGCGCGGCATCCTTCGTGGCCTGAGCAGCACCTTCGCTCGACAGGTCGTTTCGGGCAGTCAGGTGGAGCAATTCATTGGCGCTCGCGCCGGCGTCCCCCTCGATCGGGTGTTCGAGCAGTATCTTCGCACCACGATGGTGCCGACGCTCGAGTACCGGATCGGCGGTGGCACGTTATCCTATCGTTGGAACACGGTCGTCACCGGCTTTGCGATGCCGGTCCGGGTCCGTCTAGGCAGCGATGACAACACGCTGATCCGCCCGACCGAACAATGGCAGACGGTCCACACCACGCTGCCGGATAGTGGCGAACTGAAGGTCGACCGGAACTTCTACGTGACGAGCCGGAGAGTGGCAGGATGAGATTGCGCCTCCTCGCTGCGACCGCCGTTGTCGTCGCCGTACCCTTCTCGGCCGCTGCCGCTCAGGCTACCCGCGATAGCGCGGGCATCCATATCACCGACAATGCCGGCCCACTCCTGCGCGGAGCACGCGCGCTCAGGATATCTGCGCTTCCAATCCTCGAGCTCGATGCGGACAAGGGTTTCAATTACGACTTCGGTGGTGTGGCTGGCGCGGTGCGGCTCTCGAACGGCTTTGTGCTGGTTGCCGCGCGAAGCGGCGCGCAGTTCCGACTCTTCGACAGGAGCGGGCGCCTGCTGCAGACGCTCAATGAGCATGGGGCGCCGCACCGGGTGGTCGCCTACGACCATACCCTTGCCATCCTGACGGGTGACACCGTCGTCGCCGCCCACCAGCGTTTGGTGACGATGTTCGCGCTTGTCGGCGATTCACTCACGCAAGTCGACGCCGGGTCATCGGCGCCAAGCGGGGCTCCCCGGGGAATCCGTGTCAGCACCTTCAGCAACGGCAGCGGCGCGTTCTTCGGGTTCCCGGCGCCCAGCGAGCATGCGATCGGGGCACAGTGGGTGGATTCAACCGGCGTCATGGTGCAGGCCCGCGATGCGTCGCTGATCCGCGACTTGGGAAGGATGCCGTACGTCACCTTCGAGATGACGAAGACTGGGCCCTCGACCGTGTGGCTTTCCGCCATTGGTGCCCCATGCGCCGGGCCTGGCGGCTTCTACTACGGCTTCGGATCGGAGTTCGCCATTCACGCCTATTCCGAGCAGGGCGTCCCGAAAGCAATCATTCGCAGGGCGTGGAAGCCGAAGCCGGTAACCGACAACGACTGGGAACATTGGGTGGTTGAGTGGAGCCGAATCTGGGTCACCGAACGAGGTGCGGATTCTCTCCCGGCCGTGCAGCGGGTACGCGAGGAGCCTTGGGCGGAGCAACTCCCGGCATTCGCGGCATGCCTGGTGGCGCGCGATGGCAAGCTGTGGGTACGGGAAGCCCATCTCGACGATGCGATTTCCGCGGGTTCCTTCACGGACGATCCGATCGTGCCGAGCATCTGGTCGGTATTCGACACATCGGGCCGCTGGCTCAACGATGTCACGATGCCAGCACGGTTCCGGCCTACCGACATCGGTGGCGACTATGTGATGGGGCGGTCACGGATGGGCCCAGGACGCATGAAGGTCGTGATGTATCGACTTGGGCCCGGCGCGCGGTGACGACCGGTCGCGATATGCTTGAGGTTCTGTTAGCCTGCGGACTCGTTGCGGTCGGCGGCTGGTC
>JBDSMX010000125.1:0-11362 GCA_039915645.1 Gemmatimonadales bacterium | reverse complement strand
CGGCCACCAAGAGCTCGCTCATCCTCGCCGCCATGCCCGTGGTCGTGACCGTGGCCGCGTCGCTCCTCGGCATCGAGAAGGTCAGCAAGCGGCAGGGAATCGCCATCCTGCTGGCGACGATCGGTGTCGTCATCGTCGTTTTCGCACGAGGCGGCACGCTGGGTGGTGGCATCTCGCTCGGCGAGATCCTGCTCCTGGGTGGCGTCGTGACTTGGGCGGTCTACACCCTGCTGCTGCGTCACTGGCGTCTGCCGATCTCCGCGCTCCGCCTCACGGCATGGACGCTCTACACCGGCACGCCTGGGTTGGTGCTGGTGGGCATTCCGGCGCTGCGGCGGACCGACTGGTCAAAGGTTTCGGTGGCGGGGTGGGGCGGGACGCTCTATGCAGCGCTGCTCTCGCTCATCGCCGCCTACATCCTCTGGAATCGTGGCGTCGCCAAGCTGGGCGCCGCGCGCACCGTGGCCTACAACACCATCGTGCCGCTGGTCGCCACGGTGATCGCGATGATCGGCCTCGGCGAACGCCCGGGGATCGCGCACCTCATCGGTGGCGTGCTGATCGTGGGTGGGGTGCTCCTGACGCGTGGCGAGGTGGCGGCGGAGGGCTGACCGGGGAGAGACGGTCTCGCCTCGAAGACCGCTAGTGCCGCGCGTTGGCGCGGCACAGATGTCGGATTAGCCGGACGTCCGCCGTCCGGTGAGATCTGCAGTGCGCCGCGCGAGCGGTTTCTCCGGACGTTGGGATCTGCGCGGCGCGGGGCGCCGCGCTAGCCGTTCAGCTCCTCGAGTCGCGCCATCGCCCGCCGCAGATGCGGGATCACGATCGACCCACCCACCACGAGCCCCACCGAAAAGATCTCGAGGAACTCCTCGCGGGTCACACCTTCTTCGTGACAACGCACCACGTGATAGGTGATGCAATCGTCGCAACGGAGCACCATGCTGGCGACGAGTCCGAGCATCTCCTTGGTCTTGGTCCCCACCGCGCCCGCTTCGTACGCGCGATTATCGAGCGCGAAGAAGCGGTTGATGGTGAGGTTGCCGGCACCCAGGATGAGTTCATTCATCTGCCCGCGAAAGGCATTGAAATCGGCCAGGGTGCCGGTTCCCTCTGACATCAGGTCCCTGCCTTCTTGGTGGCGGGCGGGACCTTCCCCTCGACGACGATCGTCTGGTAGCTCTCGGGGTTCCACTTCGGCCGCGTGACCGTGTTGGCGAGTTCGACGCCGAAGTAGAAGCCGAGCTTCGCGACACGCGAGAGCTTGCTGGTGTCGATCAGGCCGACTTCGTCATTCGGGCGATGGTACTGCGGGTGCACTCCGTTGAAGAAGAAGAGCACCGGCACGCCCTTCTTCGCGAAATTGAAGTGGTCGGAGCGCGAGTAGAAGTTCTCCTCGGGCCAGATATCGTCGGCGGCCACGAGCTTGAGCTCGGGATGCGCCTTCTGCACGCGGGCAAGCGTGACGCCCATGTCCGAATGTTCCTTGCCGATCACCACGATCGAGTCGGTCGCGTTGCGGCCGATCATGTCCATGTTGATGTCGGCAATCACCTTGTCCATCGGCAGCGTAGGATGTGCCGCGAACCAGGCCGAGCCGAGGAGGCCCTTCTCTTCGCCGGAGACGTTGAGGATCACGATGCTGCGCTTGGTCTTGTGCTTGAGCTTCGCGATCGCTTCGCCCACGGAGAGGATCCCGGTGGTGCCCGATGCATCGTCGTCCGCGCCGTTGCAGATGTTGTCGGTGCTGCCGTCGGGCCGCTTCAGTGCCTGACAGCCACCGACGCCGTCATCGGCCGTGCCGACGTGGTCCATGTGGCCCGAGAAAATGACGTACTCGCTCTTGAGCGTCGGATCGCTCCCAGGCATCATCGCGACGACATTCGGCGCGGTGAAGCGGGAGAGTTCGCGATCCTTGAGCATCATCGAGAGGCCCACGCCCGCGGGCGTATCCATCACAACCGGCGCCGTCGACTTCCGCATCCCGTTCCAATCGGGGCGGTTCGCGGCGTTGGCGTCGCCGGCGAAGATCGAGTCGTGCATGGTGATCGTCGGCACGCCCGCCACTGGAGTGCCCTCGAGCTGGCCACGGCCGCCGGCCATCGCACTCTTTTGCAGCTGGGCGAACTGGGCGGGGTCGACATTGGTGAGCAGCACCATCGCCGCCGGGTGCTTGGCCACAATGGCGCGAGCGAGGATGCGGTTGTCGGCCGCCTTGCTGGCATCCTGCACCCAGAAGACGATCTGACCCAGGAGCACCATCGGCTCGATGTCCTTGAGCGTCATCGTGCCGCCGATGATCCGCAGCGGACCAGTGATCACCTCGCCGGTCATCGGTCCGGTGGCATAGGCCCACTTGTCGAACTTGTAGCGGGTGACGTTGCCACCCTCATCGGCTTCGAAGTAGGAGGCCGCCACATCGGGGGCGCGGCGGACCATGGTGTAGCGCTGGAAGTAGGTGCCGTTCTCGCCGGCCGGGAGCAGTCCCCACTTCTTGTAGTTGTCAGCCAGCCAGATCGCCGTCTTCTCGAGACCGGCGCTCGGCGTGTTCCGACCACCCATCGAGTCATCGGCAATGACCGAGATCCGCTCGAGGACCGCCTTGGGCGTGATGAACTCGGCGGCCTGCTTGATTTCTTTGGCCGACTGGGCCGTCAGCAACATCGGGGTGAGGGCGGCCAGGGCAACAGCACGAAGGACGTGACGACGCATCAGGCGAAACTCCGGGAACGAATGGACCGTCGAGAACGACGACTTGACCAGAGGCAAAACAGACTGCACAAGATACTCTCCGGGCGACCGGTGGCACGAAACGCTGTTCCGAAAGGTTCCATCGCGTTGACGCACCCCCCGGCGCCCCCTACGTTCCGCCCCGCATGACGAGCCCGGTCCGTTCCGGCCGTGCCCCCCGTCCCGACCTCCTCCTCCCCGCCGAAGTAGCACGCCTGGGGGGGCTCGAAGTCGTCACGAGCGGCATCGTCGAAGGTTTTCTCGCTGGACTCCACCGTTCCCCGCGTCGCGGGTTCTCGGTGGAGTTTGCGGAGCATCGGCAGTATCAGCCCGGCGACGAACCCCGCTATGTCGACTGGAAGCTCCTCGGCCGCACCGACCGGCTCTACGTCAAGCAGTTCGAGGAGGAGACCAACCTCCGCGCGATGCTGGTCCTCGATGCCTCCGCCTCGATGGCGTGGAGCGGCTCCCCCGATCGACTCACCAAACTCGACTACGCCTCCCGACTCGCCGCCGCGCTCGCGCTGGTCCTGGTGCGTCAGCGCGATGCCGCCGGTCTGGTGACCTTCGACGAACAGGTCCGCACCATCCTCCCGGCGCGCGCTCGCGTGGCCCACTGGCATCAGCTGGCGCAGACACTCGCCGAGACCCGCGCCGGCATGGGAACGGCCGCCGAGCCGGCGCTGCAGCAAGTGGTGGGTGCGCTGCGTCGCCGAGGCATGGTGGTCTTCATCTCTGATCTCCTCCTCGATCGCGAACTCGCGATGAAGGCACTTCGCTTCCTGCGGCATCGCGGTCACGAAGTCCTCGTGCTGCATATCGCCGACCCCGCCGAGCTGACGCTTGCCCGCGGTGAAGAGACGCGCTTCCGTGATCCGGAGACCGGGAAGGCCGTGACGCTCTCGCCGTCGGAGTGGGGCGACGCCTATCAGCGCACGGTTGAGGGCGTGGTGCGCGCGTGGGGGATCTCCTGCCGCGCGGCCGGCATGCGCTACGCCGTCGTGCCAACCGACCTCCCCTTCGGTGTGGCGCTCGGACGCGCACTCGGCGCATGATCGGCTTCACCACACCCTGGTTGCTCTTCGGACTGATTGCCGCCGCGATTCCCATCCTGTTGCATCTGGTGCAGCGCCGCGAACCGCCGGAGCTCTCGTTTCCGGCCGTGCGCTACCTCGAGGATGCCACTCGCGATCATCGTCGCCGGATCAAGCTCCGGCATCTCCTCCTGCTCGCGGTGCGGACCCTGCTCATCGTGGCGCTGGTTCTCGCGGCGGCCGGTCTCACGGTGCGTCGCGGCGGAGTGGTACGGCACGCGCCGAGCGCGCTGGTACTGGTCCTCGACAATTCGGCGAGCAGCGGTGCCGTGATCGACGGCGTTCCCGTAGTCACCTCGCTCGTCGCTGCGGCGCGTGCGGTGCTGGCTCGCGCAACGAGTGATGATCGACTCTGGCTCCTCACTGCCGACGGCGCGGTTCGTGGCGGCACGGCCGCCGATCTGGGCAAGGAACTCGATGCTGTTGGCGTGCTGCCGGTACGCCTCGATCTCGGCGTCGCCGTGGCGACCGGGCGCGATCTCGTTCGCGGCGCGGGCCGTCCCGGTGAAGTGGTCGTCGTGAGTGACCTGCAGCGCACCGCCCTCGGTGCCGCGCGTGAGGGGAGCAACGTGCTCGCGCTCCGCCCCGATGCCGCGCCACCAGCGAATCGCAGCATCCAGTCCCTCAGCACGAGTGCGCAACCGTGGGGCACCGATGGTGGTCGCCTCACCTTTGCCGTCGCGGCAGCGGACACGGTGGCCGTGCCCGTGGCGTTGCGTATCGTGGGCCGCAGTGGGCGCGACTTGCTGGTGACACCAGGGGTACCGCAAACCCAGCGCGTCAGCGGCCTCACGCCGGGATGGCTCACGCTCACCGTGTCGTTGCCGCCAGACGAATTGCGGAGCGACGATGTGCAGTCGGTGGCCGTCCGGGTCGCGCCACCGCCAGCAGTGCGCTGGGAGAGCAGTGATCGCTTTGTTGCGGCCGCGTTCGAGGTACTCCGGAGCGATGGCCGCGTGCGGGTCGGCGATGCGGTTCGCTTCGGGACGCTCGGCACCGGCGCCAGCGTGGTGTTGCCGCCCGAGGATCCGTCGCGCATTGGTGCCGTGAATCGCGGCCTGGCCGCTCGCGGCATCGACTGGCGCTTCGGCGCGCCAGTCGCCGGCGGCGAGCGCAGCGACAGTTCGCCGTTGCTCCCCGTTGCCGAGCGAATCGGGCGCCGCGTCACCCTCGAATCGGCTGGCGGCAGCGGAGACGTGCTCGCGACGGTCGCAGGGCAGCCCTGGCTGGTGCGCAGCGGCAAGGTGCTGCTGGTGGGCTCCCGGCTCGATACCGCGTGGAGTTCGCTGCCGCTCTCGGCGGGGTTTCTGCCGTTCCTCGATGCACTGGTGAGTCGTGCCGCGGAAGGGGTGCTCACGACCTCGGAACTCGTCGCGGGCGCAGAGTTGCGGCTCCCCGAAGCCGTGAGTGCCGTGGTGGGTCCGGCCGGTTCGGTGGCGGTCGAGGGCGGCGGGCTCTGGCGGCCCCGGACCCCCGGGGTGTACCACCTGGTGGGCCGCGGAGATACCTTGGGCGCCATCACCGTGACCGTCGATCCACGCGAATCCAACCTCGCGCGGGCGGCGGATGGTGATGTTCGTGCCCTGTGGAGTGGTGCGACGGTGGCCTCGTTGACGAGTGGCCCACGTCGAGCGTTCACTGCCGGGAGCCGCGGCGATCTGCGCGGCGCCCTGCTCGTTCTTGCGCTTTGCTGTGCCCTCGCGGAAACCGGCCTCGCCGGACGCGCGGGCCGACGGAACTGAATGACGCTGCGTCCCATCCTTGATGCCTTCGACCGCTGCGCCGCTGTTCGTGCGTTGGCGGATCGCTTGCCCGTGCGCGGTGGCACACTCGCACTCACCGGCCTCCCGGGCTCCTCGCGCGCGGTCCTCGCGACCTGGCTGACCCAGCGCGTCGGGGCGGGGCGGCTCGTGGTGGTGGTCACTGCCACGCCCGCTGATGCCGAGCGATGGCTCACCGACCTGCAACATCTCACCGCCGCCGGCGTCGCCCTCTATCCCCAACGCGAAGCGCTCGGCGAAGATGAGCCCCACTTCGAGATCGCCGGTGAGCGGATCGAAACGCTCGCCGCATTGCTCCGCGGTGAATTGCAGGTGCTCGTCACCACGGCGCGTGCCAGCGCCGAGCGCACCGCTGTCCCGGCTGCGCTGGAACAGTTGCGGCTTCAGGTCGCGGTCGGTGAAGAGCGGCCACTACGCGATGTCGTCGCCGCGCTTGAGCGGATGGGATACAAGCGCGTGCCGGCGGTGTCCGAGGTCGCCGAGTTTTCGGTGCGTGGTGGCATCGTCGACGTCTACGGCTTTGGCATGTCGTCGCCCGCCCGACTCGAGTGGTGGGGCGATGATATCTCCTCGATTCGCGCCTTCGATCTCACGACCCAGCGTTCGGGTGGCGAACTCCCCGATGTGACGGTGCTGCCGATCACCTCGGTCGCGGTGCGAGACCTCGATGCGCCGGGGCAACGCGTCGAGCGCAAGTCGCTGCTCGAACTCCTGCCGGTCGATGCGCTCCTCTTCGAGGAATCGCCCCATCCCGACGAAGAAGAAGTCGATCGCGCGTGGCGTGAGGCCGAGCATCATCTCGAGATCGCCCGGCGACTCGGTGAGGAAGTGCCGAAGCGCGACGAGATCTTCGTCGACCCGGCCACCTGGCGCAGCCGTCGCAGTGCCTTCGCCCGACTCGTCATCGCCGACGATGCCGCGGCGGTGCAGATGGGCTTCTTCCCACCGGAGCGCGTCGACCGTGACCTGAGCCGGCTTCGCGCCATGCTCGGCCACGGCACCCCGACGCTGATTCTCTGCGACAACGAAGGACAGCGCGAACGCCTCGACGAACTCCTTGAGGATGGCGGCTTCCGTCCCGCCGGCACGACGCTCGTGGTCGGCGCGCTCGACGGCGGCTTCGTGATGCCGACGCTGCGCGTCCTCACCGACCACGAAATTTTCCGTCGCGCGCGACGCCTGCGCCGTTCGCGTCGCTACCGACAGGCCGCGCCATCGGCCGTCACCGGCGCGCTCACGCTCGGTGATTATGTCGTGCATCTCGAACACGGCATCGGGATCTATCGCGGCATCCAGACGCTCACGATCGATGGCGGCACGATCGAAGTCGCGATCCTCGAGTACGAGGGCGGCGATCGACTCAACGTGCCGCTCTATCGCCTCGATCAACTCGAGCGCTATCGCGCGGCCGGTGATGATGGCGACCGCCCGCCGCCGAAGATCCATCGCCTCGGCGGCCCGGCCTGGCGCAAGGTTCGCGAGAAGACCCGCGAGGCGATCCAGGCGATGGCCGCGGAGCTGCTCGATCTCTACGCGCGACGCGGCATCAGCGCCGGCTTCCCGTTTCCGCCCGACAGTCGCTGGCAGCGCGAGCTCGAATCGTCGTTCCTCTACGAGGACACGCCCGATCAGCGCACCGCGACCGAAGATATCAAGAAGGACATGGAGCGGCCGAAGCCTATGGATCGCCTGCTCGTGGGCGACGTCGGCTACGGCAAGACCGAGGTGGCCGTGCGTGCCGCGTTCAAGGCGGTGCAGGGTGGCAAGCAGGTCGCCGTGCTGGTGCCGACCACGATTCTTGCCGAGCAGCATTTCCGCACCTTCGCCGACCGACTCGCCGATTATCCCGTCACCGTCGAGGCGCTGTCGCGCTTCCGCAGCGCCAAGGAACAGAAGGAGACGGTCCGCAAGCTCGCCGATGGCGAACTCGACATCGTGATCGGGACGCATCGGCTGCTCTCGAAGGATGTGCTCTTCAAGGATCTCGGTCTGCTCATTGTCGACGAAGAGCATCGCTTCGGCGTCAAGCACAAGGAGCGACTCAAGTCGCTCCGCCTCGCGGTCGATGTGCTCACGCTCACGGCGACGCCGATTCCGCGCACCCTCCACCTCTCGCTGGCCGGTCTGCGCGACATGACCGTCATCGAGACGGCGCCGCGCGATCGCTCCCCGATCCTGACCTTCGTCGAGCCCTGGGATGACGCCCTGCTCGAAGAGGCGATGGCGCGCGAACTCGATCGCGGCGGCCAGGTGTTCGTGGTGCACAACCGGATCGAGACCATCGAAACTATCGCCGAGCGGATTCGGACCCTGGCCCCGCGGGCCCGGGTCGATGTCGGCCACGGGCAGATGGCCGCCGACGATCTCGAGAACGTGATGCAGCGCTTCGTGGTGGGCGAACTCGATATCCTCGTGTCCACCATGATCGTCGAATCCGGGCTCGACGTTCCGAATGCGAACACGATGATCGTCCATGACGCCCATCGCTTCGGTCTGGCGCAGCTCTACCAGCTCCGTGGCCGGGTCGGCCGGAGCCACCGGCGGGCGTACTGCTACCTGATCGTGCCCGACACCATCGACCAGACCGCCGATGAGCGACTCAAGGTGCTTGAGCATCATACAGATCTGGGGGCCGGCTACCGGATCGCCCTCAAGGATCTGGAGCTCCGGGGCGCGGGGAACCTGCTGGGTTCGGAACAGTCCGGGCATGCCCAGGCGGTGGGCTTCGACCTCTATATGCGCTGGCTCGAGGAGACGGTCACGGCGATGCGGGGGCAGGGTGGCGGGGATGCGCCCCAGCCGCCGGACGTCGTTTTCGACCAGCCGGCCCATCTCCCCGACGCGTTTGTGCCGGACGATGAGACCAAGCTGGACCTCTACCGGCGACTGGCGCGGGCGTCGGCTCCCGGCGACATTGATGAGCTGCGGGCGGAACTCCGCGAGCGGTTTGGGCCGCTCCCGGCGGAGGCCGACGCCCTGCTGGATATGGGTCGCCTGCGCGCACTTGGTGCCAAACTCGGCGTACAGCACATCCTCGTGCGGGGTGATGAGGCTCGCCTTTCGTTCCGGCATGGTGCCGCGCCGAGAATGGCGGGACTGACCCAGGCGCTGGATGATGTGCAGCTGGCCGCCGAGGTTCGCCGGACGGTGCCGCTGTCGCTCCGATTGGTCCGGCTTGGGGGTGAAGCTCTCATCCCGTCGTTGGTTCGTGCGCTTCGTCAGGTGGCCGCGTAGGTCCACCGGTGTTCTTTCATCGATTGAGGAGTCCGATGCTTCGCAAGACTGTGCTCGCCGCGTCCCTGATGGTTGCCCTGAGTGCCTGCGGCGCGGGTGGGCTCGGTTCGGGTCCCGACGTCGCCGCCACGGCCGCCGGGCAGCAACTCCCCACGCAGCGCGTGGCCGACATTCTCGCGACCGCCAAGGGCGCCAAGCTGACGCCGGAGTCCGCCGAGTTCATCGCGAACCTCTGGGTCGACTACACCCTGTTCGCGCAGGCCGTTGCCAACGGCAACTTCACCGGCGACTCCGCGATGATCGTGAAGTCGACCTGGCCGGCGCTGGCGCAGATCCGTGCCGATCGCTGGCACGACTCGCTGATCGCGCGCCGCGCCAAGGCGACCGATGCGCAGGTCGACTCGACTTACAACGCGGGTGCTGATCGCGCCATCCAGCACATCCTCATCGGCGTGCCGCCTACGGCGACCAAGCCCGAGCGCGCCGCCGCACAGAAGAAGATCAACGACATTGCTGCCCAGCTGAAGAGCGGCGGCAACTTCGGCGCCCTCGCCGTCAAGAACTCGATGGACGGCAGCGCTGGCGACAGCGGCTACATGCCGATCGGCCCCAAGGGTCGCTTCGTGCCGGCCTTCGATAGCGTGGCCTACGGTCTCCCGGCCGGCGCGACGTCGGCCGTGGTGCCGACCCAGTTCGGCTTCCACATCATCCGCCGTCCGCCCCTCGCCGAGTCGCGGAAGCGCTACTCGGACTTCGTCAAGAATTCGCAGATCGCCTTCGTCGATTCGGCCTACTTCGCCGAGCTCGACAAGGAGAACGATTTCAAGCTTGACCCGTCTGCCACCGCCAAGATCAAGACCGCGCTTGCCGACATCGATGGCAAGCGCAACGACAACACCAAGCTGGTGGCCTACAAGGGTGGTGGCTTCACCGTCGCCGACCTGCTGAAGTGGGTTGGCGCGCTGACGGCCGATCCGGTCAAGGGCCCGCAGACGCTGCAGCAGATCAAGGCCGCTCCCGATTCGCAGCTGACCGAGTTCGTGCGCCGCCTGGCGCAGAACGCGCTGGTCCTGCAGGACGCCGAGAAGAACGGGGTCCAGATTCTGCCGGCCGAGTGGAAGACGATCAGCTCCGAGTTCGCGATGCAGGTCGATACCCTCAAGGTGTCCATGGGCATCACCCCGGAAGTGCTCGATCCGAAGGCGAGCAGCAGCGAGCGCTCGAAGGCGGCCGCACTCAAGGTCGACCAGTACTTCGACAAGCTGATCAAGGGCGAGACGCGGCTCCGCGTGCTGCCGGGTCTGCTTGCGTCGGCGCTGCGCAGTGAAGGGAAGTACAAGGTCAACGAGCCGGGCATCAAGCGTGCGCTCGAGATCGCGGCCGCCAAGAAGGGCCCGGACAGCACTGCCGTGCCGCCGGCGATGATCCAGCCGGCGCCTGCAGGCGCACCGGTGCCGGGTGGCGACGCCCAGCCGGTCGCACCGGCTCCAGCGCCGAAGAAGCCGTGAACTTCCGACCCGGTCTCGCCGCGCTTGCCGTGCTCCTGATTGGGGGCGCGGCGCGACCGCTGTCGGCGCAGGACTCCACCGACGCGGTCGTTGATCGCGTCGTTGCGGTGGTGGGCGCAACGCCGATTCTTCGCTCGCAACTCGACGAAGAGATGTTCTCCCGCTACCGCGCACCGAATACACCGCCCACCGATCCGGCGGCGCTTCGCAGCGTGAAGCGCGCCCTGATCGACACGCTGATCGACTTCGAATTGATGTACCAGTCGGCGCTCAAGGACACCACGGTCAAGGTCACCGACCAGGAAGTCAACGACGCCGTTGATGCCACCGTGCGCGCGGCCCGCAAGCCGTACACGTCCGAAGTGGCCTTCACGAACGACCTCAAGGCCTCCGGTTTCGCCTCGCAGGACGAATACCGGCGCATGCTCGTGGACCAGCAGCGCAAGGCGCTGATCATCACCCGGTATCGCGAGCACCTGAAGCAGGAAGACAAGCTCAAGGCGAAGGCCCCGACCGAGAAGGAGATGAAGGCCTTCTACGACGGGCTCAAGCGTGAAGGTCGTCTGCCGCCGATGCCGACGAGCATCACCATCCGCCAGATCGTCGTGTCGCCCAAGCCTTCCGAGGCCGAGCGCGCACGCAGCAAGGCACAGGCGGACTCCATTGTCATCGAGCTCCGCAAGGGCGCCGACTTTGCCGCGGCCGCCAAGCGTTTCTCGATGGATGGCTCGAAGGATCAGGGCGGTGACCTCGGCTGGTTCCGTCGCGGCATCATGGTGCGCGAGTTCGACCAGGTGGTCTTCACCCTCAAGCCGGGCGTGGTGTCGGATCCGGTGGAGTCGCCGTTTGGCTGGCACATCATCCAGGTGCAGCGCGTCCAGCCCACTGAGGTGCAGGCGCGGCACATCCTGCTGATGCCGGTGATCGACTCGACCAACGCCGCCGCCGCGCGGATCCGGGCCGAGGAGATCGCGAGGCTGATCAACGCTGGCGCGTCCTTCGACTCGTTGCAGCG
>JBDSMX010000118.1:0-10058 GCA_039915645.1 Gemmatimonadales bacterium | reverse complement strand
ACTCCGATCGGCGCATCTGTCCGACTGCACCCAGCCTAATGCTCTGCTTTGCCCTTCGCATCGCCGGCACGGAACACCCCCACCGCTCCCTTCGTCGCGTCGGCGAATGCGTGCGACACGAAAGGATAGAGCCCGGGTTCGGCCAGCTTGAGGTCGAAGACGGCACCGCCTCCGACCGGCACGTTCCAGGTCTGCATTCCCTGAAAGCCTGGGCCGAAGCCGTCGGCCCATACCCGGTCGAAAATGGCGCCAACAACGTGGAAGGAACTGATGCGGTTCGGGCCGGCATTGACGACGTAGAGACGCAACGGGCTCTGGACGGGTACGGGAATCGGATGCGTCGCGTAACGTGCCTCGACGCCGTTGAACACGACGTAGTCCGGCGAGGCGTTGAGCACCTTCTCCCACGCCATGCCGCGAACGGAGTCAGGACCGCTCGGCGCACCGAGGTAGAACTCGCTCTGTACCAAAACAAACTCTTTCGCGGGTGGACGCGGGATCTTGGGATCGACGATGAGCGCGCCATACATCCCGTTGCTGATGTGCGCAGCCACCGGCGCAGTCCCGCAGTGATACATGAAGACGCCTGGCACCCGAGCCACGAACTGGAACTGGATGCTGTCGCCCGGCATCACGTTGCGATAGGCGCGATCGGGGGCGATCTCCGCCGCGTGAAAGTCGATCGAGTGCGGCATCGGTGCGTGGTTCACGAGCGTGAAATCCAGAGTATCGCCAACCCGAACACGGAGAATGGGACCGGGGACCATCGAGTCGAAGGTCCACGCATCGTAGACAACGCCGGGCGCAATCTGATGGCGCACGTGGGCCGTCACGAAGCGGATCCGCTGGCGTGTGACAGACGGCCGGGGAGGAGCATCGGCAAATCGGTCCGGAGCGGTCATGGCCGCACCGATCGGCGCCTCACCATGCGATATCGAAGAGGCCGGAGGAGGCGCGACCGGCGGCTTGAACTCTGCGGCGCGCGGCGTTGGTGCCGGTCCGCATGCGAGGAGAACGCCGCCAAGCACCAGCAGGGTACGCGATGTCACAATTACCTCGAATGTCAGGGATGCCGACTGGGAAGCGACAAGCGGAATGTCGACCCAACACCTTCCTTGCTCTCGGCGCTCACGGTCCCGCCATGGGCTTCCGTGAACGTCTTGACGATGGCCAGACCGAGCCCGGTCCCGCTGCCATTGTCGGGGTCGCCTTCACCCTTCTCGAAGATCTTCGCGAGGAGTGCTTCGGGGACGCCGGCACCGTCGTCGCTGACCCAGCATTCAACGCCACCCTCCGGAGCATGCTCGCGCGCGCCGATGGTCACCTGGCCTCGGGGCGTGTACTTGATCGCGTTGGCGATCAGGTTCTGGAAGACACGCCGCAACAGACTCGCGTCGGCATAGATCACCATATCATCGGGGACCGCATTGATCAGTTGGGTGCTGTTGGTGCCGGCCACCGGATGGAGATCGTGGATGAGTCCCTCGACAAGTGGCCACAAATCGAGATCGCGCCGCTCGAGAGAGATGCCGGTTTCGGTCTCGAGATTGGTGCTTTCCTCGAGCACCTTGGCGACCAGCCCTTCGAGGTAATGCACATTGCGGCGCAACGCATTCAGCATTTGCGCCGCTTCCGCGCTTTGCCCCGCACCGAGCTTTTCCAGCACTCGCCCCGCCAGCGAGATCGCATTCAACGGCGTCCGGAGATCGTGCGCGACGAAGGCGAGGTACTCCTCGCGACGGCGCTGCACCTCCAACGCGCGCTCGGTAGCATATGACTGCAACGCAAGGCCGATGGCGAGATCAAGCACGCGATTGATGATGTGGAATGGCTTCCCTTGCAGCGCCAGGCCGTTCTCATCCGCCAAGTCGTGAATGCAGCCGCGGAGAATGTTGTACTCCGCGACTACTTCCTCGATGTCGAATGCTTCCTGCAGTCGCTGGAGACCATGTGCGGGAGGACTTCCCTCGCTGAGCGCCTCGGAGATTGTCTCGTCGGACTGTGCCCGCAACGCCACGACCAACTCGTCCAGTAACTGGGGAATGTGGTCAGTGAGTGCCGGTACATCGAGCTGGCGCGCCGATTCGAGTTGCCGTACCTGCTCTCGCCAGCGCGAAAGGAGGGCGAGGCGCTCCTGCGCGATCAGCGCTGCCAATCGGTCGAGCACGTTGGTGGTCATATCATCCCGGAGACGGTGATGCATTTGGGCGAATCAACTGGATCGCAGCATGGGCTGACGACGCGGAGCAATTGCATTCCTAGACCGCGGTGCCGAAGAAATGTCCGACCAGCGCGGTCGTTCCCATCGCCACTGCCCCCCAGAAGGTGACGCGCACGGCTCCACGCAACAGCGGTGCCCCGCCCAGTCGCGCCGCAGTTGCGCCAAGGACCGCGAGGAGCAGCAATGAGCCCGCAATCGTCGCCGGCACGATCATGCTGCCCGAACTCAGCAGCACGACCACCAGCGGCAGCGCTGCGCCGGCGGCGAACGAGGCGGCCGAGGCGAGGGCGGCCTGAAGCGGCCGGGCCAGGGTGAGTTCCGAAATACCGAGCTCGTCGCGGGCGTGTGCCGAGAGCGCATCGTGCGCCATCAGCTGGGTCGCCACCTCCGTGGCCAGCTCCGGACTGATCCCCCGGCCGACATAGATCGCCGCAAGCTCGGCGTGCTCGACGTCGGGCTGGGTCGCCAGTTCTCCGCGTTCGCGATTGAGATCGAACTGCTCGGTATCGGCCTGCGAGCTGACCGAGACATACTCTCCCGCAGCCATCGAAAGCGCGCCGGCGACGAGACCGGCGAACGCGGTGAGCAGAACGGAGGCGTGGGTGGCCTGTGCGGACGCAACGCCAACGACCAGACTGCTGGTGGAGATCAGGCCGTCATTGGCGCCGAGGACGGAGGCGCGAAGCCAGCCGATGTGGGCAGTGCGGTGGCGCTCGATATGGGGCATCCGAAAGGGTACCACAACCGACGCTTCGCTGCTATGGCGTGCGGGTTGCCCCAAGCCACCCTCGGCTCGTCATCCCCTTGGTCAACTCGCGGAGCACCGTCGGGGCGTCCCAGAGGCCGATGATGCGTGTCACCTCATCGATCATGTTGGCGTTCGGCGCAAACAATGAAATGACGGGCAGCCTATCATACTTGAGCGCTTTGCCAAGGTTGCGGGCCACGAGATCGCTCGCGGGATCGGTGTAGACGAAGATCGCCACGTTGGCCAGTCCGGCGAGCACCGGAGACTCCAGCGTTTCTTTCTTCAAGCGGATGAAGTTCGCGCCATTGCGATCGCCTGACACCATCACGATCGGCTTGTTCTGCGCCACACCGAGATCGTAGGCCCCACCAGCGTTGTTGACATACCATCGCACAGCAGTCAGCGGGGGATCTTTTCCTGGGCGCGGTATGCCAGCCACACACGATGGCAAGCTCCGGCGGAGCCCCTGATTGAATGCAGTGAGTCGCTCATTGGCATTGCCGTGGTAGCCCGTGCCGTTGGTGATCACGGGGATCGCCCCGGGTGCCGCATTGGCATTGATCCGTTCGATCACATGGCCCCACTCCCCCGGCACAAGCACCGAATCACCCACCAGGCCAATCGAGAGTCTCGCTTCCTCCAGGTCGCCTGCACGCAACCTGCCAAGCACCTGCGCACGGGCGAGGAGCACACCGGCAAGGCAATCAGCATCGCGCTCGGAGCGGTCCACGGCATCGGTGTAATCCAGGCCGAGGAGGAACTGCAACTCGTGCCCCCATTCGTGTGCGATGCCAAGCACCGGCGCCGTGCCGCCATCGCTCGGCAGCCGCAGTGACGTGGCCACCATCAACCCCGAGAGAAAGGTGCGATCGTAGTAGATCGTCCCATCGGTGCGACAGGCATAGGCATTATCGCTTGGCATCCGGCCACACGGCGTCATCAGCGTGCCATCGTAGCCGACGACTCTGGGCGTGATATAGCGTTCGCCCGCGTCGCGGAACAGCGCGGCGGAAATCTGATCGAGCCAGATGGTGGCCGACTGGATGCGCTGATCCGAGATGGCCCTCTGTATTTGGCTGGCGGGAAACCGCTGGGCCTCCAGGGGCTGTGGCAGTGCCGCAGAGAGCAGGGCCCCACTCAGGAAGAGCCTCGCGGATAGTCGCGTCATCATTCCTCCGTCGGTGGTCCGCTCACGCGCAAGTGCCACGCTGCTCTCCGGCCGCCAACAGGCGTTCCATCGCTTTCTTCGCCGTCGGGTGGTCGGCCCCGAGCGCCTTGGTCGCTGTGCGGCAGCCATCCCGGAGGAACTGCAGCGCCTCCGACCGAGCACCAGTGATCAACAACTCAGCACCCAACACGCTCTCGCTACTGCCGATCGCCCAGTGCCCCGCCGGAAAAGTCACCCGCCGCAGTGCCAACGACTCGCGCAACGCGCGCACGGCCGCCGCATGGTCGCCCTTGGCCGAAAGGGCCATCCCACGCATCTGAATCGCCAGGGCCACTCCTGGGTGGGTGTCGGGAATGCCCTTCCCTCGATTCGCGAGGACCGTATCGGCCTCGGCGATTGCGGCATCCCACGCGTGGTTGTCAAAGAGAAACCCGGCATAATTGACGCGGATCCACGCCACATCGGGATGGCTCGGTCCCATCGCGGCATCGAGGTTGTGCAAGGAGATGCGATAGGCGCTGTCGGCCGGCGTCGGCCGCCCGGATTGCTCCAGAATCGTCGCCAACCGACCCAGCGCCTTGCCGATCTCCGGATGCGTCGAGGGCAGGACCTGACCGAAGATCGTCAACGCCTCCCGCGTGACCGACTCGGCGCGGTCGAAGTGGTGCGCCTGCGCCAGGGTCACGCCCAGCTGACTGAGGGCGACACCAAGCGAAAACGAACTGTCGCCGCGCACCCGCCGCAGTCGCGCAACGACTTCCACCAGCATGGACTCGGCCGCTGGCAGATTGCCGGCCAGCGACTGCATCCTCGCCCGCTGCTCAAGCAGATCGGTCGCCACCACTTCAACCGCCGAATCACCTCGGGGCGGCAACAATGCCACCCCGCGCGCATACTGCGAATCTGCGGCAGCATATTCGCCCCGCGCATCGAAGAGTTCGCCCAGTTCCCGGTGCGCCCACGCCGTGGCGAGTGCGTCATCGGCGTGCTCCAATCGCAGCGCGAGTGCGCGCCGGAGGTGTGGCTCGGCGAGGTCGTACTTGCCCAGTGCGCGATAGCTGGCGCCGATCGCCGATTGCAGCGACGCCTCGACCTCCGGCTCAAGCCGGGTGTTGGCACGAATTCGCACCGCCGCACTGTCGAGCACCTCGACCATCGAGACTTCCTTTCCCGCTGCGGCCGGATCGACCGATGAGAGCATCTCGGTGAGGAACCGCGTCGTCGCCTCGGCCCGGGACTTCTGCACCCGGGTCCGCTGTGACTCACGCCAGGTCGATGCCGCACCGGTCAGCAAAGCGACCGTCAACAGTGCAGCGGCAGCCAGCGCGCCACGGTGTCGCCCGACGAACTTGGCCGTGCGGTAGCCCCGATGCCCGCGCATCGCTTCCACCGGCAACCCGGCGGCGTGCCGATGGAGATCGTCGACCAGCCGGTCGGCGCCCTGATAGCGGTCCGCCGGATCCTGCCGCAGCGCCTTCCGCACGATTGCATCGAGGTCGCCGCGCAGCACTCGCGCCACATCCGGCCTGGCCACACTGCTTGGCAACGGGGGATCGGTGGTGAGCACCAGCCGAGTGAGTTCCGGCAACGAGTTGGCCTCGTCGGCGAAGGGACGCTGGTCGGTGAGGAGCTCGAAGAGGAGGAGGCCCAACGCATAGATGTCAGTCGCCGTGGTGACGGCAGCCCCGGCGAGCTGTTCGGGGGCGGCGTACTCCGGCGTCAGCCCGAGCGGCCCATTCCGCGATGGCGCCTCGCCCGCACCGCCGGCGTCGGGGTCGGGGTCGATCACCTTGGCGATGCCGAAGTCGAGCAGCTTGACGGTGCCGTCGGCGGTGACCATCACGTTGCCGGGTTTGATATCGCGATGGACCACCAGATGCCGATGGGCTCGGCCGACCGCATCGCACACCTGGGTGAAGAGCGCGAGCTTGCCAGGCACGTCCAGGTGGCGCTCGGCACACCACGAGGTGATCCGTGACCCGTCCACGAATTCCATCACCAGATAAGGCCGGCCGTCCACGAGGATGCCACCATCCGTCAGCGCAGCGATGTTCTGGTGCTCGAGCCCGGCGAGAATCCGCCGCTCCTGCTCGAAGCGACGCACCAGGTCGGGAGAGACGATGCCGGCGCGCAGGACCTTGATCGCCACCCGGCGCTCGAAATCGACACCAGTGCGGACCGCCTCATAGACCTCACCCATTCCGCCACGGCCGATCAACCCGACGATGCGATAACGATCGATGGTCGTGCCGGGGCCGAGTGTCGGCCGGAAGAGATCGGGATCGGCCGGGAGCTCGAGGCCACGATCGAGAAAGCCGTTCGGCTCCAGCGCGAGCATCGCCTGCGCCTCAGCCAATACGCGCTCGTCGCCGCCGCTCGCGTCGCGCAGCGCCATCTGGGCCCGCTCGGGGCCGGCATCGAGTCCCGCCTCGAAGGTGACACGCACACGGGCCCAGAAGGAATCGGTGGTCATCGAGGAAGAGGCGAGGGAATCTCGCCAGTCGGGCCAGCCGGCGAGGTGTTGGTGCCATCCATCCAGCGGCGCAGCCACGCCTGGGCGAACTGCCAGTCGCGTTTGACCGTCCGTTCCGAGGCGCCAAGGACTTCGGCGACTTCCGGCCACTCGAGCGCCCCGAAGTAGCGGAGTTCCACCACGCGATGGGCGCGGTCATCCACGGCCGCCAGCGCATGCAAGGCATCATCGAGTGCGATCAGGTCGACCACGTCGGGCCCAGTGCTGGCGTGAACCTGTTCGGCGAGACTCACTCCCAGATCAGCGCGACGCTTGCCGGCGCGACGCGCGCGCGCGTGATCAATCAGTTGTCGGCGCATGGCGCGGGCAGCGAGCGCCATGAAGTGCCGCCGGTCCTTCCACGGCGAGTTGCGCTCAGCGGTGAGCCGGGCCCAGGCGTCGTGCAGGAGGATGGTGGGCTGCAGCGTGTGGTCGTCGCGCTCGCCGCGCATCAGCCGGGCCGCAATGCCATGGAGTGCCCGATAGACGAGTGGGAGGAGCCGCTCGGCCGCGTCATCGTCCCCGGCGCGCATCGCCTCGAGCAGGGTGGTGACCTGATCATCAGTGAGGGCGGTCTCAGTCTCCATCGGGGATTCACCTGCCTGGTCGGGGAGGGAGCGGCGCTCCAACCTGAAGGTAAGGACCACCGGGTGCCGCGGCGATGGCACGACTTCGCCGAATCCTGCGCCTCTGGTGCAGGACCCTCCCGGAGACGTCATGCAGGCACGGAAACTGATCATTGGCGCGGCCCTCTTGGCCGCTTGTGGTGGCAATGCCCCGACTTCGCCGCCAGGCACTGGAACGCCCACCACGGTCGCCATCCAGGCCGGCAACAACCAGACCGGCGCCGCCGGAGCTGCCCTGCCGGTGCAACCGGCGGTGCTCGTCAAGGATCAGGACGGCAAGTTGCTGGCCGGCGTACCGGTGGTCTTCTCGGTCGAATCGGGGGGCGGCAGCATCGCCGGGTCGACCACCGTCAGCACCGCAAGCAATGGAGTGGCGCAGGCGGGACAATGGACCGTTGGCTCCGGCGGCAACACGGTCAAGGCCACGGTGTCCGGGGTGGCTCCAGTCACCTTCAGCGCCACCGGGATCGTGACCGGTGGTACACCGCTGGCCGACGCGACCATTCCCGCCAGCGGAGGGATCGTCACGGTGTCGAAGGCGGGTGATCCACTCAACGGCACGAAGCTCACCGTGCCGAGCGGGTCCTTCCCGGCCGCGGTGCAGTTCACCATCGCGCCGGCCACGGTGTCGACGCCTGTCATTCGCGGCGTGACCTGGGTTTCGCCGGTCGTGAACATCACCAGCAGCAATGGTGACTACGCAACCGGTGCACCGTTCATGCTCGACCTGCCCGCCGCGGTGGCGGTCGGCTACGTCCCGGTGGCGGTGTTGATGAATGGTGTGACCGGCACGGTCGAGACAGCGCCCGCAGTCGCGATCGGCAGCGGCACGGTCCGGTTGATTACCCGCCACCTCAACAGCAGCATGCTCGCCGGCGGGGCGACACCATTGGGTTCGTCACTTCGCGTCAACGCGGTGATTCAGGTCGTGATTGGCCAGGTCAAGTACGAAGATCTGGTCAAGGACATCACCACCTCCTACAACCCGCTCCTCGACGATTGGGATTTTCCGGTCACCACATCGTTCGGGCCCACCGAAGAGGTGAACGTCCCGCTCCGCTTCGCCTACGCCATCTCGGCGCTTTCGTGGTTCCGATCGCAGGGTGGCCAGGGCGCCCAGCATCTCGGTAGCCGTTTCGACGATGCGCCGGGAGTCTGGCAGAGCAACGAGCGCGCGCTCCGGCTTGCAGAAGTCGTCGGCGGAATGCTCGACACCGGGGCAGAGGACTACAACAACGCACTCGCCACGTTGGCCAGAACGATTGCCGTCCCCGTCGACTCGTTGCAGCTGCTGAGCATCAAGAGTGCGATGTACGTGACCGGGCATCCGCAGCTGATGGAAGGTCGCACCGGAAGCGCGGACCAGGGCACCGTCGGGACGTTCGTGGCCTACGGCTCCAGCAGCGCCGGCCTCAAACTGTCACACGGGATGAGCAACAACATCCTGATCGGGACCAGTCTCCTCCGGTCGGCGAACGGCACCTTCGTGCCGATGACGATCACAGCGGTCAATCCGGAAACCGATGCGGTACTGCCCTTCTCCGTCACGGTCAGCAAATGGCTCGCGTTCGGGGAGTCGGCGGGCGTGCCGTTCGCCAAGGTCGACGCCCTGTGGGACGCCGTCCGCAATCGCACCATCGGAGGGGCGCCCCCCATCCGCATCGAATCCAATGGCGCTTCACGAATCGCGGCCGACACCATCGTGGTCTGGTCCACCGGCAGCCGCTTCTGGGGCGTGTGTGACGGCTGTTCCTACGGCTACACACCATCCCCGCTGATTGCGCCAACGGGCACGCTGCTGGGCGAGCGTGTCTGGATCCAGAACAACGGCAACTGGGAACCTGCCGGCTTGGGACGTGAGGCGGGTCAGGTCATCTCCAACGCCAACAACGCGGTCAAGACCACGCCGATCGGCGTGATGTTCTACCGAGCACCGGCGCCTGGGGGGAGTGCCCCGAACTACGTCGACTGGCGCTTCTACTTCATCAAATACGTCAAGCTCTCGATCACCCCGGCTGCGCCCACCGTGAGCGCCAATCAACCATTCACGCTCACCGCGACCTATTCCGACCCGGCACCCAACAACGCCCGCTGGCGCTGGGAGATGGGTGACGGACGCACGATCACCACCACCACCAACACGCTGACGACGACCTATCCGTCGCTTCCCGCCGGCTCGTCGGACGTGATCCGGACCGTCAAGGTCACGCTCGACAGCACGACCAAGGTGTGGGCAACGGCGACCACGACGGTCACCGTCAGCTCGCAAATCGCGTGGCGCTTCACCTCCGCCACGCTGACCAGCGCGCAACTGCCGCCGGGGGGCATCGGCATTGAGCGGAGCGATACGCTGATCAACGATTTGGCCAACGGCTGGACGCAGAGTCTTACCAGCGCGCCGGGCAACTCGCTGTTGTTCCTCTTTCAAATACCGGAGCCTTCCTGCCGCGGCCTCTACTTCGAGCAGTTTCCTCCGGGCCAATTCGCGCCGGTGCTCGATTCCACCTTCCCCGGAGCGCTGAAGGGTTTCCTCGGCTCCGACTGCCCGCCAGACCCGTCCTTTACCTGGTCGCTGACCATGAGCCCCCTGGGCACCGGGACCCTGGTCGCGTCGGCGGTGAACATACCGCAACCCGAAGAGATCTCGCTTCCCGGCGGTTCGATCAATGCCAGCATGTCCGGGAGGACGCTGTCGGGCAGCTTCACCTTGAGGGTGCGTTACAGTACCGGCATCGCCCTCAACACCTACGCCTTCCAGGCGACGCAGGTGTTGCCGCCTCCGT
>JBDSMX010000064.1:0-10779 GCA_039915645.1 Gemmatimonadales bacterium | reverse complement strand
CGGGCGAGGATCCGGTCGGCAAGCCGATCCACTGCTGCAGCGGTGGCAATCATTGGGATCGCGTCGCCGGAGTGACCGGAGAGGTGCATGGGATCTCGCTCGACGAGCCACCCAACGAGATCGCCTACTTCGCAGTGGTCCCGCCCGACAGTGCGCCGACCAACAACGTTCCCACTGACGTGCAGCTGGTCGTGAAGGCACCGACGCTGAGCACGGCGGCGGTGCAGCTTCTCGTGAGAGATGCGATGGCGGCGATCGATGCCGCGGCGCCGGTGTCGGATGCGCGCCTGATGACCGACCTGGCGGCCGACTCGATGGCGCGTCGAACCTTCACCTTGCTGTTGCTTGGTGCGGCAGCCGTGATGGCGTTGGTGCTGAGCGCGGTTGGACTCTATGGCGTGATTGCGTACGTCGTGGGTCAGCGTCAGCGCGAGATCGGTGTCCGGATCGCCCTCGGTGCCTCGACCCAGCAGATCGGCACGATGGTGCTCGGTCAGTCGCTTCGGTTGGTGCTCGTCGGCGTGACCCTCGGCCTCGGCGGCGCCGTTGCGGGCACCCGGGTGCTCCAGTCACTGCTCTTCGAAGTGAGTCCCACCGATGCCGGCGTGATGATCTCGGTCGCGCTGCTGGTGACGGCCCTCGGCGTCGCCGCGAGTTCGTTGCCAACGGCGCGCGCGGTACGGATCGATCCGGTTGAGGCGCTGCGGGGGGAGTGACCTCCCTGCCGAGATCTCCCCGTCACCCCCGCTTGCGCCGCGCGCTGCGCGGCGCAGATCTGAACTGTGCGAGTTACTTCGTCGCCACAATCCGGTAGCTCGTCATCGTCACGATGCCGTCATCGTCAACTGAGCGCACCATCACGGAGTTGTTTCCGAAGTAGACCGGAACGCCGCCGCCCGTGAAGTGCAATCTGCCGATGATAGCCCCATCGATCCGGAAGGCGGTCGCGTCCCAGTAGGTGCCGGTCTGGTAGGACAATCCATCGACAGCCCAAAGGGTATTGTCCGGCGTCGCGAACAGTCCCTGGATCGGCGGCAGGGAGTCAGCGAACGGGCTCTCACGCGCCTGACGTCGTGTTTCGCCGATATCGACCATATGCTCCCCGCCACTGGCGTCGATCCGCGCCAGGTCCATGGCGATGACGGCATCGCGCATCGCCGTCGTGACCGGCCGACGCGCGACGGGTACTGTGATCCGTCCGATGACCGATCCCGTCGGGGATCGGCGCTCGATGGCGTACTCGCCCGTGAGATTGGCGATCGCGATGCCGCTGCCCCAGACTGCCAGCACGGAGTTCATCCCCAGCCGCACCATCAGTGCGGTGGAATCTTTCCGTCCGCGATACGCGGTCCGGAATCCGGCGACCTCAATCCCCGGAATCGAATCGACGAACGCGATCTGATCGCGGAGCGGACTGCTCACGAGGAACGGCTTCCGTCGACGGAGTCTTTCACCGACCGGCAGAGGGGTAGAGCTGATCAGGTTTGATGCCCAGACGATCCGTGAGCCCGGGAGGGCTCCGATCGCCGTCAGGTTGTAGGTCTTCCGGATGTCCGAGAGTAGCGCGGCCGAGCGCACCACTCCCTTTCCCACGGTGATCCAGTTGGCGCGAAAGTTCGCCTCATCGACGGTGAACAGCGTGTCTCCTGGCAGGAGCAGCAATCCGGTTGTCCGCATGAAATCACCGGGACCGTTCCCCTGCTTGCCGATGAGTTTCTCGGGAGCACCCTTCGCGTTGAAGATCCGAAGCGAGTTGCCGATCCAGGGAAAGGCCGCAATCCGCCCATCTGACAAGACGACTGGTTGGTAGACATGCTCCAGCCCATAGTCGGGGTCGACGCCTGCTCCTCCAATCACCAGCAGTGGTTTCGGATCCACGGTGAGCTTCGGCGCTCTGGCGAAGGCGTCGGCGCGATGCTCGAGCAGGGTGACCCCGCCGACCAGCCTGGTCGCCGGAATCTCCGGAGCTTGAGCGATGCTGCGCGTCGTGGCGAGAGCGAGCAGAAAAATCGGCAGCGTGCGGAACATTGACTAACTCAGGAAGAGGGATCGTTCAAGTTTGCCTCACCTCCCGAGCTCCGCAATCGTCGTCGCGGCAAAGAAGGCCTCGAGCTGCTGCCCTACCGGCTTCCAGAGGTGGTGCGCCGCACACGGCGTCGTGTCGTTGCACCGCGCGCGGCCAAGGACGCAGGGGCGGCCGGTGACCGGAAGGAACGGCGTGATGACTTCTGCCAGCGTCAGCCGCTCGGCGGGGATGGCCAGCTGAAACCCTCCTGCGGGGCCCCGGGTCGATCGCAGCACACCGGCCAGCGCCAGCTGGTGGAGCGTCTTCGAGAGGTAGTTGCTCGGTACCTTGATCGCCGCCGAGATCTCGGCGACCCGGCGCGGCCGGCCATCGGGGGTATCGGCGATGAAATTCACCGCCCGGAGGGCATATTCGGCCGTCTGGGGGAGGCTCAGCACTGGCGGACCGGCCGACGGACTATATTTATCATGTCCATATGATAAATAGGCCGGGGCGGTCTGCGCGACCCGCCGGCTGCATACCGTGTCGAGGGAGTGCCGTATGCTGGGAACCGCCACAGAGCCGGTCGTCATTCAGGGTGGCATGGGTGTCGGAGTGTCGAACTGGCGGCTCGCCCGCGCCGTCTCGCGCCTCGGTCAGCTTGGCGTCGTCTCGGCCACGGCGCTCGACACCGTGCTGGTCCGTCGGCTGCAGGACGGCGACCCCAACGGCGATGTGCGCCGCTCGATGGAGCGCTTCCCCGTTCCCGGTGTCGCGGACGCCGTGCTGGCCCAGTACTTCATTCCCTCGGGCCGCGCCGCCGACGCGCCGTATGCCATGCTCCCCATGTACCGACGGACGGTGAGTCGCGAGCGCCAGCAGATCACCATGCTCGCCGCGTTCGTGGAGGTCGATCTCGCGAAGGAAGGGCACCGCGGCCTCGTCGGCGTCAATCTCCTCACCAAGGTCCAGCTTCCCAATCTGGCATCGCTGTACGGTGCCATGCTCGCCGGCGTCGACTATGTCCTGATGGGCGCGGGGATCCCGCGCGAAATCCCCGCCGTGCTTGATGCGTTCGCCTCGCATCAGCCAGCGTCGCTTCGCCTCGATGTGGAGGGAATGCCGGCTGGCGAGCAGATCGATCTCACCTTCGATCCGGCCGAACATACGACGGGGGTCACGCTGCCTCCGCTCCTGCGCCCGAAGTTTCTCGCAATCATCGCGAGCAATTCACTGGCAACCGTGCTCGCACGGAAGGCGAGCGGTCGCGTCGACGGCTTCGTCGTCGAAGGGCCAACGGCCGGTGGGCATAACGCTCCGCCGCGTGGCGCGCCGCAGTTCAACGCACTGGGTGAACCCGTCTACGGCGATCGCGACGTGGTTGACCTCTCGAAGCTGGCCGAACTCGGCTTGCCGTTCTGGCTCGCGGGAAGTGCCGGCACGCCCGAGGCGCTCGGAGCGGCACGAGCAGCCGGCGCCGCTGGTGTCCAGGTCGGCACTCTCTTCGCGTGGTGCGCCGAATCCGGCATCACCGAGGCGCTCAAGCGCACCGTTGTGGAGCACCTCGCTCGCGGCGATGTCAGCGTGTTCACCGACCCGAAGGCCTCCCCCACCGGCTATCCGTTCAAGGTGGTTGCCTGGCCGGGCTCGGAGGATGAAGCGCCGCGCGAGCGTCGTTGTGACCTCGGCTATCTCCGCACCGCGTATCGCTCCGACGACGGACGCCTCGGCTATCGTTGCCCGGCCGAGCCGGTGGAGACGTATCTCAAGAAGGGCGGCTCCTACGAAGACACCATCGGGCGTCGCTGCCTCTGCAACGCGCTCACCGCCGATGTCGGCCTCGGCCAACTGCTCGACGATGGCACCAGCGAGCCGCCACTCCTCACCAGCGGCGACGACCTCACCAACCTCGGTCGAGTGCTCAATGGCCGAGCCCATTACACCGTGGCGGATGTGCTGGATTTCCTGCTGACGCTGCCGGTCTGACGCGCAACGGCGTTGCTTATCGACGATGTGGAGCAGGATCCGTGCGGTGGGAAGCCAGCAACGGGAAGCGCAAGGGGAAAAATTCTGAACCAGACAAACGAACCGGCGGCCGGAACAACGAACGTTCCGACCGCCGGTCGTCAATCTTCGGCCGAGGTCAGAGCGGCTTTCTTCCCTGGATCACCCGGATGACGATGACGATCAGGGCAATGACGAGCAGGATGTGCAGCAGGCCACCGAACGCGTAGCCCCCGATCATGCCCAGCGCCCACATGATCAGCAGAATGACAATGATTGTTTCGAGCATGAGACGCTTCCTCGATTCTGAGTGAGAGGTTTTTCAGCTGCGGCGACGCGACGTCGCCAACAGGCCGATTCCCGCGATGATGCCCACGCCAGCGACCCACGGCGGAATCGACTGCTTGTCATCCGCAGTGATCTTCACGTCGCCGACCTTCAGGATGTCCTTCTTGGTGGTGAATCCCCCGCCGGTGACGAGGACCACCACGCAGAGCACGATGAGAACCAGTCCAGCAATCCCTGTGGGGCGCATACGGAGTCCTTGTGAGAAGCGATTGAGAGTGTTCCAACGTGCCGCGTGTAGCTGAGAGACGAAGCCACACCCCCGACCCGCACACCTTGCACGGCCGCCGCTGTGGCGATGTGTCCGCCGAGCCCCTGTCCTCGTCCTAGGAATGACTCCCCCGGCCCCGGACCCGCAGGGCCCACTCCTCCTATCCCGGACCTGCTCTGCCTGGCGTGACGAAATCCTCGACAATGGGTGTGATGCTCTCCGGCCACTCGGCCACGTTCACGCTGTGGGCCCCCAATGCCTCGCGCGTTGCCGTGATGGGCTCCTTCAACGACTGGCGCGAGGATGAGCACCTCCTGATCCGCGGCGACGATGACTGCTGGTTACTCACCCTCGAAGGCGTGAGTGCTGGCGACGAGTACCTCTACGTCATCGACAACCGCGGTGGCGATGGGTTCAATCCCGGACAGGCAGGACTTCGGCGCAGCGATCCCTGGGCCCGCGCCACCCGGCATTCCGGCGGCAATGCCGTGATCGTGGATGTCGCGGCAGAGCTGGTGGAGTCGGGGCTCGCCGATGACAGCTTCGAAACTCCGGCGCGACCCGACTGGCTCATCTATCAGGCGCACGTCGGTTCCTTCACGGGCCTCGGCGATGGCGTCGATACCGGACCGGCTGCCACGGGCACCTTCGATCAGTTCGTGCAGAAATTCGACTACATCAAGTCGCTCGGCTTCAATGCGATTGCGCTGTTGCCGATCCATGAAAATCCCGGCGATGGTCAGGAGGGATATGCGCCGTCGCATCTCTTCGCGCCGGAGTCTTCCTACGGCTCGCCACTCGCATTGCGGCGATTCGTGCGCGCGGCCCACGATCGCGGACTCGCCGTGATCTTCGATGTCGTCTGGAATCACTTCAGCGACGTCGATAACCGATTGTGGGAGTTCGACGGGATGACCCGCGACGGCGGCATCTTCTTCGAGGGTGGTGAGCGTTCGCCCTGGGGGCCACGGCCGGCGTTCTGGAAGGCGGAAGTGCGCGAGTTCATCGTGGCACACGCGCGCCACTGCTTCGAGGAGTACCACGTCGACGGGCTGCGCATCGACGCGGCCGATGAAATCGCACGCGACGTGCTGCTCGAGGTTGTCGCCGCCGTGCGGGCCAATCCGCTCTGGCAGGAGAAGTTGCTGATCGTCGAGTGGACCGGAGACGACGCTGGCCTCTGGCCCCGGCTCACGGAAGATCTTCGGTTCGATCGCGTCTGGGCGTTGGGCGACCCACCCCTCTTTCTCGCCGCCGTCACGGCAGAATCGGTCGAAGGGCGGGTCCAACTGCTGCTCGATCTGGTCCACTTGCCGGACGCTGCCAAGCGGATCCGCTACTTGCTGGGTTCACACGACACCGCGCACGACAATGAGTCGGGTGCGCGTGCAGGGTATCGCCACTTCGTGGAATTGGTCGGCGGGCGCGACCACTGGCTTGCGCGTGCCAAGGCGCGGATGGGGTGGGCGCTCTGCGTAGCGCTCCCCGGCACACCGATGTGCTTCATGGGCGCCGAATGTCATCTGCCCGGTTACTGGCACCCGCGACCCGATGCCAATGCGACGCACACCGATCATCGCTTCGACTGGAGCCTGGCAGGCGACCCGATCGGGTTGCAGATGCGGGCATTGGTCGCCGACGCCAACCGGCTCTGGTGGAACACCCCGGTCCTGCGGCAGCCCGGCTTCGAGGTGGTGCACGTCGACGGACCCGCCGGGGTGCTCACCTTTGTTCGCCCGGGGGACTCGGGATCGCCGATTCTGGTGGTCGTGAACCTCAGCGAGAACAGCTGGCCCGACCAGGGCTACCAGCTCCCGGCACCGGGGGATCACCGGTCCTGGCAGATCGTTCTCGACAGCCAGGCCCAGGAATACGGCGGCGATGGGTTCAGCCACCCCGATCGACTCGAGGTCGAGTCGGGCCACCTTCGGATCTCGCTGCAGCAGTGGTCGGTACTGATCCTGGCCAGCGGCTGAGTCCCCCTCCCTTCTCCCTCCTCCCTTCTCCCTTCTCCCTTCTCCCTCCTCCCTCCTCCCTCCTCCCTCCTCCCTCCTCAAAATGCCCGACTACACCACTCGGATATCCCCTCGGGTAGCGTAGTGTCTCGTTTTTGCGCATTATAGAGTGATCCTCCCCGACAGCTCGACGTAAAACACCCTGAAAGTCCCCAGACCGGACTCTCAGTCACGACTATCGCCCATCGCCCATCGTGTTTCGGTCACCGTATCGTGAGGCCCGCCCCGTGAGATCCGTTTTCAGCACCGCTGCGACCCTGCTCCTCGCCGTCGTTCCCCTCGCCGCGCAGGAGCGCGAGGATCGCACCCTGCTCTCGCAGCAAGCGATGACCGCGATCATCAACGAGGTCTCGGGCGAGCGCGCGATGCACCACGTGATGGAACTGGTCCCCTATCAGCGCGTGCGGTTGCCCGAGGAATACAGCGGTCACTATCGCGAGAGCCGCGTCATGGCGGACTTCGCGAAGGAATACGGCTTCAGCAACATCTCGATCGAGAAGTTCGGACCGGTCACCCAGACGTGGCAGCCGGTCCAGGGCGAGCTCTGGATGACGACACCGAAGAACGTCAAGCTCTTCGACATCCACGACATCGCCCTCGCGCTCGCCTCGCTCAATGCCAACGGCGATTTCTCCGGCGAACTCGTCGATGTTGGCGCGGGCCGCGCGGCCGACTTCGAAGGGAAGGACGTCAAGGGGAAGTTCGTGCTCTCGTCGGGCTCGACCTCGGCCACCTATGCGCAGGCGATCCAGCGCGGCGCTGTTGGCGTCCTCGGCATCAGCGCCATCGGCTTCCAGCGCAGCGTCGATTTTCCGACCCAGGTGGTCTCCTCCACGGTGAACGCCCAGCCCAACACGGTGGCGTGGTCGGTGACGCCGGAAGTGCGCAGCAATCTTGCCGCGATGCTGTTGCGTGGTGACAAGATCACCATTCGCTCAGTGGTGAAGAGCGTGCAGGTGTCCTATCAGGCGGAGTATGTCCACGCTGAGATTCCGGGCGATGGCAGCACCACGCAGGAAGTGGGGATCAGCGGGCATCTCTACGAAGGGTTGATCAAGCAAGGGGCGAACGATGACGCCAGCGGCTGCGCCCTGACGCTCGAAATCGGACGCGCCTATCTCAAGCTGATCGCCGAAGGGAAGCTCCCGCGTCCCCGTCGCACGATCAACTTCCAGTGGGTACCCGAGATCTCCGGCACCAATGCCTACCTGACCGCGCATCCCGACAAGGAAAAGCACATCATCGGGACGCTGAACTTCGACATGGAGGCGATTCGCGTCGCCGACAGCCGGAGCTACTGGGTGCTGCAGCGGACGCCGGACACTTTCCCGTCGTATCTCAACGACATCGGTCAATCGATGATGGAATACATCGCCGATATCTCGCGCGAACGGGTGCGCTTCCGCCGCTCCGGTTATGCCCCATCGCAGCCGGTGGAATCACCGCGCGGCAGCAAGGATGCGTTCTACATTAAGATCGACAAACACTACGGCTCCAGCGATCACGTGACGTATATGCAGCACGGCATTCCCGCGCTGATGTTCATCACCTGGCCCGACATGTGGTATCACTCGTCGGAAGACACTCCCGACAAGCAGGACCCAACGCAATACAAGCGCGCCGGCGCCGTGGGGCTGGGTGGACTCGCCGTGCTCGCCAACGGCACCGACGAAGTCGCCGCGCGCGTCCTCGCCGACAATCTCGGCCGCGGCCTCTCGCGGATGGGTGAGTCGCACACCAAGGGACTCGGCTATCTCGCCGATGCCACGACGGAGACGCTGGGTCAGGCCTACAAGGAGGCGCGCATTGCCATCCAGCATCAGGCCGAGATCGAGAAGGGCGTGATCACGTCAGCCGGCGTGCTCTGGACCAATGGCGATGATGGCAAGAAGAAGACGTCGGCCTTCCTGCCGCTGGTCGATCAGCGTGCCAATGCGTTGCTGAATGAGGTGAAGGCGGCCTATCAGCTTGCGGCGATGCAGCGCGGGGTTGCGGCCACCGAACCAGTGATGACCGCCGAGGAAAAGGAAGCCGCGTCGCTGCTGGTTGAACCGATCGCACGCACCGCCGGTGCAGCGGGCGCGCCGGGTGCCCGTCCGCCAGCTGCGGGTGGCGCCCGTGGACCCGCGGGCCCGGCGCTGCCGGAGGAGTACGGCGCCGAGTTCTCCCTGTTGCTCGGCAAGGGAATGACCGCGCTGCAGATTCGCGATTTTCTCTCGGGCGAGTTCACACCGATCCCGCTCGCCGACGTGATGGCGGTGTTGCGCGCTCGCGAAACGGCGGGCTCGCTCAAGCTGGTGCCGAAGCCGGCGACCAAGAAGTCCAAGGGGACCTGACGTGATCGAACGGATTCGTAACGCACTCGCTGATCGATACACCATCGAGCGCGAGCTCGGCGCCGGCGGGATGGCCACGGTCTATCTCGCCGAGGACCTCAAGCATCATCGCCAGGTGGCGATCAAGGTGATGCGACCGGAGCTCGCCGAGTCGCTCGGCGCCGAGCGCTTCCTGCGGGAAGTGGAAGTCGCCGCCAAGCTGTCGCACCCCAACATCCTCCCCGTCTTCGATTCGGGCGAGGCACAGGGGTTTCTCTACTACGTGATGCCGCTGGTCGAAGGGGAGTCGTTGCCCGATCGGCTCAAGCGCGAGAAGCAGTTGCCAGTGGGCGAGGCGCTGCGCATTGCCCGCGAAGTCGCCGAGGCACTGGCACACGCACATTCGCGGGGAGTAGTCCATCGCGACATCAAGCCGGCCAACATCCTGCTCAACGAAGGGCACGCGATGGTGGCCGACTTCGGCATTGCGCGGGCAGCGAGCAGTGGCGGACAGGCGTTGACGCAGACCGGCCTCGCGATCGGCACGCCGCAGTACATGAGCCCCGAGCAGGCCAGCGGCGATCCCAACATCGATGGCCGCACCGACATCTACGCACTCGGGTGTGTGCTCTACGAGATGCTTGCGGGTGAGCCTCCGTTTACCGGCCCCACGGCGCAGGCGATCATCGCCCGCGCCCTGACCGAGACTCCGCGGCCGCTGCAACAGACCCGCGTCACCCTCGCACCGGTCATCAGCGCGGCCGTGTTCACGGCGATGGCGAAGGCACCGGCCGATCGCTTCGCCAATGCGCGCGACATGGCCACGGCGCTCACCACGGCGGAAGATCAGTCGCGTTTCAACAGCGGGTCAGCGGTGGCGAGCAGCGCACCGGCGCGTTCGTGGAAAAAGTTCAGCCTCATTGCGATAGCAGCGCTCGCCATCGCGGCCGTGGGGTGGCGCTTCTTCGGCAACAAGGCCGCGGCGAGCGGTGCCCCCAAGAGTGTGGCCGTGCTGCCCTTCGAGAATCAGGGTCCTGCCGATCAGGCCTATCTCGCTGATGGCATCGTCGATGAAGTACGCGACAAGCTCGCGCGACTCGATCAGCTCACGGTGACCGCCTCGGCAAGCGCCAATCAATACCGGGCCTCGACCAAGACCGGACAGGAAATCGCTGGCGAATTGCACGTCGATCAGGTCTTGATGGGGAAGGTGCGCTGGGGCCAGGGCGCAGGTGGAAAGCGGCAGGTGCGCGTGGTGACGGAGCTGATCGACGGGAAGACCGGTGCGGTCACCTGGCGCGACACCTTCGATGCCGACACCACGGATGCATTCTCCCTGCAGGGGCGGATCGCAACCGGCGTCGCAGTGGCGCTGGGGACGGTGCTGCAGAAGAACGAGGCCAAGAGTCTCGCGGGGCGACCGACGCAGAATGCCGAAGCGTACGATTTCTACCTGAAGGCCAACGCCGTCCGCAGCAACTCGGCGAGCGACATGCGCGCCTCCGCCAACAACCTTGAGCAGGCGGTGGCGCTCGATTCCAACTTTGCACGTGCCTGGGGCGGGCTCGCCAGCACCCTGTCGATCCTCTTCTACAACGGCACCCGCGACCCGGTCGTGGGCCGTCGTGCCAAGGAGGCGCTTGACCGGTTGCTCCGACTCGCCAACGACTCCTCGGGTGCGCACGTCGTCGCGGCCTCCTACTACACCAATGTGGCCAATGACCCCTCATCGGCACGACGCGAAATTGATCGTGCGCTGGCGCTCGATTCCAACAACGTCAGCGCGTTGGTGACCGCCGCCAACTCCGATTTCGCGCTCGGGCTCTACCAGCCGGCGCTCGATCGCCTCACGCGGGCCCGGAAACTGAATCCGCGATCGAGCGG
>JBDSMX010000019.1:0-2805 GCA_039915645.1 Gemmatimonadales bacterium | reverse complement strand
TCGCCGACCACCGCGACCGATGCGACACCAGTGATCTGTTCGAGACGACGGGCGTGGACGTCGAGTGCTGCACGCGCCACGGCGCGGAGGTCGCCAGGGCCGGTGAGCGCGAGCACGGCGATCGGCCGTTCGCCAGGGTCCGACGTCAGCAGCGTGGGACGTGCCGCCGATGAAGGCAGCGAATTGCGGGCGTTGTCGAGCTTCTCGCGCACGGCCAGAACGGTCTTGGCCATGTCGGTGCCCCACGAAAAGCGCAGGGTCGTGGTGCCCTCGCCATTCCGGGAGACCGACCGCATCTCGACCATCCCGGGGGTGTTGCCGATGGCCTTTTCGATCGGCTCGGCGATGAACCGCGAGACTTCTTCCGGCGCCGCGCCATCGTACACCGTGCGCACGGTCAGCACCGGCAGGGCGACGTCGGGGAGAAGCGATACTGGCATCTTGCCGAGCGACACTGCGCCGAGAAGGATCAGGGCGAGCGTCGCCGACATGGTGGCGACTGGGCGACGAAGCGCCGTAGTGCTCAAGGACACGCGGGAGCCCCGGTCAGTGCGGCTGGTCGGCTTCGCGCTTCCGCGTCAGGCGCACCGGCGCCTGGTGCGAGAGCGTGAGATGACCATCGGTGAGCACGATGTCACCCGGCTTGAGCGGGATCTCGTTGGTCGCGCTGTCGGGAAGAATTTCGGTTTCACTCACCGAGCGCCGGCCCGGATTCACATAGACCCACTCGGCACGACCATCCTTCACCACGAAGACCAGCGGACGATTCTCGCGCTCGATGATCGCCTTGGTCGGGACGACGATACGGTTGGGCAGACGGGCCGACTCGAGGCGGACGTCGGCATACATCCCTGGTCGCAACGTGCCGTCGCCGTGAATGCGCACCACGGCACGACCAGCGCGGGTCACCGTGTCGACGAGCGGGAGGATGGCGGCGACGGTGCCGCGCACCGGCTTGTCGGGCGCTGCAGCAATGGTCACATAGGCATCGCCGCCGACGCGCAGCAGCGGCAAGTCGTGTTCGAGCACGGCGGCTTCGACGCGGAGATTGGTGAGGTCGACGATGGTCGCGATATCCTGGCCGTTCCCGACCCGATCACCAACCGCAACGTTGATCTTGTCGACCACACCGTCGAAGGGTGCGGTGATCACGGCATTCTCCCGCGCCAGCTTCGCCTTGTCGAGCGCCACCTCGGCGCCGGTGAGACCGGAGTTCGCGAGGGCGTAGGCGCGGCGCGCTGCCGGCGGTGCCTGGCCGCTCGCGATCGAGTCCACGTTCATGTCGGTGTTGAACTTCACTCGCGCCGAGGAGACCTGTGCCTCGGCGGCGGCGACGTCGAGATCGAGGGGGCGAGGATCGAGGCGCACGAGCGCCTGTCCGCGCTTCACCCGATCGCCGGCGCGCACCAGGACCTCGGCCACGGTGCCCGTCGCTTCGGCTTTCCGGTTGGTGACGGCGTCGGAGCGGATCTGGCCCGTCGCCGTCACGGTGAGGACGAGGTCGCCCTTCCGCACCGGCTCGCCCACGACATCGAGAGCAAGCGTCGAGGAACCCTTGGCCGAATCGGCCGGAGGCCCGTTGGCCGCGGAGTCATCCTTCTTTTTGCAGGCGCCGAACGAGATCGCGGCGAGGAAAAGGACGGCGAGCGAACGAGCAGGCTTCATCGAAGGCCTCACAGGGTGTCGGGTGGCCGGCGAGGTGGCGCCAGCCCCCGAGGGATGCACGAGGGGAGTCGAGAGACGCACGGCTGGGGGCCGGCGGAGGGAAATCGGGGGCGACGACCGCGCGAGGGGGGTGCGCATCGGGCTCGGAGTTGGGGGAGATTGAGCTTCAAGATAGCTCCGGAATGAGGTATCGAGGGGATCGGTCCCCGGCCGCGAACCCCTCGATGGTACTGACGAGATATGAAGAAGGTGTGTCGACCTTACATCCTCAGCGCTTCTCGCCCTTGTCGATTCGGTAGACCTTGATCGCCATCGTCCCCGAGGCATCGTCGTCTTCAATGGAGTAGACGCGATCACGGGTCCAGAAGGTTCGATATGGTTCCGGGAAAGGGGCGGGCACCCGACCACGAAGGGTGCCGTCGGAGGCGAAGACATCCCACGAGGTGCCGGGGCCCTTCGAGCCGGGGAGGAGGACCCAGATGTTGTTGTCACCGTCGATCACGAAATTGGTCCACGACGGGTAGGCCGTCGGAATGTCCTCCATTTTCGCAATCCCGCGGAGATTGGGGTTGTTCTTGGTGTAGCTGTCGAACTCCTCCTTCCGCAGGGAATCAGGAATCGCGGCGGCGGAGGGGGCGGTCGACTCGAAGATCCGGACGGTATCGAGGCCGTTCTTCGAGATCACGAAGCGATAGTCCTCTTGGTTCCCCCAGATGAAGCGTCCCGCGCGGTCGAGATGCGAGGAAGTGCCGGCGGTGAAGGGGATTGACCAGCTCGAGTTGTTCTGCTTGTCATGAAATTGCCAGAGCTTCCGCGCCGGTTCGATCGGAAAGAGGACGGTATCGACCACGGTGCTGTCGAGCCGAAAGCGGATGAAGCCCGCGCCGGCGAAGAGCGACTTGCGACCAGCGGTGGTATCGACCTTGATGCTCCCGGGAATGGAAATCACGCCGTTGTCATCGCCCGTCACCGGTCGCGAGTGACAACAGAGCGTCGGCCAGACACGGATGAATTGGCCGTCGGTCGTGAAGAGCGAGGTGCGTGATTGCCTCGGGTCATGCTCGACGAGGGTGTCATGCGCGATCATCAGCAGGCCCCAGTCACGGAACTCGCCCGGGCCGCTGCCGTCCTTGCCGATGG
>JBDSMX010000243.1:0-5006 GCA_039915645.1 Gemmatimonadales bacterium | reverse complement strand
TCTTCTCGACCATCTCCTTCGCCTTCGAGTAGACGACGAGTCGGCCGAGCGGTGTGCCATCGAGTACGGCGCCGCCGATACCGCGGCCCTTGCGACTCGGCTTCCACCCGCGCGCAAGCCGCTCGGCGGCCGCGATCGCGGTGTCAAGCAGAATCGCTTCGGGCACGAGTTCATCGACCAGGCCGATCTGGAATGCCTTCTTCGCGCGCTCGCTCTTTCCCGCGAGAATGATATCGAACGCCGCACGCACGCCGATCAATCGCGGCAACCGGTTGGAACCACCGGCACCAGGAATCAGGCCGAGCTGCGTTTCGGGAAGGCCCAGTTGCGTTTTGGGATGATCGGACGCGACGCGATACCGACATGCGAGCGCGAGCTCGAGTCCACCACCGAGGCAGGCCCCGTGAATCGCTGCCACGACGGGCTTTCCGGAATCGGCCACGCGCTGCATCAGCAGCTGACCGTCCTTCGAGAGGCGCACCGCTTCTTCGACCGAGCGGAGTTGCACGAACTCCTCGATGTCGGCACCGGCAATGAACGAGTCCGGCTTCCCCGAGCGAAGTACGATCGCCTTGGTCGGCTCATCGGACGCCAGTCGCGACAACACTTCGTCGAGCTCCCAGCCCACCGCCTTGCTGATGGTGTTCACGGGCTCGTTGGGGACGTTGAAGGTGACGATCGCCACATTGCCGCTGCGTTCCACGAGAAAGGCGCTCACGACACACGCTCCAGAACCATCGCAAAGCCCATCCCGCCCTGCGCACAGATCGAGATCAGACCGAACTGCACATCACGACGGACCATCTCATTGGATAGCGTGGTCACGAGTCTCGCACCGGTCGCGGCAAAGGGGTGACCGAGCGCGATCGACCCGCCCGAGACATTGGTCCGGCTCCAATCGACTTCGCCGGTGACATTCGGGAGGCCGAGTCGCGCCGACCACTCGGGCGAGCCCCATGCCTGGATGTTCGACAGGACCTGTGATGCAAACGCTTCGTGAATTTCGACCAGTCCGAGATGTTGCCAGGTGATTCCCGCCCGCTTGAGCGCCAGCGGTACCGCATACGCGGGCCCCATCAGCAATTGCCATCCCGGATCGACGGCAGCGACCGCATACGATCGAATGGCGGTGAGTGGGCGGTATCCCATCGACTTCGCCTTTTCCTCGCTCATGATCAGCGTGGTGGCCGCGCCATCGGTGAGCGGTGACGAATTCCCGGCGGTGACCGAGCCATAGTTCCGATCGAAGACCGGACGCAGTTTCGCGAGGGCGTCGAGAGTGGAGTCGGCACGAACGGTATTGTCGGCGGCAATCACCTGATCCATGCCGCGCCCACCGAACCAGGGTGCAATCTCGGCGGTGAGCCGGCCGTCGGCGGTGGCCGCGGCAGCACGCTGATGGCTCATCAGGGCGAGCTCGTCCTGGGCCTCGCGAGTGATGTGATTCTCCTTCGCCATCTTCTCGGCCGACTGCCCCATGCTTTCCCCGGTGCTCGGCTCGGCGATCGCCGGCGAGACCGGGACCAGATCGCGAGGGCGGACCTGGGCGAAGAGCCCGAGTCGCTCGCCGATGGAGCGGGCCTTCGAGGCCGAGACGAGGATCTGCGAGAATTTGCGAGTGTGGAGGATCGGCACATCCGAGAGCGTCTCGACCCCGCCGGCGAGAATCACGTCGGCGTGCCCGGCCATGATCTGGTCGGCCGCGTTGCTGATGGCCTGGGCACCCGAGGCACAGGCCCGGTTCAGGGTGTAGGCCGGTACCGTGCGGGGGAGCTGCGGCAGGAGAGAGACTTCCCGAGCAACATTGGGCAGCAGCGGTGATGGCACTACCTGGCCGTAGATGACTTCATCCACCTCCGACCCGGGAAGCTCGGTCCGATAGAGCAGTTCCCGGGTGCAATGGCGGGCCAGATCGGCGGCAGAAGCATCGCGCAGCACCGTACCGGCCTTTGCGAACGGCGTCCGGACCCCGGCAATGACTACTGCGCGGCGTCCGGGAGATGGAGTGAGCATGGCCGAAAGGTAAGCGAAAGCTGCTTATGTTTAGGGGTTACCTACTTGTCGGAGCCAAGCGTGTCGTCGACCCAACCCGAGCAGCCTGAAGTCGCCCTTCCCGCCGAAACCATCTTCACGGCGCTGCTCGAGAGCCAGAATACTGTCCCCTTCCAGCCCGCGACCAATGGCGCCGGCGCTGGACCAGCCCCGACGGCTCCCGCAGCCGCTCCGGCGGCGGCCCCCACGGTCTCGGTGCCGGCCAACGCGGTGCAGCTCAAGGGCCCGGCGCTCAAGCTGGCCCAGAACATGGAGGCGTCGCTGGCCCTGCCGGTCGCGACGACCTTCCGCGAGCTCCCGGTCCGGACCCTTGAGCTCCGGCGCGCCGACCTCAATGCCAAACTCAAGGCGGCCGGGCGGAACGAAAAGCTTTCGTTCACCCACCTGATTGCCTGGGCACTGGTCCAGGCGACGAAGGAATTCCCCTCGATGGGGGTCAGCGTCCTCAAGAGCGGCGCCGACAGCTTCAAGGTTGTCCCCGAGCATATCAACCTCGGCCTCGCCGTCGATGCCCAGCGCAAGGACGGCACGCGCGGCCTCGTGGTCCCGGTGCTCAAGCAGGCCGGCGCGATGGATTTCGCGGCCTTCCTCGCGACCTATGAAACGCTGGTCGAGAAGGCGCGCACCAACAAGCTGATGCCCGACGACTTCGCCGGCGCCACGATGACGCTCACGAACCCGGGCGGGCTCGGCACCGTGGCATCGGTACCGCGGCTGATGCCGGGTCAGGGCACCATCATCGCCACCGGTGCGATCTCGCATCCACCCGAGTTTGCGGCGATGGACCCGGCAATGATCAAGCAGCTCGGGCTGTCCAAGGTGATGATGATCACCAGCACCTACGATCACCGGGTGATCCAGGGCGCCGAGTCGGGAAGCTTCCTGCGCGCGGTCGATCAGATGCTGCAAGGGGAAGGCGGCTTCTACGAGACCATCTTCGCCGCACTCGGCGTCGCCGCTCCCAGCGCCGTTGCGGCACCGGTCGCGGCATCGCTCGATGCGCCACGTCCGGCGCGAGTGGACGAGGCGATGGCCCCGGCCTCACCAGTCCAGTTGCATCACGTGGCCGGCGCGATGGCGCTGGTGAAGGCATTCCGCACGCACGGCCATCTCGCGGCGCATCTCGATCCGCTCGGTAGCACGCCGGTGGGCGATCCCGCGCTCGATCCGGCCGAGGTCGGCCTGACCGCGCAGGACATGGCCACGATTCCAACGGACGTCCTGCGCATCGCGGTTCCCGGCAATACCCTTGCCGAGGCGTACCCGCATCTGCAGGCGACGTATTGCGGCACTATCGCGTACGAGGTCGAGCACATCGCCTCGCACGAACGACGTGTCTGGTTGCGCGAGCAGATCGAGTCCGGCGTGCATCGGGTGCCCCTCACGGTGACCCAGAAGAAGGCGCTGCTCGAGCGGTTGTCGCTGGTCGAGGGGATGGAGCGCTTCATCGGCAACGCCTACATCGGCGCGAAGCGTTTCTCGATCGAAGGTGTCGACATCATGATCCCGATGCTCGACCTGGTGAACGAGCTCGCGGCCGATGCCGGCGTGCGCGAAGTGGTACTCGGCATGGCCCACCGCGGTCGTCTCAACGCGCTGGCCCATACTGTGAACCTGCCGTACGCCACCATCTTCGCGGAATTCGAAGGCGGCAAGGCGGCCGAATCGGGGATGATTCCCGAAGGTGGCACCGGTGACGTGAAGTACCATCTCGGTGCGACCGGCACGTTCGTGGCTCCCAGCGGCAAGGAGACGGCAGTGGAGTTGCTGCCGAACCCGAGTCACCTCGAGTTCGTCGGAGCCGTGGTGATCGGCCACGCGCGCGCCAAGCAGACCAATCGCAATAGTGGCGAGCTGCAGTACGACTCGGACGCATCGCTCCCCGTCACCATCCACGGTGATGCAGCGTTCCCGGGTCAGGGTGTCGTCGCCGAGACGCTCAACCTCGGCGGCCTCACTGGCTACCGCACTGGCGGCACCGTTCACCTGATTGCCAACAACCAGGTCGGCTTCACGACCGACCCGATTGATGCGCGCTCGACGCGTTACTCATCGGATCTCGCGAAGGGCTTTGACATTCCGATCATCCACGTCAATGCCGACGACCCCGAGGCCTGTCTCACGGCCGTTCGGCTGGCCGTGGCGTACCGGATGAAGTTCCGCGGCGATGTGCTGATCGATCTCGTGGGTTACCGCCGTCACGGTCACAACGAAACGGACGATGCGACCATCACCCAGCCGGTGATGTACGCCCACATCAAGGATCTGCCGTCCGTGCGCGCGCAGTACGCCGAGGCACTCACTCGCGAGGGTGCGGTTGCACCCGGCGAGGCGGATGCGATTGTTACCCGCATCTACGACAACTTCATCGCGGTTCAGACGGCGTTCCGTGCGACGATGGCCACGGCCGAGGCGAAACAGCCGGGCACCGAACAGCGCGCCGTCGCGACCGCGACTACCTCGGTGGATGCAGCGACGCTCACCAGCCTCAACGAACAGCTGCTGACGTGGCCCGAGGGGTTCACGCCGAATCCGAAGCTGCTCAAGACGCTGGAGAGGCGGCGGACAGGCCTCAACGCGCCGAACGGCATCGACTGGGGCCACGCCGAGGCGCTCGCATTCGCATCGATGCTGATCGATGGCGTGCCGATTCGCCTCACCGGGCAGGATGTCGGTCGTGCCACGTTCGCACAGCGGCACATCGTCCTGCACGACATCAATACCGGTGCCGGCGCCATCACGATGCAGCATCTGAAGGGCGCGAAGGCGACGGTGGAAGTGCACAACTCACCGCTCTCGGAGCTCGCCTGCATCGGCTTCGAGTACGGCTACGCCACCACCGCGCCGGATGCACTGGTGCTCTGGGAAGCGCAGTATGGTGACTTTGCCAACGGCGCCCAGGTGATGGTCGACCAGTTCATCACCTCCGGCTTGAGCAAGTGGGGCGTCACGTC
>JBDSMX010000209.1:0-24290 GCA_039915645.1 Gemmatimonadales bacterium | reverse complement strand
CCGTGGCCGCGTTGTAGCCGTACGACTTCTCCTTGTGCTCACGAACCTTGGCCACCACGATCGAACCTTCGACGCCTGCGTTCGCGACGATCGCGCGAATCGGCTCTTCGATGGCACGACGGATGATGTCGACGCCGATCTTCTCGTCGCCGCTCGCCTTGACCTTGTCGAGGCAGGACTGCGCGCGCAGCAGCGCGACGCCGCCGCCCGGCACGATGCCCTCTTCGACGGCCGCACGGGTCGCGTGCAACGCGTCTTCGACGCGAGCCTTCTTCTCCTTCATCTCGGTCTCGGTCGCAGCGCCGACGTGAATCACGGCGACACCACCCGCGAGCTTCGCCAGACGCTCCTGGAGCTTCTCACGATCGTAATCCGAGGTGCTCTTGTCGATGGCGCCACGGATCTCGGCAATACGGCCCTGGATCGCGTCGCCCTTCCCCTTGCCGTCGATGACGGTGGTGTTGTCCTTGTCGATCACGACGCGCTTGGCCTGACCCAGCTCGGCCAGCGTGGCGTTCTCGAGCTTGAAGCCGACCTCTTCCGAGATCACCTGGCCACCGGTCAGGATGGCGATGTCGCGGAGCATCTCCTTGCGGCGATCGCCGAAGCCCGGCGCCTTGACGGCCGAGACCTTGAGCGTGCCACGAAGCTTGTTGACGACCAGCGTCGCGAGCGCCTCACCTTCGACGTCCTCGGCGATGATCAGCAACGGCTTGCCGCTCTGCGCCACCTTCTCGAGCACCGGGAGAAGCTCCTTCATCGACGAGATCTTCTTGTCGTGGATGAGGATGTACGGAGCGTCAAGCGACGACTCCATCGCTTCCGGATCGGTCACGAAGTACGGCGAGAGATAGCCGCGGTCGAACTGCATCCCCTCGACCGTCTCCAGCGTGGTCTCGAGGCCCTTCGCCTCTTCAACCGTGATCACGCCTTCCTTGCCGACCTTGTCCATCGCCTCGGCGATGAGCTTGCCGATCTCGGGGTCGTTGTTGGCCGAGATGGTGCCGACCTGGGCGATGTCCTTCTTGCCGCTGGTCGGAACCGACATCGACTTCAGCTCGGCGACGAGGGCTTCAACAGCCTTGTCGATGCCGCGCTTGAGCTCCATCGGGTTCGAACCGGCGGTGACGTTCTTGAGGCCTTCACGGAAGATCGCCTGCGCCAGCACGGTGGCGGTGGTGGTGCCATCGCCCGCGAGGTCGGAGGTCTTGGTCGCGACTTCCTTCACCATCTGCGCGCCCATGTTCTCGATCGGATCGGCCAGCTCGATTTCCTTGGCGACTGACACGCCGTCCTTGGTGACGGTGGGTGAGCCGAACTTCTTGTCGATCACGACATTGCGGCCCTTGGGGCCGAGGGTGACCTTCACCGCCTCTGCAAGGGCATCGACGCCCTTCTTGAGCTTTGCGCGTGCTTCGACGTCGAAGAGCAATTCCTTCGCTGCCATTGTCTAATTCCCCAGTTCAGTAGGTGTGGATCAGCCGAGCTTCGCGAGGACGTCAGAGGCCTTCAGGATCATGACCTCCTTGCCGTCGATCGTGAACGGCGTACCGCTGTACTTCCCGTAGATCACCGTGTCGCCAACCTTGACGTCGACCGGGACGCGCGCGCCCTTCTCGAAACGGCCAGGTCCGACGGCGATGATTTCTCCCTGAGTCGGCTTTTCCTTGGCCGTGTCCGGGATGTAGAGTCCGCCCCGCATCGTCTCGCCTTCTTCCGAGGGCTTGATGACGACACGATCTTCGAGCGGCGTAATGGTCTGCTTGGTCTTAGCGCCCGCCATGATGCCAACCTCCAACGTGAGCGTGAAGCTGTAAGTGATTGCTGACCAACAACTTGGCAGTCGGTACCCGGGACTGCCAACCGGAGTCGAAAGTAACCCACAGGACCCTGATTAGCAATCGACGTGCCCGAGTGCCAAGCCAGAATGACAGACGAAACAGCCCGAGACGCGAGAAGCGAGAAGCGAGAGGCGAAAAACATCCGTCGAGCAGGATCGTGGGCAATCGCCGGATCCCCGGGGACGTTCTCGCTTCTCGCTTCTCGCTTCTCGCTTCTCGCTTCTCGCTTCTCGCTTCTCGCTTCTCGGTCCTACTCCACGATCCGCCGCACTCCCACCCACCGCTTGAGCCAATACCGCCCATCGGGGTCGTCTTCATTGAGGCGACTCAGGCGGACGCCGCCCGTGGCACTGTGAATGAAACGGCCCTCACCGACATACAGGCCGACGTGGGTGACATTCTCCCCCCGCTCGCCGGTGAAGGTCAGGATGTCACCCGGAAGCAGGCCATCCGCGTCGCGACGTATGGCAGTGCCGGCGATGGCCTGGCTCGCCGCCGTGCGCGGAAGCGAGACACCGTGGCGCGAGTAGGCATAGTGGATCAGCCCGGAGCAATCGAAGCCGCCGTTGCCGTCACCCGTGCCTCCCCAGACGTATGGCTGGCCCATCTCCTCCAGGGCGGTCGACACCACATCAGTCAGCAGGCGTGCCTTGGCCTCGGGGATCCCGCCGGCGCGGAGCGCATCCGCCGTGGCGCGTGGCGCCCACAGGCCTGCGCTCTCCGGCCGGGTGGCATCCCGATCACGGCGGACGCGGTAGCCAAGCGCGATCCCGAACTCGAGCCCGTCGCGATCGGGCACGGTGATGTTGCGCCAGCGTCCCTCGAGCGAAAGCCGGAAGGTGCCAAGGACGACGAGGGGCATTCTCAACCCGAGCGAACCGCTGGTCCAGAAGCGACGCTGGTCGCCCAGACCGAGGCCGGCAGCGGCGCCAACAAACACAGTAGGAAGGCCGCGTGCATCGCTGAAGAGGGTCACGTCGGCACCGACGCCGTAGAGCTCCCCTTCGCGCGGGCGACCACCCGGGAGTTCGATGAGCGAGAGATCAAGCCCAAGCGGCCCCGCGAGATCACGCTGGAGGGTGAGGCGCCAGCTCGATTCATTGGGGGTGCCGGCCGTGACGCGGCCTGCAGTGACGAAGAATCCCTGCTGTCCCGCAGCCGGAGCCGCGAGCAATACCGCACCCGTCAAAGCAGACAGGATCCTTCGGCTGAAGCTCACGGCGCTCCCGAGTCCGGGGTATCTGGATGAAGTGTCACCATCTCCTCGACCACGGCGGGCTCGGGGATCCCCTCGGCGGTGAGCGCCAGCGCGGCACGCAGCTCGGGTGAGCGACCGAGAATCTTTTCCCAGACCACCAGGCCGAGACACGCGCCGATCAAGCCGGCGATCGCCGTCACCAGCAGGCCACCGGTGGGAGAAAACCGTGGGGCGACCATCGCGCCGATGGTCGCCCCGATGATGGCGGTAATGGTGAGCACGATTGGCGTCAGCAGCCAGCCGGCAACCCGGAGTGTCCGCCGCGCGACACGGGCCAGCACGGTGCCTCCCGTCAGCCCCGCTTCGCGCCGAGTCCGCTCACCACCGCGCTCAGCGCGAGGGCTGGCAGCACCGCGACCGCGAAGGTCGGGACGTTCCATCCCGCCAGCGGAAAGTGGACGGCGGCCGCGACGGCGCCGAACAGCGCCGTCAGGACGACGATGAGCCCAATCGCACCGGGGACGGACGGAGCGCCATTCTTGTTGGACTGATTGGCGAGGATCCACGCACCCATCCAGGAAAGGTAGGTCCCGACCATCCACCAGACCGGGTGATACCACCAGTTCGAACCGCCACCGACCTCACGCCACCGGTTGGTGTAGGTGTGCAGCGGCTGCAGCAACGTCACATCAACCAGCAGGAACATCACCGTGGCACCCAGACCGATGCCGGCCGCCCCTGCAATCCCTTCGATCGTCCGTGGCCGGGTTCGCAGACCAGGGAGCAGGATGGTCGCCGCGGCCCCGATCGCTACGACCAGCGCCGTGAGAGCGTGGTCAGGCGTCCCTTCGAGACTGCGATTGATGAGCGAGACTACGAAGACACAGACGGCCTGAATCAGGCCGAGTTGCACAGCACCGCGCAACACGCTGGGCACTTCGGTGGCGTCGCTGGAAAGGTCGAGTCGGGCAGCCGTGGCCATCTGGTATCTCCGAAAGCGGTACAGAGGTCGGGCGAAAAGCTAGCGGAACAGCGGGGTCAGGGCCAAGTGCCTGCCAACCGAGGTCAGAGCACCCACCCCAGAAAGACGGCCACATCGGTGAGCGCCCACGCCGCCAGTGCGTGGTACATCCCCCGCTGGTGCTCGGCCGACGACCAGCGTCGCCCATCGCGATACCAGGGCCAAAGCACCACCAGCCACGCGGCGAGCGCGCAGACCAGAGCCGCCCAGCGCGGCCACTCGGCGCCACCGCGCCACCCCGACTTCCATGCCGCTCCGAAGAGCAACCCGAATGCGAGTCCGGTCGCGAGCAAGGCCGCGGCGAGGCTGCGTCGGGTACCCAGCCGGAGCACGAGCGTCGCCTCGCCCTGTGCCAGATCCTCATCCATCTGGTACAGCTGGGTCAGCGGGTAGAGCGCCGCGAAGAGCGGAGCGAAGGCCCACACCACGAGGGTGATCGGTCCCGTGAACGGTCGCCCGCTCAACGCCCAGCCAGCAAACGGCGTCGCGATTCCGAATCCGAGCACGTTCACTATCCAGTCGATGCCGCCAACAGACTTGAGCCGAAAGGGCGGAACCGAATAGAGCACCGAGAGCATCGCGCAGAGGAAATAGGCCGCCCGATACGGCACCGGCATCGACCAGGTCAGCAGCGCGCCACCCAGCATGAGCACACCCGCGAACCACGCCAGGCCGTGCGCGATCGGCGGCGGCAGGCGCAGATAGGCGACGTCCCCGGTGTCCTGATCGAAGGCGGAGTTGAGCGCCAACGATCCGCCGTTGAGCGCGACCACCCAGACGACGAGTCCGAGGATGCTGTGTGAGTCGAGCGGCCGGAGCCCAGACGCCAGCAACCAGCCGAGCGTGGTATGCGCAGCGACGATTGGCCACTCGAGCGGCCGCAACTGGAGGAGGTACGGCAGCGCCGGGCCGAGCACGCGATGGGCCGCGCGGCGCGCCGGTGTCGCCGTCAGTGCGTTCTCCACGCTCATTGCTGCACCAGGCCGAGAGCCACTGCAGCGACGCGCAGCCCGTGCAGCGTGAGGTCAGGATCGACGATCTCGATGCTGGTCGTGAGCGGCGCGATCAGCGCGGCGAGCCCGCCGGTCGCGATCACCTTGGGGCGCCCATTATCGGGCCACTCGGCGCGAATCCGTCTCACCATGCCGTCGACCGCGTCAGCGGCGCCGAAGAGCACACCGCCGCGAATATGTTCGTCCGTCCGTCGCCCGATGGCGCGGGTCGGCGGCACAAGTTCGGTCGCCGTGAGCTTGGCAGCCTTACGTACGAGTTGCTCGGCCGAGGTCCGCAGCCCCGGCATGATCGAGCCACCGATGAAGCGGCGATCCGCAGTGACGCAATCGAAGGTCGTCGCGGTGCCGAAGTCGACAACGATGCTGTCACCCGGATGCAGCGCCAGCGCGGCCAGCACGTTTGCAATGCGATCGGCGCCCACCGAGAGCGGCTCGTCCACATCGAGTACGATCGGCAATTTCGCCGCCGGCTCGACGAGACCAACAACCGCCGTGACCGAAATACGCACCGCCTGAATCAGCGCCTGGGTTACTCCGGGTGCGACCGACGCGATACACGCCGCGCGAATCTCCGCCGGCGAGTGCCCGGCACGCACCAGGAAGGCCTCAAGCGCGACAGCCCATTCGTCGGGCGTACGGTCGGCCGCGGTGGTGAGCCGCCAGTGACCGCGCAGCTCACCGCCGGCGAAGAGGCCGACGGTGACTTCGGTGTTGCCGATATCCAGGGCAAGAAGCATTGCTTGAATCTCGCGTCAACCGGGCGTGGTGACCACCCCGCCCAGGATTTCCCTGACCGGGCCGGAGTCGGTGCGGACCCGAAGGGCCCCTGCGGCGGTGATGCCGTCGGCCGTCCCGGCCACCGGGTCGGTGACGCGTCGGCCGGTCAGGTAGTCCCGAGCGGCAAAGGCGTTGAGTTCTGCCGAGGTGAGCGGACCGGCCGCACGGGCTGCCGTCGCGATGGCCGTCGCGCAGGGCGCTGCGAGCGTGGCCGCATCGGCCTCCGCCACCCAGTCGGAGAGCCGAGTGGCACCGGAGGTCAGCGGATCGTCGAGCCGGTTGGTGACATTCACCCCGACCCCGATCACGACCCACTGACAGAGCGACCCGGCCCAGCGAGCCTCACAGAGGATACCGGCGAGCTTGCGATCGCCGAGGATGAGGTCGTTCGGCCATTTGAGCGAGATCACCGGAAGCGCCGGGAAGGTGCGCTCAAGCAACGCCGTGAGCACCAGACCGATCCGGAGTGAGAGCGCCTCGAGGGCATCGGTGCGCGTTGGCCGGGCGACCACCGAGAGCCAGAGACCGCCGGCATCCGAGGACCACTGGCGACCCCGCGTCCCGCGTCCGGCGAACTGTCGCTCGGCGACAATCGCCGCGCCATGCGCGGCGCCCTGCTGCGCGAGTGCGTGCGCGGCTTCCATCGTGCTGGCAACTTCCGGAACGCGAACCAGCTTCGGCACTAGTGGCTCACATCGCGCGCATCGCGAACAGCAGCGCGAGCAACCCGCCGAAGGCAATCCGGTACCAGGCGAACACCGCGAACGAGTGACCTTCGATGAAGCGGAGGAAGCCGCGGATGACACCGAGCGCGACCACGAAGGCCACGACCGTGCCGATCGCGAACATCGGCAGGTCGGCCATGGTCAACAGGTCGCGACTCTTCACCAGGTCGAGCCCGGCGGCCCCAACGATGGTCGGGATCGCGAGGAGAAACGAGAACTCGGTTGCAGCCGGACGTGACAAGCCGAGACCGTAACCACCGAGAATGGTGGCGGCGGCGCGCGAGGTACCGGGAATCATCGAGAGCACCTGCGCGAAGCCGATGCCGAGCGCCTGCCGCGGCGTGATCTCGCGAATCGTGCCGGTGGTCACCGTTGGCCGCACCCACTCGAGCAGCAGCATGATGATCCCGCCGACGATCAGCGCCGCCGCCACCGTGGTCGGCGAGAAGAGGTTCGCCTTGATCCAGTCGTGGAGGAGCAACCCGATGACGGCCGCGGGCAGGAATGCGATGCACAGGTTGGCCGCGAGCCGTCGTTCGGCGGGGTCGCCGATGAGTCGGCTGACAAGATTCCAGAGCGTCGCGCGGTAGTGCCAGATCACCGCGAGAATCGCCCCGAGCTGGATCACGATCTCGAACGTTGCGGCACGCTGCCCGGTGAAGTTGAGCAGACCGCCCACGACGATGAGGTGACCGGTCGACGAGACCGGCAGGAACTCGGTGGCGCCTTCGACCAGGCCGAGAATGATGGCAACGAGGATGGGTGCGAAGAGCATCAGCGACCGATGACCTGATGGTAGAAGGCTTCGTACTGCGGGACGACGACATCGGCGGAGAATTCGGCTGCGCGGGCCACGGCGGCTTCGCGCATGGTCTCGTGGCGATTGCGATCCTTGAGCAGATCGATCGCGCGTCGGGCCATTGCCTCGACCGAACCGGGCGGCTCGAGGATGCCGTTGACGCCATCGACCACAACTTCCGGCAGTCCGCCGATGCGCGACGCGAGTACCGGGGCGCCGCACGCCATCGCTTCGAGGGCCGCGAGTCCGAACGACTCAGTCTGCGACGGCAGCAGGAAGAGATCGGTTGCCGCGAGAATCGGCGCGACGGTGTCGAGACGACCGAGGAAGCGGACATCGTCGGCGACCCCGAGTTCGCGAGCTTCGCGCTCCGCGTCGAGGCGTTCTGGTCCGTCGCCCACCATCACCAGCGTACTCGGGATCGCGCGACGTACTCGCGCGAAGATCCGGACCACATCCTTCACCCGCTTCACTTCGCGGAAATTCGAGATGTGCGAGAGCACCTTGTGCCCTGCCGGCGCCAACACGCTTCCCTTGGTCAGCGCGTCCGGGTTGTACTCGGCGAGATTGACGAAGTTCGGAATGACCGCGAGATCGCAAGAGACGCAACCGAAGGCGCGATAGGTCTCGTCCCGCAGGAATGCCGACACCGCCGTCACACCGTCGGAGCGCTCGATCGAGAACTTGGTGATCGCGTAGAACGACGCTTCCTGCCCCACCAGAGTGATGTCGGTACCGTGCAGCGTGGTGATGACCTTGAGCGGGTGATCTGGCGCCAGCATCTCGCGAGCAAGGAACGCGGTGGTCGCGTGCGGAATGGCATAGTGCACGTGGAGGAGATCGAGCTTTTCCTGCAGCGCCACTTCGTACTGTCGTGACGCGAGCGCCAGCGTGTAGGGATAGTGCTCGAACAGCGGGTAGTGACTCATCGCCGTATCGACTTCGTGGAAATAGGTCCGCTCGGCATAGCCGCGCAGCCGGAATGGCGAATCGAAGGTGATGAAGTGCACCTCGTGACCCCGCCGAGCGAGGTCGAGCCCCAGTTCGGTGGCCATCGCGCCCGAGCCACCGTAGGTCGGATAGCAGGTGATGCCGATCTTCATTGCGAGACGCGCTCCCACTCGGCGGCGATCTGGGCCGCGAGTTGTTCTGGTGGCCTGGTGGCATCGAGCGTAAACATCTCGCCGCTCACCTGGTGACGAAACCACGTTTCCTGGCGCTTGGCATACTGTCTGGTCGCCGTGGCAACCAGGTCGACCAGCAATTCCTGCGGCAACCGTCCCTGGAGCACCGCGACCGCCTCGCGCACGCCAATGCCATCCATGCCAGGTCCCTCGGGCGGGGCACCGTCGGCGAGTACCGCTGCCACCTCCTCGAGCAGACCCCGGCGGAGCATCTCCTCGGTGCGCACGCGAATGCGTTGATGCAGAACCTGCCGCGGCACCGTGAGTCGCACCATCCACGGGTTCACGACCCCCTGCGCGGCCACCGAGCGCTGCCACCAGCGCAAGGAGAAGCCGGTCAGCAAGGCGATCTCGATCGCCCGCGATGCGCGTTGCCGTCCGCTCCCCTCGGGCATCCCGGGATCGAGCCGGGTCGCCCAACGTACCAGCGTGGCATTGTCCATTCCCGCGGTGACCGCCAGGAGGGCATCGCGGCGCGGACGATCGAGCGGCGGCTCCTGGAAGAGTCCATCGACCAACGCCTTGAGATAGAGTCCGGTTCCCCCAACGACCACCGGCAACTTTCCACGCGAGCGGATCTCGGCGATCGCCTCGGCCGCATCGACGGCGAATCGGCCGGCGCTATAGCGCTCGCCGGGCGGGATCAGATCGAGCAGGTGGTGCGGCACGCGCTGTCGTTCGCGACGAGTCGCCTTCGCCGTGGCGATGTCGAGGCCGCGATAGACCTGCCGCGAGTCCGCGGAGACGACTTCGATGGGCCAATGTTCCGCGAGGGCCAGTGCGATCGCGGTCTTCCCGACGCCGGTAGGGCCGAGGATGATCGGGGTCCTAGCGTCGGCCAAAGCGACGCTCCAGCTCTTCCCGGGGCAACTGCACGATGGTGGAGCGGCCGTGCACGTCGTGCGGGGCGAGACGGCAGGCAAAGAGTCGCAGCAGCAGCTCGCGCATGCTGCGCTCGTCGAGTCGCTGCCCCGCCTTGACCGCCGCACGACAGGCGTAGGTCGCGGCGAATCGTTCGAGGCGATTGGCCCACCCGCCGAAACGGCCGCGGGCCAGGTCGGCCACCATCTCCCGGAAGCAGTTCGCCGCATCGAAGCGAGGATGCGGATTCGGCACGCCGTGAATCGCCACGGTGCGCCCTCCGAACGGCTCAACCTCGAAGCCGATCCGCCGAAGCGCTTCGGCGTGCGCCACGGTCACATCGAGCTCCTCGTCGGTGAGTTCGATGGTGAGTGGGAGGAGAAGTCGCTGCGCGGGAAGACCCTCGCCGGCAAGTTCGTGCATCACCTCTTCATAGAGCACGCGCTCGTGCGCCGAGTGCTGATCGACGATCACCATGCCATCGGGAGACTCATAACAGATGTAGGTGTCGGCCAACTGCAGCAGCGGCGTATTCCACGCGGCGAGCGGTGTCGCCTCGACGACCACACCGGTAGCCTGCGTCGGATCACTCTCGAGCGGCGCGAAGAGATCCGGCGGTGTCTCCTGCGCATCGGACGGCTCGGGCCAGCGGGGGGCCGGCACAGCACCCGCGAGCGGCGCCTCACCCACAACGGCCGACGCGGCGAGCTCGCCGAGTGCGTGGCGAACGGCTTCCTCGACGGCACGCTCAACGGCATAGCGCTCGCGAAAGCGCACTTCCAGCTTCGCCGGATGCACGTTGACATCGACTTCGGCGGGATCGACCCGGAGATTGAGGAAGAGCGACGGACGATCACCAGGGTGGATCGCCGAGCGATAGCCCGCTTCCGCGGCACGAATCAGGAAGTTGTCGCGGAAGGGCCGGCCGTTGACGAAGAGCTGGGTGCGTCGCCCGGTCGGCTGAGCGTCGGCGGGACGCTGCGTGAAGCCTTCGACCAACACGCCGCCGACGGCGAACGACACCGGCAGCAGGGTGCGCGCAAGGTCGGGACCCCACACCGCCGCGAGTCGCTCCTCACGGGGTTGATCTGCCGGCACGACGAGTCGGGGTCGACCATCGATCACCAGCTCGAATCCCACCGCCGGATGCGCCAGCGCGAGCGTGCTGACCGCATCGATCACCGCGCGCGTCTCGGTCGCAGCGGAACGAAGAAACTTGCGGCGCGCTGGTGTGTTGAAGAAGACGGCACGCGCGGTAATCGTCGTGCCGCGTTGCCGAGCCGCGTCGCGGACCTCATCGATGCGGCCGCCGGTGACGGCCACTTCGGTCCCGATGCCGTCGGCCGAGGTGGTGAGCAAGGTGAAGCGCGTCACGGAGGCGATTGCGGGGAGTGCCTCGCCACGGAAACCGAAGGTCCCGATCCCGACCAGATCGCTGGTCGATCGAATCTTGCTGGTGGCGTGGCGATCAAGGGCGAGGATGGCGTCGTCGCGGTTCATCCCGACCCCGTCGTCGGCGACCTCGATGACGGTCTTGCCGCCATTTTCGATCGCGACGCGAACGTGGCGCGCTCCCGCGTCGAGTGAATTTTCGGCGAGTTCCTTCACCACCGACGCGGGTCGCTCCACCACCTCGCCGGCGGCGATCTGGTTGGCAACGGCATCAGGGAGGATCGCAATCCGGCGGAGGGCCTCGGTGGGCATCACCTCAATCTAGCGGTCCGAGGGGAGCCACAGCGCTGGCGGGCAGCCAACCGCGTCGGCCGCCATCGAGCCGCACCAGCAGCCACCCGGCGCGCTGCTGCTCGACACGCGCCAGCGTCCAGGCGGCGCCTTCACCGAGCGATGGAGCGGCAGGGTGCGGCGAGATCCGGAGCGTCGAGCCGGGCTTGAGGAGTGCACGATCCTGCGACTCCGTCTGGAAGCGGAACCCTGCCCATCCCAATGCCACCAATGCCACGCACCAGAAGAGGAGCGGCAGGCGTCGAATTCGAAAGGCGGCAAGCAACCAGCCCAGCAACCAGCCCACAAGCGAAATGAGCAGGAGTTCATCGCGACTCACCGGCAGCGAAGGCGCCAGTGCCCGCACCTCTGCCGGGATTCCACCGGCGCCATGCCACTCGGCCCGGGTCACCGCATCGCGCGGCGCGAGTTCGAGTGCACGGACCCATGCCGCAGCCGCGCCGACGTCGTCCCCCTCGAGCCAGTGCGCGGCAGCGAGGTTGCGCCAGCTCCCGACTGAGTTCGGCGTACGGAGTCGTGCCTGATCGAAGGCGAGGGCAGCCTCGTGATACTCGCCGGCCTGGTAGCGGGCGACACCATCGGAGAGCGATTGCGCGCCGGCGCGGGCGACCCAGCAGATGGCGATGAGCGGCGCAAGGCGGATGACACTCCTCAGTCGCTTCAGCACCCGGGCCAGCGGTGCCGGCGGTGGCGTGACATCGGAGCCGGGCGGCCCGTAACGACGGCGGGAGGCCGCAGTGAGCCACTGACGCACTCCCTCGGCGTCTTCTCGAGGAACACCGCGACGGCGCAGCACCGGCACCACCGTTTCGGGTGAGGCCTCACCACGGGTTCCGAGCAGATCGCGCAATTCGCTCTCGGGTGATCGCGCGGGGCTCGGCACCACGCGCGGCACTCGGCGCCGGCGGCGCCAGAGCACCACCAACAGCGGCAAGATGAAGAGCAGCGGGAAGGCCCACGGCGCCAGCGCCACCAGATCGGAGGCCACGGGTACCTGCGCTTCAGCAACAATTGGAAGAACGCGACGGAGTGCTCCGGCGCCGGTGCCCGGCAACACCACCAGCGCCACCGCATCGGTCATCGCCGTGCTGACCTCCGATGTCGCCGGATCGAAGTACGGGTACCGCACCTGAGGAAGCGAGAGCACGCCCTCACTATCGGCGACCACAGTGAAACGGAACCGCTTCTCGCCGCCGCGCCGGCCAGCCACATCGATCGGTCGTTCCTCTGTCCGATCGGGATAGACGCGAATGCCCGAGGGCCATGAGACTTCGGGAGCTGGCCAGAGGGCAATGTTCCCCTCCCCTGCAATCACCAGCTCGACCATCGCGGGAGTTCCCGCGTGAATGGGCCCGCTGACACCGCGCCAGAGCACCTTCACTCCACGCGCGGTCGGCCCGCTGCCGAGTTCGCTCGAGAGGCGCGCAGGAATGGGACGAATCACCAGCGTCGCCGGTCGCGACGAAAGCGTCTTGCGCTGTTCCGGCGCGAAGAACGAAAGCGATGCCGGCACCGAATAGGTGAGGATCGCGGGCGGCACGGTGATCTTGCCGCCGCCGAGCGGGAAGAGGGTCTGGTGCGCCACGAACAGGTCGTAGAGCTGGCCCCCGACCACGCGCGTGGCCGCCATCGACATGTTGGCCTGGGCCTGCACACTCCAGAGTCCACTCAGTGCTGGCGGCAGCAGGTTCGGGGTGTGACGCAGCCGATTCCGCAACTCGCGCGGGAACCAGGCGGCCGTCACCAACTCGACCTGCTCGCCGAACCATGCGGTATCGGTCGAGAAATGCGTCGCGATCGAGACCTCGCCGCTCCGCGGCAGCGGGAAACGGTCGAGCATCGCGCGCGCGCGGGGCGAGAGTCCGGTGGTGTCCTGCGCCACCAGCGCGAGCAGCAAGGCGATCAGCATTACCAGTCCGGCCCGGTAGGCGGCTGCCCCCGGCGCTGTTTCTGGTACTGGCTCTGACGCGTCTCGCGCTCGGCGCGTTCCATCGCGCTGAGCACCTGCTCCGCTTCCGCCTTGCTCATCGCGCCCTTGTCATTCTTGGGTGGCGAGGGCGGTGGCTGCCCCTTCCCCTTGCCACCGCCGCCAGAGGGATTCGGCGGTGTCGGCGGCTTGAGCTTGCGCGCCAGCTCATAGTTGAACTTGGCGTCGCGGTCGGTGGGTCCCAGCAGCAGGGCGCTTTGCAGTTGCGACGCCGCCGCGGTCAACAAGGAGTCGCGCCGGGTCGTGTCACGGCGCGCCTGCTGCAGATAGGCGGTGCCGAGATTGTAGAGCGCGCGCCGTCGGAGTTCGGGATCGAGCGAAGTGGTCGCGCGCTGCAAGGCCAGCGTGGCGGTCGGCATGTCACCCGCGAGCAATGCGGCAGTGCCGGCGTTGAACCAGGCGGTGTCGGAGTTGAGTCGGGTCGCTTCGCGCATCAGGGCCACTCGTGCGCGAGCGCTGTCGCCCTGGGCGAGGTAACGCGAGCCGGGCGAGGGGCGCTGAGCCTGCGCTGCACCCACCCCGGCCAGCAAGAAGAGGCCGACCAGCGCAGCACTGCGCCGGGTCACGGTCTGCGCCAGCAGCAACAAGGCGGCGATGAGGGCGCAGATCCACGCGCGCGGGACCAGGTCGGCGGTCGCGCGGTCGCGAGCCGGGGCACGCGCGAGCCGCGACAGCACCCGACGCGCTTCACCCGAGGGATCCGCTGCGTTCGCGGGCACCATGACACCCTCCGCCGCCTCTACCGCAATGCGCAACAGATCATCTCGCCGGTAGGTGATGATCTCGCGACCGCTCGAATCCTTGCGAAAACCACCGGCGGCTTCCGGGATCCGCGCACCAGACGTCTCACCCACCGGAACAGCGACCAGGGTGATCTTGGCATCGTGCAGCGCGCTCCCCGCGGCAGTGAGCTGCGACGCGTCATCGAAGCTCTCGCCATCGGTGAAGACTACGACGGCACGGTCGCCACCCTGCGACGATGCGTTGAGGACGATGCGGGCCTGGTTCAGCGCACTCGCGAGCGCGGAGCCACCTTCGCTCGCCATCTCGGCGTCGAGGGCATCGAGTTGCAACGCGATCGCGCTCTGATCGAGCGTGAGCGGCGAGAGGAGATAGCCACGACCGCTGAAGGCGATCAGGCCGATGCGATCACCCGAGAGATCCTGTACCAGGCGTCGCGCAAGGCCGCTCGCTCGAGTCAGCCGATCCGGCGTGACGTCGGTCGCCGTCATCGATCGCGACACATCCATCACGACCATCACGTTGATGGCGCGCGACTCTGTGGTCTGCGACAGACTGCCCCAGCGCGGCCCCGCCATGCCGATGGCGGTGAGCAGGGCAACGAGCGCAAGCAGCCATGGCGAGCGCCGCCCGATCCGCATCGCCTGGGCCCCGAGTGCGGCGGACCAGGATGCGGCAGCGGCACGACGACGACGACGCGCGGCCCATGCCAGCGCGAAGATCCCGATCGTGAGCAGCGGGGCCGCGATCAGCAGCATCGGATATTCAATTTTCACGGGACACGCACCACGGTCGTGGTCGAGAGCACAAGCTCGAGTCCCAGCAGCACCAGTGCCGCGACGAGGAACGGCCGAGTCCACTCCTCGTGACGGGTGTACCGCACCACATCGATCGGCGTCCGTTCGAGGCGGTCGATCTGCTGAAAGATCCGCGTCAGTGCTTCGGCATCCTTGGCTCGGAAGTAGCGGCCGCCGGTATTCGCCGCGATCTCCTTCAGCAGCACCTCGTCGATACGCACCGGCAGCATCTCGTACCGGAAGCCGTTGAGCCCCTGGCCGGTGGGAAAGCGGGCCTGCCCCTCGGTGCCGACGCCGATGGTGTACACCTTGATCCCGAATGCCTGCGCCGTCTGCGCGGCAGTCCGCGGGTCGATCAGTCCACGATTGTTTTCACCATCGGTCAGCAGCAGGATGACCTTCTCCTTGCCCGGCACCTTGCGCAGCCGGGCCACCGCCGTCGCGAGCCCCGACCCGATCGCCGTGCCATCTTCGAGGTCGCCGATTTTCACCGACTCGATGGCCCGCTCGAGCGCGGGATAATCGAGCGTGACCGGTACCTGCGTGAGCGCTTCGCCGGCAAATGTCACCAGCCCGATGCGGTCGGCAGTGCGGCCGCGCACGAAGGCGAGTGCCTGCTGCTTGGCGACCTCGAGCCGATTGGCCGGTGTGAAGTCCTCCGCCAGCATCGAGCTCGACACATCCATGGCAATCACGATGGCAATGCCATCGGCATTCACAATGGTGCGGTCACCGCGGCGATACGGTCCCGCTGCGGCCGAGACCAGCAAGGCCAGCGCGAGCGATCGCATCGCGGGCGGCAGCCAGAGCTTCCAGCGTCCGCGCGTTGCCGCGATGAACGGGGCGGTGTCGCTTACCACGGCCGTCGCGGGCGGCAGCCTACGGCGGCGCCACCACCACCACGGCAGCGCCAGCAAGAGCAGCAGCAGCAACGGCCGCACGAAGCCGATCACGTGACCTGCTCCCACCCTTCACGAACCAGGGCCGCCAGCTCGTCGCCCGCGCCGTGGGCGTAGCGTGCCGTCGCGGCTCGCTCACGCCACTCCACCAGGTCGGGTCGATTGCGGAGCAACGCCTCGACATGCGTGAGCGCCAGCTGGGCCTCGCCCGCGGCAAGCCATCGGCCGATCCGCTCGGAGTCGATCGGCGTAGGCATCAACGGCCGCACCGATTGACGAGCGGGGCCGCGACGACGTCGCCACCACCACGCCAGGGCAAGCAGGAGGAGGAGTACGCCGGGGACGACGAGGAATGGCAGCGCGGTCCGATCCGCTCGTGGCAGCACGTTGCGGAAGCCTCGCGGAGGAACCGTAGCAGCCGCTTTCCCTGCCGGGAGCAGCGAGGAGACCTGCAGCAGCACGTGCGCATCGGGGAGGGTGTCGACCTGGCCACCCGCCCTCACGACCACGGCACCGGGCAGCGTCAGCTCATTGGTGCCCGCTTGCCAGAGCGCGACGTGATAGTCGATGCGCACCGTCTCACCTTCGCGGGTGAGCGAGGGTGGCATCAGCATCGTGACCAGCGAGGAATCGGTCGGCGCTCGCGGCTGCACCACGGCATCCGTCGACACCCGGACCCGCTGCACGATCGTGAGGGTGTCGCCCACGGTGTGCTGCTGCCCCGGTTGCTGTCTCATCGGCGTCGTGCGCTCTTGCTGAAGGCCGCTCGCAGGGCGGGGAGATATTCGCCGTCGGTGCGAACAATCACTTCGCGCACTCCAGCAGCACTCAGCGATGCCGTCCGCTTCGCCCGCGCCCGCTTGACGGCGGCTTCGGCACGACGTCTCGCCAGGATGTCCCCGGCATCGAAGAGCACCGGCGCGCCGCGCTCGGCGCCGGAGACTGTCACCCAGCCACCATCCGGCAACTGGGTCTCGCGCGAGTCCTCGAGCGAAACTGCCGTGATTTCGTGACGAGCTGCGAGGCCGCGCAACGGCGTCTCCCAGTCGGGTGCGAGGAAGTCGGAAATGATGACGATGAGCGACCGGCGCTTGAGGAGACTTCCCGCCGCGCGCAATGCGCCCGCAAGGTCGGTCCCGGTGCCGTCAGGTTGCAGACCGAAGAGTTTGCGCACGACACCGAACACGTGACGTTGACCGCGACCCGGAGGGATGACCGGTCCCACCGTGTTCGAAAACGCGACGAGGCCGACACGATCGTGCTGCTGGTTCGCCACGAGCGCCAGGAGGGCCGCGACTTCGGCAGCGCGTTCGACCTTGGGCGCAGGATCACCTACCCCGGTCGACGGTGAATGGTCGACCAGCAACAGGAGGGTGAGTTCCCGGGTCTCGGTATAGAGCTTGACGTACGGCAGGCCGGTGCGCGCCAGAAGATTCCAGTCGAGCAACCGGAGATCGTCGCCTTCGGTGTAGGGACGGATGTCGGTGAACTCCATCCCGGTCCCGCGGAAGAGTGACCGGACTTCCCCACCCAGAATCGCATCGGTCGCACGCCGCCCGCGCAGTGCGAGCGTGCGAACCTGCTTCAGCAGCGCGGGGGGAAGGATTCCCGCCATCTCACGGCACCGGTACCGCGGCGAGCACCTGCGCGATCACCGCGTCGGTATCGAGCCCCTCGGCCTCGGCGTCGAAGGTGAGCACGATGCGATGACGCATGACATCCGGGGCGAGCGCCTGCACGTCGGCCGGCGTGACGTAGTCGCGCCCACGCAGGTAGGCGTGCGCACGGGCGCACTGGGCCAGGGCGATCGAGGCACGGGGTGAGGCACCGAAGGCGATCATCGGCGTGAGTGCGCCGAGACCGATCGCTGCCGGTTCACGCGTGGCGCGGACCAGGTCGACGATGTAATCGGCGAGGCGCGCGTCGAGGTGGATCGCTTCGATCTGCGCCCGCGTCTCGAGCACCTGCGCCGGCTCGGCCAGGCGCTGCACTGGAATGCTGTCGAAGGAGGCGCTCATCCGGGTCAGCACCTCGCGCTCCTCGGCACGATCGGGGTAGCCGACCTTGATCTTGAGCAGGAAGCGATCGAGCTGTGCTTCGGGCAACGGATAGGTCCCTTCGTTCTCGATCGGGTTCTGCGTTGCCAGGACGAGGAAGGGCTCCGGCAGTGCGTAGCTGGTGCCGCCGATGGTGACCTGACGTTCCTGCATCGCCTCGAGGAGCGCCGATTGGACCTTGGCCGGGGCGCGGTTCACTTCGTCAGCGAGCACGATCTGCGCGAAGATCGGGCCGTGCCGGACGGTGAACGCCTGCCGTTGCTGCTCGTAGATCATGGTGCCGACCACGTCGGCCGGCAGCAGATCGGGGGTGAACTGGATCCGGGAGAACGATGCGTTCAGGACATCGGCGAGGGTCCGCACCGTCAGTGTCTTGGCGAGCCCCGGCACACCTTCAAGCAGGACGTGCCCGCCCGTCAGCAGGCCGATCAGCAATCGCTCGACCATCATCTCCTGGCCGACGATACGCTTGCGAACCTCCGTCATCACTGCCGCCACCGGAAACGCCACTAGTCCTCCTCGTCCTTCATCCCGATCGCCTTGTAGATGCCGCGCTCTTCCTGCGGCGTGAGCGGACGCCAATGTCCACTCGGCAGATCGTCGAGCCGTACCGGACCGTAGGAGACGCGCGCGAGCCGCTCGACCTTGCCGCCCATCTCCTCGACCCAGCGCCGCACGATACGATTGCGGCCCTCACTCAGTGTCACTTCGAGTACGCTCCGGCCATCCTTGCCGGGCCGGACCCGTACCCGCGAGGGGACGACGGGACGCCCCTCGATGACCACTTTCTCCTTGGAGCGCTGGTCGAGGACGGCCGAGTCGACACCGTGGACCAGCGCGATGTAGCTACGCGGGACGCGGTACTTGGGATGGGTGAGGCGATGCACCGCCTCGCCATCGGTGGTGAGCAGCAACAACCCGGTGGTCGCCACGTCGAGCCGGCCGACGTAAGTGAGACCGTTGGAATCCTTGATCAGGTCGAAGACGGTCTTGCGCCCTTCCTCGTCGTCGGCGGTGGTGACGACACCCATCGGCTTGTTGAGCGCGATCCAGCGACGCTCGGCCAGCTTGATGACCTTCTTGCCGATGGTGACGCGCGCCTTCTGCGGATCGACGGACATGCCGAGTTCGGCAGGCTTGCCATCGACGCGGACCTTTCCATCGGTGATCAGCAGTTCCGCCTGCCGTCGTGACGCCACTCCCGCTCGCGCGAGAAAGCGTTGCAAACGCATCGGAGGCATCAGCCCTCCTCGACCGAGGCAAATCCGGCGGCATCACCTTCAGGTTCGGGCTCGGCACGATGCGGCTGCAGCGCGATCGTGAGTTCTTCGGCACGCGGCAGATCGGCAAGATCATTCAGGCCGAGCAGCTCGAGGAAGAGCGGCGTGGTGCCATAGAGCAGCGGACGACCGAGCGCCTCACTGCGACCGATGACTTCGATCAGCCCGCGTTCCTGCAAGGTGCGCAACACGCCGCCGGAATTGACGCCGCGGATCTCCTCGATCTCGGCACGCCCGACCGGCTGACGATAGGCGATCGTGGCGAGGGTCTCGAGCGTGGCCGCGGAGAGTCGCGGCTGGCGCTGCATCGCGTGCGCACGTTCGACGGCCGCGGCGAACGCCGGGCGAGTCAGGATCTGGAAGCCGCCACCAATTTCCACGACTTCGATGGAGTGGCCGCCGAAGTCGTAGTGCTCGCGCAACTCATCGAGCGCGGTGCGGATTTCGGCCGGGGCAGCCTCGGGCTCCAGCCCCTCCAGCTCATCGAGCGTGAGGGGACGGTTGGCCGCGAAGAACGCAGCCTCAAGCAGTTGCGACAGCGGGTTCAGCGAGCTCACGGGCAATCACCAACGTGGCAAAGGGAAGATCCTGGCGCACGCGGCAGATGCCACGACGTGCGAGTTCCAGGATGGCAAGCAAAGTCGAGAGCAGCACCACGATGGTCGGCTGCGGCCCGAGAGCCTCGCGCCAGTCGAAGTGCTCGTGCGCCGCGAGCAGTTCCTCGATCCGGAGCACTGCGCTTTCGACGTCGAGCGGCCGCGTCACGATGCTGTGCATCACCGGTGACGGAATGTTCATGACCACGCGCTCGACGGCGACCAGCAGATCGAGCAAGTCGATCGTCAGCGGGAGCGGCGGCGGCGCTTCGCCCGGAGGCGGCAAGTAGCCGCGGGCGCAGCGCAACGCGCGCCGCTCGGCCAACCGCGAGAACTGCAGCGCGATCTCCTTGATCTGCTGATACTCGAGCAGACGGCGGACCAGTTCGGCGCGTGGATCTTCCCACTGGTCGTCGTCGGTGCGGCGCGGCAACAGCAACTGCGCCTTGAGCCGGATGAGCCGACCGGCCATCTCGAGATAGTCGGCGGCCTGGTTGAGGCCAAGCGAATGGATGATGCCGAGGAACTGGTCACAGATCCTCGCCACCGGAATATCGGCGATGTCGATCTGCTCCTCGCGCACCAGATGCAGGAGGAGATCGAGGGGACCGGTGAAGCCATCCAGCGCCACGACAAACCCGGCGCCCTGCTCCAGCTCCCCTGCCAGCGGGTCAAGCGTTGTACTCATGGCTGGAAGATGTCGGCGGCGGCCGCTACCGCGAAGGGGTTGGCCAGGGCCAGCAGGTGCTCGGCGCTCCAGTAGGCCGGGGTCAGGAGCGTGGTGATCAGCCCCTTGCCCAACAGCATCAACACGAGGAGAATCGCGAAGCCGAACCGGTCCAGGGAGCGGTACCTGGCCCCCAGCGCCGGGGGAAGCAGGTGATAGAAGAGCCGGGAGCCGTCGAGCGGTGGAATCGGAATCAGGTTGAACACCGCGAGGACGCAGTTGATCATGACCCCGTAAGTCAGCATCTGCTGGGCGGCGTTAGCCGTCGAGGTGCCGAGCCCTCCGCTGAGCTGGTGCAGCCACCCCACCAGGATGAACAGCAGGGTGCAGACCACGGCCAGCAGGGCATTGGTGACGACCCCTGCCCCGGACGTCAGGATGTCACCCCGGCGGTAGTTCCGGAAATTCCGGGGGTTGATCGGCACCGGCTTCGCGCCGCCAAAGGTGAACGCCCCATTGGAGCCGACCCAGAGCAGGACCGGCAGGATCAGGGTCAGGAAGGGGTCGATATGGGGGATCGGATTGAGCGTCAACCGCCCGAGCTTGTAGGCGGTATCGTCCCCCTGGGAGTGGGCAACCCAGCCGTGGGCAAACTCATGCGCCACAAGGGCGAAGAGCAGCATCGGGAGGGCGAGGAGAAAGTCCAGCAGGGGAGTTCCTTCGGCGCGGGAGAAGTGGTCCAACCTAGTCCGGGACAGCGACTTGGTCAAAGGTTTGCCCCAGTCCCCCCTTGTCGGCGAGAGGCCTGTTCACTATCCTACAGGGCTTGCGGGGACCCTCGGTGGGCCTCCCCCATCTTGATCAACGCAGCTGCCAGGGGAACACCGTGCCACGCATCAAGTCCGCCAAGAAGCGCATGCGCCAGACGAAGGCCCGCACCGCCCACAACAAGGCGGCCCGCAGCGAGCTTCGCACCGCGATCAAGAAGGTCCGGACGGCCTCCCCTGACGATGCCGCGATGGCACTGCAGGAAGCCTCCTCGCTGATCGATCGCGCCGGGCGGAAGAACATCGTGCACCGCAACACCGCGGCCCGCACCAAGAGCCGGCTTGCCAAGGCGCTGAACGCCGCCAAGGCGAAGTAAGCTTCTCGAAGCCCAGTAGTTGAAACGCCCGCCGGAGCGAGAGCTTCGGCGGGCGAGTTTTTTGCGCTTCGGTCGGTCGAGCGAGGCTCGGCCCGACCGCGCTAAAGGGCCGTGAGTTCCGCGCCGCACTTCTCGCAGTACCACTCCAACGGCCGGTTCATCGCCCCACATTCACCGCAACGGAGCGTCCGGCCTGCCACGCTCACCGGCTGCTCGATGGTCGGGCTCGCCGCCACGATATCCTGCTCGAAGAGGGAGTCCGAGGCGTGCTCGCTTTGTGCGGGCGCCGCGACGACTTCGCCCGGTCGGACAAAGCGCGGCGGGACGTCGGCCGGCATCCCCAGCGGCGGCGTGTTCGACCGCAGCGGTGGCGTGACCGGGCGGGCCGGCTCCGAGGGCGTGTTCCCGCTCGGCCGGAACGAAAGCGGTGCGAAGTCCGAGACGGGAGAGATCATCGGCGGCAGCGAGTCGACATCCTCGAAGACCGCGAGCAGGTCGTCATTGTTGTCCGGGGCGAGATCGTCGATCTCGATTTCTTCGACTTCCGAGTCGAACTGGATCACGACTTCCGGGGCCATCGGTTCCGCAGCTGGCGGCGGCTCCACCTCAGGCGTCGTGAGGACCGGGGCCGACACCGGCTCCTTCGGCGGGGCGTCCTTCGGCGCGGCAGCAACCAGCGCGTGGACCTCCTCGAGTCTGGCGATTCGTTCCGAGGCGGCCGTAAGCGAGAGTTCGAACGTCTCGAGGTCGCTGCTGTGCCGCGTGCGCTCGGCGTCGTAGCGTTCGCCCTCGAACTCCCCGACCAGATGCCGGAGCTCAGCCTCGGCCAATGCCTCGCGCGCCGCGGTGGCACGCGCTGCGAGCTCGGCATGCTCGGCCCGGTCGTCCTTCAGCTTTCCGGAGACGGCGTCCGCGTGCACCCGAAGTCGCTCGGTCAGGCCATCCATCCGGACTTCGTAGTCGCGGCGGACCCGGGCCCGCACCGAATCGGGAGCGGACGCACTGGCCGCGTCGAGGCGCGACAGCCAGCCGTGGATGGCGTCACGCTCTTCGAGGAGCTGTTCGACGGCGGCGAGATCGTGGGGAGTCTGGGTCATCGATTCCAGGATACCTGATGGGCAGCCAGTCCCCGGGAGCAGGGGCGCGGACCCTTCCAATCTATCACGGTGCCCGCTGGTAAACCGGTCGTCCAGCGACCAGTGTCCAATGCACCAGACCCGGGAGGGTCTCTCCCCCCCAGGGCGTGTTGCGCGACTTCGACCGGAACCGGTTCGGCTCCACCGTCCAGGTCGCAACCGGATCGAAGACCACGAGGTCGGCGACGCCTCCGGGGCGGAGTGATCCGCCGTCGAGATGCCAGAGCCGCGCGGGAGCCGTACTCATCCGCTCGATCAGCGTCGAGAGCGAGAGGAGTCCCGGGTTCACCAGCTCACGCAGTCCGATCGACAGCGCCGTCTCGAGTCCGATAATGCCATTCGGCGCATCATCGAACTCGCGCTCCTTGGCATCGTAGTGATGTGGTGCGTGGTCCGTCGCGATGCAGTCGATGGTGCCGTCGGCAAGCGCCGAGCGGATGGCATCCCGGTCTTCGGCCTCACGCAGCGGCGGGTTCATCTTGGCATTGGTGTCGTAGCCTTCGCACCGCTCATGCGTCAACGAGAAATGGTGCGGCGCGGCCTCGGCCGTCACCGGAAGTCCCTTCTCCTTGGCGCGACGGATCAGGTCGACCGAACCACGCGTGCTCATGTGACAGAGATGGACATGCCCGCCCGTGAGATCGGCGAGGATGCAGTCGCGGGCCACGTGGATCTCCTCGGCCGCCGACGGAATTCCCTTGAGCCCGAGTCGGGTGCTGACGATCCCCTCATGCATCGCGCCACCGTGCGCGAGCGGCGTGTCTTCGCAATGATCGGCGACCGGGATGCCGAAGATCCGGGCATACTCCATCGCCGTTCGCATCAACTGGCTCGACATCACCGGATGGCCATCATCGCTGACCGCGACGGCACCGGCGGCAACCATCTCGCCGAATTCGGCGAGTTGTTCGCCACGCTGCCCCAGCGAGATGCACCCAATGGGATAGACGCGAGCAAGTGCCGCCTCGAGGCCGCGTGCCTTGACGAAGCCGACGGCCGCCTGGTTGTCGATCACCGGATCGGTGTTCGGCATCGCGCAGATGCCGGTGAAGCCACCCGCCACGGCACTCGCAGCGCCAGTTGCGATCGTCTCGCGATCCTCCTGCCCCGGCTCGCGCAGATGGACGTGCACATCGATGAGGCCGGGGGCAACGACGAGCCCTGTTGCATCGATCACCCGGGCGCCGTCCGGGGTACCGATGTCGCGCCCGATGGCGGCCACCTTGCCATCCTGGACCAGCAAGTGGGTGACCTCGTCGAGCTGCTGCGACGGGTCGATCACGCGGCCACCACGGAACAGGATCGCACTCACGATGCGTCGCCTCCAGCGGACGCCCAATCCGGCGCCCCGCCTGCCAGCAGGTAAAGCACAGCCATCCGCACGGCGACGCCATTGGTCACCTGCGGCAGGATCACGGAATGGTCGCCGTCAGCGACATCGGAATCGATCTCGACGCCGCGGTTCATCGGGCCAGGGTGCAGAATCAGTAGATCCTTTGGCGCACGCGACAATTTTTCGGTGGTGACGCCGAAGAGCCGGTTGTATTCGCGGAGCGACGGGATGAATCCTGCGTGCATGCGTTCGAGCTGCAGCCGCAGCACGTTGAGGGCATCGGCCCACTCAATGGCTTCCTCGACGCGCCGGAATACGGTGACACCGAGGTCGGCCACATGACTCGGCAACAAGGTCGGCGGGCCGCACACCGCGACCTCGGCGCCGAGCTTGAGCAGCCCCCAGATGTTGCTGCGCGCGACCCGCGAATGCAGCACGTCGCCCACAATGCAGACCTTGAGCCCGTCGATCTTGCCGAATCGGTCGCGCAA